>NZ_JBWQXL010000002.1:0-436582 GCF_056620565.1 Nostoc sp. LEGE 12454
ACACAATGCATTAGTAAAACAATACTTTAGTGATTTAGGGGATGATTGGAAACCTAACATTGCTTCCCCTAGAAGTGCTTTAAGGGTTGCTTGCACAATGTTAGATAACGACAATCAATCAATGATGAGCTTGCGTCATCATTTATTGTTTGATGTCTTGGGATATGGAAGGAAGAATTTAGCTGTATACTATGGCTCTAGAGAAAATATGGAGCCACCTGTTGAAGGTCATCCCAAAATAGTCTTTTACTTTTCACAAGATTCTCAGTCTGTGCCAGCTACGCAAAACTATAAATCTGATGCAGAATACAGCGTTAGATTAATGAATTTAGAAAATACTTCTATTGATTTGCGTCAAAAATTAATAGAAATAGCAAATGAAATTAAAGTTCAGTTTACTCACAATAAACAAGGAATTATTCATGCCAAGGGCAATCTTTGCATTAGCTACAAAGATACAAAACACGGGTTCCCCAATGGTTCAAAGATACTTTCTAACAATGAGGCTGATGGAATAAATCTCTACAAGAAAATTTGCAACGTAATTGATGTTCCTTTTGATGAATTAAAAATAAATGTAGGTAATCCCAAAAAACCGAGTACTGTCGGTGAAGTTACCGAAACTCAGATAATTATGGGTAAAAAGCGTAAAAAGAAATCGTACAGAAGAATAGTTAACTTAATATTTAGGTATGCTTACGCATTAATTCCCGGAGAAGTTAACCCAGTATTCTTGATAGATACTACGTACAGATATGACCCTTTAGTTAAACTTTAGTTGAGATGAATTTTTGATTCTGGGAAATCGAAGTAGGAAATATAATATATCTCCGCTAGAAAAATACGGTTATTTTAAGGCTAAATTGCAATTAATAGTTTTTCAAAACAAAATCGAGAAATATGGCAAGACGTATTAGTGGAGCAAAGGCGCTTGAATTAGCTCAAGAGAAAGTTAAAAGAGAGACAGCGAGAAAAGCAGAAAGACTAGAAAATCCAAAGCCTTACAAGCCCCGTCCTAACGCTGACTATCAAATAGTTTGGGCAAAAGACCTGATTGATGTTGGAAGAAATTTAGAATTAAGGGTGAATTCTAAAGTATTGCAAGTTTTTGGTGGTGCAGCTAAAGCTGGTTTGTTAACTGCTAAACCAGCAGCAGGTGCAAATGTAGTAATAGATACTGGCAGTCGTATCCCTTATTTTCGAGTCGAATGGTTCAAGGGAAACGCGACACCCGTTACTATTGCTGAGTCCAGTACACACGGACGATGGTTACGGTTTGCAGATAAAAATCCTTTAACAGGACTTTATTATCATCGGCTGCCTTTCTATGCCATGAAGAACGCGGAAGGTGCTACTGCCTATACCTTAGAAGCCCTAATTGATGCATTTCAAAACCTTTTTAATACACCCGAAGAAGTAACAGCACTTTTAGGTGAGACTGGCAGGATTTACCTTAAGCAGGGATACGGTAGTCAGTGGGTTACTCTGAGCAGAATTAAGGCTTAGAAATGTTTGCTGACTCAACAAAATGGAGTCTAATTATGGATTCCACTAAAAACGCAACAATATCAGGTGGGATAATCATCGAACCCATAGCAGCTTTTAAACCTTCCCACCTTTTTTCATCAGCAGTCGTAGCAGTTCAAGTATCTAGCGCTACGGCTAAATCAAGTTGGTACAAAGCTGGTTATTTAAATCAAGCTGTTCCTGTACCATTTTCGTTAGGGTTGGCACTTGGAGAATCGCGCTTTGTTTCTCTTTACACACCAGTAATCATTAAATTTTTACGTTTTCCGACTGATTATAAAGTTTCGTTTGAAGTCCCAAAATACTTTCAAGACTGCACTTTGAAGATATGGGAATTTGTAGATAACTAACGGCGATGAAAATTCATTTCCTTTGACCAATGACTACTACACAGCTCATAATAGCTATTACCAATACCAACTCTTCTAGTAACTCCCCAGGAATAACACTAACTCTAGAAAGCACTGGTATATTTTTAGGGATTCTCGTTAGTGCTTCTGTTCTTGGTGGTGTAACTTTTACTGTCATCAGCAAAATCAATCGAATTTCAAATTCGATTACTCAAATTGAAAAAGCTCTTGAAGAACAAACAAGAAATACTGAAAAAATTCGTGAGATTGACAGGACACTAGCTTTGCATATTCAAGAATATGTAAATCGGAAGGATGTCATTCAAATGCTTTTAGGGCAACTGAATGAGAAGATTGACCACAAGTTCAGAAGGATATTGTTTTACACAAGGGATATACAGCGTTTTTTGCAACGCGATACAAATTTTCAGATTCGTGAGTATGAAGAACACACCCAGCCTGATGAGTAATCATCTGGGGATTCAGGGTAACTGAAACTTTTTGCAGCAGTCTGGACAAAGTAGGTCTTTACCTAAAAGTTTGAGGTCGGAGTACTTGCCGCACTTGAAGCAAGTGCCTTCTAGGTGAATTGTTCCAACTTTAATTTTTGCTTTCATGTCGTGCGGGGATTCTATCAACTAATATTCCTTCGGCGGCATCACTTTCGCCGAGAAAGTTTTGCACCAAGAAGAAATCCATGATTTTATCGTGGCGGAAGTACCATTCTTTCTTGGCTTCGCCTTTTTCATCTTGCCACTGACGGCTGACTACCATTTTGTATTTCTCGTCTGACAAGGACATGGCGACTTGGTGAAATTCATCGGCGGGTAAGGCTTGTTTGTCTTCGAGTCGCATTTGGTAGACGGCGGCTGAGAATTTCTTTAAGGGAAATTCTTGATTCCATTCTTTCAGGTATTCTGCCGCCATTAGATTGTATTGCTGTTCTTGCAGGCGAAATAAGTTTGGCTGTTTACCTTGTGATAGCATCAGCGCAACCACTGTCAGATCCATTGGATTAGAAAGAATTCGGCGGACCGCATCTAACTCTTCTTGAGCTTGCTGGTTGTTGAGGACTTCTGCTAAATAATTGGTACAAGCTTGGGCGTAATCAGCACCTTGAATTTTGGCATCTTTGGGGAGTCGCGGCTGACGGGAGAGCAAAAACTCTTGAATTTGTTGTTGTTCAAGGGGCTGCAAGTAGTAGGTTTTGGCTGTTGAGGGGGGTGTCCACTCTAGGGGCTGGGTTGTCATGATAATGTTGCCCCGGAAATAGCTTTCGACAAACTGGCAGATTTTGGCGCGGGTTTCGGCGGTGACTTCGTTGAGTCCGTCGATGCAGATATCTATCGCGCCACTGTAAATCAGGTTTTTCAGGAAGCTGGCATCTTGGGCTTGTCCGTGTAGCTTGTCTTGGATGGCTTCAATTACGCCCTTATGACATTTTTGGGCGGGGAGATAAACGACTATGCGCTGGGAGTTTTGCAACAGATGACGGAGAAACATCGACTTGCCTAAGCCGGAATCACCTTCTAAGATAATTTGTCCTTGAATGCTGGGTAAGGCTGCGGTAATTGAGAGGATGTCTCCTGAAGTGGGAACTTTGACTTGAGACTCTGGGAAGTATGATTGATCGTGAAAATTATCTAAGCCGGCATCGGCTAATAGGGAAGGTTTGAAGGGTTCAAATAATTTGCGGCGGAAGGGGGGAAACCAGGTGAGGAGAAAGCCTACATAGCCCACGCCGAGAATACGACGTACCCAAGGGTTCCAGAAGAAGATGGCTTGGACTTGGGGAAATTTGGGGTAGGCAAAGATGAGGGCTAGCCAAAAGGCAATATGAGCGATGATGGTGTTTCCGGCTTTGAAAAACCACTGCCAACCCTCAAGGTTATTTATCTGTGACTGTACTGCATAAGCTTTAGTAGGGTAGGAAGTTTTGAGGTTATTGTAGTGGGATTGTAGCAAACCAATATCTTGCCATTGCCAATGAACTTTTTTGTTATTGGCAACTATAGAAATCTGTTCTGCTAAATCTTCTCTTAATTTATCCAGGTCTTTACTCGGTTCCCAGGCTTTGAGAAAAACCTCCAGCGTTTTTTTGCCTTCATCATGGGTAAGTTGCTCAGGAATTGTTTTTCTCTCAGGTCTGCCCAGCCATGTCAGTAGCGTTTTTACTTCATCTGTGCCGCCACTTAGGAAATAAGACCAAAACCGCCAAAATTCAAACTCTAATTGACCTGCGTAATAGACACTATCCATAATTACAACTATATTATTTAGGTTCAGTTGTTCTATCTTCCCCAATGCCTCTGCAAGGGAACGAGTATAATGGTCAACGGATTTATCCTTGAGGATGTTGAGAATGTCTTTGACGTAGGGTTTGGCAGCCTCCCCCAGATTTCCCAATGCCACTGCTGCACCGGAACGAACAAAGGGGGGGTAAACGGATTTATCCTTGAGGATGTCGAGAATGTCTTTGACGTAGGGTTTGGCAGCTTCCCCCAAGTTACTGAATGCAGAATCTGTATCATCAATAGACCTGCTTTCAACAACATTATCCTTGTGTATATTGAGGATGTCTTTGACGTAGGGTTTGGCAGCCTCCCCCAATTTGCCTAATGCGGAAGCCACACCGTAACGAACAGAAGTGTTAACAGTTTTATCCTTGAGGATGTCAGCGATGTCTTTGATGTAGGGTTTGGCAACTTCCCCCAGATTTCCCAATGCCTTTGCTGCACTTTTACGAACATCACCGTCAACAGATTTATTCTTGAGGAAGTCGAGGATGTCTTTGAAGTAGGGTTTAGCTGCCTCCCCCAGATTTCCCAATGCCTCTGCTGCACTGGAACGAACATCTTTATCAACGGATTTATCCTTGAGGAAGTCGAGGATGTCTTTGACATAGGGTTTGGCAGCCTCCCCTAAATTTCCCAATGCCTCTGCTGCACTGGAACGAACAAAGTCGTCACCGGATTTATCCTTGAGGATGTCAGCGATGTCTTTGACGTAGGGTTTGGCAGCCTCCCCCAGATTTCCTAATGCCTTTGCTGCACTGGAACGAACAGAAGTGTTAACGGATTTATCCTTGAGGATGTCAGCGATGTCTTTGACGTAGGGTTTGGCAGCCTTCCCTAAATTTCCTAATGCCTCTGCTGCACTGGAACGAACAAAGTCGTCACCGGATTTATCCTTGAGGATGTCAGCGATGTCTTTGACGTAGGGTTTAGCTGCCTCCCCCAGATTTCCCAATGCCTTTGCTGCACCGGAACGAACAATTGAGTCAACGGATTTATCCTTGAGGATGTCAGCGATGTCTTTGACGTAGGATTTAGCTGCCTCCCCAAATTTGCCTAATGCTACTGCTGCATCGTAACGAACAATTGAGTCAACAGATTTATTCTTGAGGAAGTCGAGGATGTCTTTGACGTAGGGTTTGGCTACCTCCCCCAGATTTCCCAATGCGTCTGCTGCACTTCTACGAACATTTAAGTCAACAGATTTATTCTTGAGGAAGTCGAGGATGTCTTTGACGTAGGGTTTGGCTACCTCCCCCAGATTTCCCAATGCCTGTGCTGCACTGGAACGAACATCTTTATCAACGGTTTTATCCTTAAGGATTTTGGCAGTTTTCTCGGCAATATCCTCTGGTTTCTTGACCACGGATTTTAAATCTTTGAGATTATACTCAACTAATTTATCCAGAGCATATCTTTTAACTTCGTCGTGTCCGTCATCAAGGGCTGCTGATATACCGTTAATCTGCCAATCTTGGGGTTTGGGTTTGGGGGTTTCTTTGGCGTTTACCCAAGGTAGAGAGAGGAAGAGAGTTAGGAGTAGGGTGAAACAGAAAAGGAAAAAGATGGAGAGCTTGTTAGTGTGGCGGGGAGTTATGAGCATAAATCAGGGCAAGGCGGCAGATTACACGCGGCTATCGGTATAATACCAAGCTTGCAATTCCTAATTCCTGATTGAGAGCCTTTAATACTTGCTCACGAGTATCAAAGACTCATTAACGAAGCTCTGAGGTTCATCGACGATGCTTTGAGGTTTATTGACGATGCTTTGAGGTTTATTGACGATGCTTTGAGGTTTATTGACGATGCTTTGAGGTTCATCGACGATGCTCTGAGGTTCATCGGCGATGCTCTGAGGTTCAGCGACGATGCTCTGAGGTTCAGCGACGATGCTCTGAGGTTCAGCGACGATGCTCTGAGGTTCATCGGCGAAGCTTTGAGGTTCATCGGCGAAGCTTTGAGGTTCATCGATCAAAAGATATATCTCGTTTTACAAATCAGGAGACTCTCAATACGATTCGGTTAATGTGCATAGTCATTGGAGATCCCCCTAAATCCCCCTTAAGAAGGGGGACTTTAAGAAGTTTTCCCCGTTTTTTGAGGTTCGCCTAAATACCCCTTAAGAAGAGGGACTTTAATTCCGGTTCCCCCCTTTTTTAAGGGGGGTTAGGGGGGATCGTATGCTGTATCTGCTCACACACACTATCAAAGTGATTTAAAACTTGACTATTTGTAAACCTAATAATCTTTAAACCATAGCCTTCCAAAATGTTTGTTCTCTCCAGATCGTAATCTTGACCTTCATTTGTAAAATGGCTATCCCCATCAATTTCAATCACTGTTTGTAAAGTAGGGCAGTAGAAATCAACTATGAAATGATTAATCGGTCGTTGTCTTAAAACCCGATATTGAAAATTTCTCAAATATTCATACCACAGCTTTTTTTCTGCTGGGGTCATATTTTTACGAAGTTCTTTCGCTCTTTCTACAAGCTTTGGATTGTAAGGTAGATAGAGATTGCTGCTATTGAGTTTGTTTGTCATATTTTCTAGTGTTTATGCCCCCTACCCAATACTGCGTAGGTTTTGGTGCATAGTCATTCGAGATCCCCCCTAACCCCCCTTAAAAAAGGGGGGAACCGGAGTCAAAGTCACGCTTTTTAAGGCAATAGGGTTCAGTTAACGTTTTGATCCCCCCTAACCCCCCTTCAAAAAAGGGGGAACCGGAGTCAAAGTCCCCCTTTTTAAGGGGGATTTAGGGGGATCTCAAAGTATTGGCTACATCACTAAAAGCTTTTTAAAAGCCTTTAAGAATCGACAGCAGCTTTAGCAGGTTTACTTTTAATAGCTTTAAACCGTTCGCCTAATTGTTCAGCAATAGTTTTTAACCCTGGAGTTTTCTTAGCAGCAGTCTTCACGTAATCATAAACTGTCAAACTACTACCCATTGCTTCGCTACCGACTGCCATTAGGGTATCATCTACCTGTTCTGTCAGTTGTCGCAGTCCAATCAAAACTTCGGTGAGGTTAGCAGCTAGTTGATAATCCCGCACAAATTCATCTAAATCAAAACTGGCTGGTAAAATATCTCGGTTAGATTGGGCAGCAATCAGGCTATTGTTGACAAAAGCTAGTCTTTTATCGCCCATCTTAAATAAGTTGCGTCGTTCTTCTGCACTCAGGGTAACGAGAAAAGGCATCTTTGCTTGGATAGTCGCAAAGGCTGCTTTAATTTCTTGGATATCTTCTGGGGAAAGGGAAGCGGTAATGTTTTGGTAAGACATTGGATATTTACTGTGGTAAATCTGTTTGTTATGATTCCCACTGGTAAATGCGATCGCACAAATTGGGCACGAGGCGGAAGACGCGATAAATCGCCGTCTCTACAATTATGGGCGCGATGGTTTCTTACCAAAGCCATAGCGCATTGTATCCATAATCCAAGTTTGGAAGTTGTCAATGTAGCTAAATATCACTGGCACTACCACCAGTGTCAACAGAGTAGAAGTTGTAAAACCGCCCATAATAGCAATTCCCATTGGTTGGCGAACTTCAGAACCGGCGCCAATTCCCAATGCTAAAGGGAGAATACCGGCGATCGTTGCGAAAGAAGTCATTAAAATCGGTCGCAGACGTGATACGCCCGATTCTATGAGTGCCTGACGTTGGGTTTTGCCTTCTTGCATATTGATAATCGTATAGTCAACCAACAAAATCGAGTTTTTGGTGACAATCCCCAACAACAACACAATCCCAATCAAGGCATATATTCCCAAGGGTTTTTGAGCAACCATCAACGCTACTAATGCGCCACCTAAACAAAAGGGTAAGGCTGCCATAATCGATAATGGATGAAGAAAGTTGTTATACAGCAGTACCAGAATTGCATAGATACACATTAATGCCAGCCCCAAGGCACCGCCAAAGCGACCGAAAATATCTTGCATAATTTTGGCGCTGCCTGATGGTTGCTGTACTACTCCTGGCGGTAAGTTTTGCATCGCAGGTAGTTGGTTGATTGTCTGGACTGCCTCTCCTAAAGAAAGCCCTTGCAAATTGGCTTCTACAGCTACTTGACGGGCGCGATCGTAACGGTTGATGGTAGCAGGGCCGCTACCAAAGCGGATATCTGCCACTGCGATGAGGGGAACCAATCTACCATTTTGACTGGGGACTTGCAGATTTGTGATTGTGTTAATGTCAGCCCGCGCTTGCGGATCGATTTGGACGCGAATGGGGATTTGGCGATCGCTTAAATTAAATTTCGCTAAGTTGGCATCATTATCGCCGATGGTGGCAAGGGAAGCAGTCCGAGCGATCGCTTGCACTGTCACCCCCAAATCTGCTGCCCGTTGCGGGTTGGGAATTACCAAAATCTCTGGTTTTACCAAACTTGCAGTCGAAGCCACTTCTACCAATCCAGCTAGCGATCGCATCTGCTTTTCTAAGGCATCAGCAGCTTGATTCAAAGCTTCGGGATTTTCACTTCTGAGGACAATTGATAAACCTTTGCGGCTGTCACCCGGCGACTGACTTTGAAAACTAATTCTCGCTCCTGGTATTTGTTCAAAGTTAGGACGTACTTGTTCCTCAAACTGTTTTTGGGAAATATTTCGTTTCTCTCTGGGTTTGAGATTAATCGCAAGACTGGCAGAATTGATCTCTTCTGTTGCTAGTACGCGTTCAACTACTGGATTCTGGCGGATAATATCAGTCGCTTGTGTGACTACCTTGTTAACATCTTCTAATGTGGAACCAGGAGGAAGTTCTATAGATACATTAGAAATTCCAAAATCGCCATCATCAACAAAACCCTTGGGAATTAAAGGAACCAGCGTCAAACTGGCAATAAAAAAAGCTAAAGCGATCGCCATTGTTGTCAATCTATGGCGTAACGCCCACTGTAAAAGCGATCTATAAGGTTGAAAGCCTTGACCCTTTTCATCTCCAAGTTTTCTACTTCCGTTCCCGCCACCTGGAAGTGTAAATTTAAAATTCAAAATTTTTATTACTCCCCTCTGCCCCTCTGCCCCTCTGCCCCTCTGCCCCCCTGCCCCTCGGTCACTGAGCGTAGCCGAAGTGCTGCCCCCCTGCCCCTCCGCCTCCTTTAAAAGATACGCCCCCATCATCGGCGTAACCATCCGCGCGACAAGAGTTGAGAAAATTGTGGAAACGGCAACGGTAACGCCAAATGGTTGGAAAAATTGCCCCGGAATCCCACCCATAAAGGCAACAGGCAGAAACACTGCAATAATGGTCGCTGAACTTGCGATTACCGCTAATCCTACTTCGTCGGAAGAGTCAAAAGCAGCTTCCCAAGCTGACTTCCCCATAGCCATGTGGCGTTCCATATTTTCAATTTCCACAACGGCATCATCAACCAAGTTGCCCACTGCCAGGGCTAATGCCAACAAAGTCATGTTGTTGAGGGTGTAACCAAGGGCTTGCTGCACTGCGAAGGTGGGAATTATTGACAAAGGTAAGGCAACAGCCGTAATTAATGTTGCTCGCCAGTCCCGCAAAAACACTAAAATAACGATGACCGCCAGCACCGAAGCTTGAATCAATTCATCAATGGTGCTTTGGTAAGATTGGCGGACAATATCGGCTCTAGTAAAAATTAAATCCAGTTTGACATCTGGAGGAAGGGTTTTTTCCAATTCTTTGACTGCTGCTTTCACTCCTTCTTCCACAGTCACCAGAACGCTGCCAGTACTACGCAAGACTTGAAAAGCTACCACAGGTTGATTATTCAAACGGGCAGCTTGGCGCACGTCACCAAATTTATCTTCTACAGTTCCCAGGCTAGATAAAGGTACGGAACCACCTTGTGGTAAAACGATTTCGTAGGTTTTCAAAATATCCACACTGGCGGCACTTCCAAGTGTGCGAATACTTTGTTCGCTACCACCGACTTCGGCACGTCCACCAGGTAAGTTAATGTTCAAAGCACGGATTTGGTCGTTTACCTGAGTGGCGGTAATCGCTAAAGATTGTAAGCGGTCTGGATTAAGATTAATGCGAATTTCTCTATCAACACCACCCACGCGCTGAATTTGTGCTACACCACGAACTCCCAACAAGGCACGGCTAATAGTTTGGTCTACGAGATTGCTTAATTCTTCTACAGAACGCCGATCTGATTTAACTGCGTAAGTAATCACTGGGCCGCCGGAAAATTCTAGGCGTTCCACAATTGGATCGTTAATGTCTTGGGGTAAATCTTGGCGAATTTGAGCGATCGCATTCCGAACATCATTGGTGGCGCGATCGCTATCTGTACCCAAAACAAAATTGATTGTCGTCTTAGAATTTCCATCGCTGACGGTGGAAATCATGTAATCGATATTGCCCAACCCCGCCACAGCATCTTCAATTTTTTTCGTCACTTGGGATTCTAGTTCTGCTGGGCCTGCACCTGGTTGGGTGACTTTGATCGAAACTGTTGGTACATCAATATTTGGGTTAATATCAATCCCCAAGGATATGAATGAGAACCAACCGACAACCGTCAAAATTAAAAATAAAACTATCGTGGGAACAGGCTTATTAATCGACCAGGCTGAGATATTAAAAGACATTGGGAAATTAATTTTAGATTTTAGATTTTAGATTTTGGATTAGTCATTTGTCATTTGTCATTTGTTACTTGTACTGAGCGAAGCCGTTGGCGCAGCCTCTCGAAGAGAAGTATTGGTCATTTGTCATCGGTTATTTTTCCCTATTTCCTTCAATTTGCAACTCGAACCCGATCGCCATCTTTGAGATAGCCTGCACCATCAACGACAACGCGATCGCCTAACTGTAACCCACTCTTAATTTCCACTGTCTCATTATTGCCAGGATCTCCTAACTCTACTTTCTGGCTGCTGACTGTATTTTCACTCGATAAGATGAATACAATTACACTTGCGTCAGCTTGGGACTGCACTGCTTTTTGTGGCACTACCATTTTCATCCCTGAGTCAGTAGTAATTGCAGCACTAGCAAACATTCCTGGTTTAAGTAAAGTTGTTGGTGGCAAGTCAATTTTCACTGTCGCTTCCCGTCTTTGATCGTTCAGCTGTGGTTGTATGTCTCTGACTCGTCCCTGCGATCGCACCCGCCGATCGACATCAGAAGTAATTTGGACGGATGCGCCAATTTTCACCTGAGTTAGTTGAGTTTCGGGCACCTTCGCCTGAAGTTCTAGCTTTTCATCTCGGATAATCGAAAATAGCTTTTGTGTGCCACCAATAACAATTCCCACCTGGGTTTGCGGCGGTACACCAGTGACATCCCCGACTCTAGCTAATTTCTCGGCAATTACTCCCGAAACCGGCGCACGTACTACAGTTTGTCCCAACTGAGTTTGCAGTTGTTGCACTTTAGCAGCACTGCTTTTGACATCGGCTTTGGCTTTGTTGATAATCGCTTGGGCGTTATTAATATTGGCTTGGGCACTGCCAATATTAGCCTGGGCGCTACGCACATTTTCTTGGGATAGGTTCACAACTTCTATGGCAGTTTTCACAGCGTAAGAACGAGTATCAAGTTCTTGTTTGCTAATCGTCCCAGAGTCAGCGAGTTGTTGATAGCGCTGATAATTTTTGCCTGCTTCCTCCAACCTCGCTTTAGCTTGAGCTAAATCGGCTTGTTTTTGCTGCACTATTGCTTTATTTGATGCCAAATCTGCCTGCTTGGATGCCAAATCAGCTTGTTTGGATGCCACATCTGCTTGTTTCGATTCCACATCTGCTTTTGCTTGGCTAATTTGGTTTTGCAGTATGGAACCATCTAACACCGCCAACACTTGCCCTTGTTTGACAAAAACTCCTTCTTTGACATTTGCGGGGATGCTTTGAATTTGTAAACCGTTTGTTTGCGGTAGCACCGGAATTAAATCACTCGCGGCTACAGTCCCAGTCGTTTTAAGAGTACGGACAACACGGGCGGTTTCTACTGTGGCGGTAGTAACTGTCATCGCCGGGTTAACTTTTTTATCCGCTACCCCACTTTGTTGACGCGATGGAGAACGATTTAATACACTCATCCCAACCAAGGCGATCGCAATTCCTAAACCAGTACCCAAGAATAATGGCTTCAACCATGCCCTGGTCTGCTTTCGATCTGATTTGCTTAAAAAATTCCTATCTTCAGAGGTTATAGCTTCTTCCACCTCAACTTCTGAAAGACTTTCATCGCTCACAGTTTCACCTCTACTTGCTGTTTATGCATACCAAATCTTGGTATTTTCTTAAGAAAACTTGAAGTTTATTTACTTCGATATTAACTATGACGCATTTCATAGTGAATGTCTTTTATCTGCAACAGTATATAATACAACCTCACAACTAAGAGAAATTACTATCTAAAAATGGTAATAAATTTTATGTAGATTATGATACAAAAAATTTTCTCATCTCATAAAGCTACTCTATGTCACACACCATCTGTATTGAGATCACTGTCAACTAATGCTTAGATATGAAAAACTAATATAGCTCATTTAGATTTATCTAATTAGAATCGAAAGTATTTATGTACCTTGGTACACCAGGAAATTATGTTTTACACGTAATCAATCATTTCTTAAAGCCTTTGTGTTGCCAGGAAGCCATGTATCGAGACATAGATAAAGCTAGCGGCTACAGGTACACGTGAGTTACAAAGGAGCAAACTCCATTGCCTAAAATTCCAGCAAGGGTGGCCTTGATTATGGAATTTTGAAATCAATCAAAATCAATAAAAAATTAGTATTTACCAGAGTAACCAGATATGTTCAATGCCACTGAAATTTTAATTGATGCCTTCGTAAATGAAATTCGAGACGGCTACCGCCGCACTTATGGCTGCTTTAAAAATGATTATCAGGACATTATCGCCTGGGCAGGTAACATGGCTTTGGAAAACATTGCCAATAGCGACGCTCTTTATCACAATGTTGAACACACAGTCCTAGTCGCTCTAGTGGGGCAAGAAATTTTACGTGGCAAACATATCAGAGAAGGCGGTGTTTCCAGTGAAGACTGGTTGCATTGTATTATTTCCTTAGTGTGTCACGATATTGGCTACGTTAAAGGGGTTTGCCGACAAGACCGAGAAACAGCAAACTTATATGCCACAGGTAAAAATGGCAGAATGATTTCTGTGGCTGCTGGCGCTTCTGATGCCAGTTTGACGCCGTATCATGTTGATAGAGCCAAGCTTTTTATTGATGAGCGTTTTGGAGGTCACAAATTAATAGATGCTGACGCAATCAAGAGCAATATTGAATTGACTCGATTTCCCGTGCCGGCGGCGGAAGATCATCAAGATACAAAATGCTTTGCAGGATTAGTCCGTGCTGCTGATTTGATTGGTCAACTAAGCGATCCGCGTTACCTGAAGAAAATTACTTCTTTATTTTACGAATTTGAAGAAACTGGTGTAAATAAAGTTTTGGGCTATAATACCCCTGCGGATTTACGTAATAACTACGCTAAGTTTTACTGGAATGGCGTTTATCCCTATATCCAAGAAGGACTGCATTACCTATCATTGACACAACAGGGAAAACAAATTCTTGCTAATCTCTACTCAAACGTGTTTGTTGTGGAACATGAAAAACAACAGGAAGAACAGCAGCGATATTTAGAGAAGTTAGCAGTTAAGAGTTAGGAACGCGATTAATCGCGTCTGTACAGGAGTTTAGGAGTTAAAAATTATTAATTATGAGTTATGAATTAAGATAAAAACTTAATAACTCATAACTCCTAACTTATAACTCCTAACTACTATGGATTGGTGGCGACGACTTAAGAAAAACCCTTTGGCACGATTTGGGGCAATTTTACTGTTAATTTTCTATATAGGAGTAATTGCAGCTGATTTTGTAGCTCCTTATGACCCCTATGCTTCACAGCCTAATGGTTCGCTGCTGCCACCAACGAAGATACACTGGGTTTCTCAATCAGGGCAGTTTATTGGGCCTTATGTTTATCCGACGACTCAGGGAAATACGAATTTAGATACAGGCGATCGCCAAATCATTGTAGACTCAACAAAGCCTTCACCCCTGCGTCTATTTGTCTCCGGGCCAGAATACCGATTGTTGCAGATGAGTTTGCCACTACCACCGAAGTGGGATGAAGTCACAATCTTTGGTGGTATCCCCTTAAATTGGCATTTATTTGGCACAACAACCGGCGCAAAAGTCAATATTTTGGGCACTGATGACCAAGGCCGCGACCAATTCAGCCGCCTGTTGCATGGCGGTCGCATCAGTATGTTTATCGGGATTTTTGGTATTATCATTACCTATCCCCTCGGTTTGCTCGTTGGGGGAATTTCTGGCTATTTCGGCGGTGTGACTGATAGCATCATTATGCGCTTGGCAGAAGTGCTAATGACTTTCCCTAGTATTTATCTTTTGGTGACTTTGGGCGCAGTTTTACCAGCGGGTTTAAGTAGTACCCAGCGCTTTTTGCTAATTGTGGTGATTACTTCGGTTATTAGCTGGGCTGGTTTAGCACGGGTCATTCGGGGACAGGTACTATCACTTAAAGAGCGAGAATTTGTCCAAGCAGCGCGTGCAATGGGTGGGAACCCAATTTATATCATTGTCCGCCACGTTTTACCGCAAACGGCTAGTTATGTAGTTATCTCTGCAACTCTTGCAATTCCCGGTTTTATTGGTTCAGAAGCGATACTGAGTCTCATCGGCTTGGGCATTCAACAACCAGACCCTTCTTGGGGAAATATGCTTTCTCTGGCTAGTAATGCTTCAATCTTGGTGTTGCAACCTTGGTTAATTTGGCCGCCGGCTGTGCTGATTATTCTTACAGTGCTGGCATTCAACTTACTCGGTGATGGGCTGAGAGATGCACTAGACCCGCGCAGTTTAAGAAGATAAGCCTCCAATAAATAGTAAATGGTGTCGCTGAAGTAGCAAATGCGAACTCCGAAATAACAAATGCGAACTCCGAAATAACAAATGCGAACCCCGAAATAACAAATGCGAACTCCGAAGTAACAAATGCGATCGCCAAAGTAACAAATGCGATCGCTCTACTCTAATGTTGCAAAACCCAATGGCGAAAAAGTTCTACCACAATCCGCCAGCTTCCCTGAATTTCCTCAACGACATCATGACGCTTCAGAGTATTCAGCGCTTCCTGTAAATCGGCATCGTTCATACCTGTAGATTGAGCTAAGGCATCCAGACTTAGCCCTTCTGGATGAGGTGCAAGCACTTGTACAATTGCTTGTTGACCCTTAACACCCCGCGCCGCCTGACCCCAAACCCCATCAAAGTAGTAGCGTCCCCGCTTAAAAAACTCAGAGTCATTGATGACTGCTTCTACATCTTCTACTGTGAAAACTGGGTCACGCGATCGCCCTTGCTCAAAAACAAAGTCATTGTAGCCGCGCACTAGCTGAAAACCCAGCAGTTGTACTAAATATGGTTGACCATGTGTCAAAGCATAAATTTCATCTAAAGCTTCCGGGATGTAGTCGAGGGGGAAGTCTTCATTACCTGGGTTAGCGAGAATTTGGCGGGTAGCTGCACGTTCTTGAAAGCCTACATGAATAGGAATGACGCTGGCAAAGAAGGGTTGAAAATAATCTGCTGTCATTTCCTCTAAGGTGTGTAAACCAGCAAAGGCAAAGGCGATTTTAGAACTCATTTGCACCAATCCCCGCAAAAAACCCATAAAGTCGATAGGTATTTTGTTCGCTTCAATTAAATCTTCAATTTTCTCGAATTCGTCTAAGGCGATGATTAACCCACCGTCTAGGTTTGCTTCAACCTGTTTTAAATAGCGTTCAAAACTCCGGTAGGGAAGATTTAGTAAATCAGCGTCAGCTGGTGATGGAAGTTTTGCAGTTTGAGAAATTTCATCACAAATTGCCATTAGCACCTCACCGACACCTTGGGGACTATCTCCCAAACGTAGCAAGTTGACATAAGCTAGCTGTATTTGTGAGCCTAGACAGTTAGTAGCGTTAAGCAGAATAGAAGTTTTGCCCATACGCCTGTGGCCGTAGAGAACTACAGACTGGAGTTGATTACCCATCACCCAGAGTTCTTCTAACTGTCTGATGGCATCTTTTCGCCCAACAAAGAGATGACCTTGAACGGGGTCGCCTACAACATAAGGATTAACCACAGACTTGGTGATAGAAATTTCTCCCACTTCACCAGTGATTTGTAAAAGGCTTTCTTTCCAAGTTTGAGCGATATCTATGATTAACCCTTGCTCTGCTTGCGGCAAGGTGTTGGCTTGATTTAGGATGCTTGTGAGTTCGCCTAATGCTCGATTGAGAGCTAAAGACCTGGCTGAACGTGAGACACTGCGATTAACAAACTTGACATCCTCAATAACTCGTCGCAGATTAACAAGGACTTTCCAGGTAATTGGACGTAAAAGCGGTTCCTGTGGAAAAGGAGGAACTTGGATAGCTGCAATAGACGCTGATGTTTGAGCTTTCTGAAACGCTGTTAAAGTTTGGGCAAGGGTATACATTTCCTCACCATAGAGAAGAGAACGCACTACTGTAAAAGCCTTTACTGCTTTCACCAGTTCTTTTTCATGCAGATGCCAGAAACCAGCCGCAGCAGCACGAGCAGGAGTATCTAAGCGAATGTCTACTGTTAAAGGAGGGGAGCTTGGTTCTTTTAAATAACGAAAGAATACAAAGCCGTTAACAAGTTGTAACTTGATTTGTTCCCTCAAAGAACCCGAAGCAAAACCTACTAATTTCCAATCAAAAGGATCTGCTGCTAGTAAAGAAACACGCCAAATAATGTGTTCCGATGGAGTTGTAGTAAGTACTTTATTAACTGCTTGGACAACAGGAATGAATTGTAGGGTATATGCCAGCAGTTCATTAGTATTATGTAAACCTATTTCCCAATCATTTTGCAACCAATCTTGCAAGTGCCAGACAAAATTAGGAAGGGGAAGCGGAGTGATATGGGGGACTAGCCAATTCCTGTTTTGCATGATTCGCAAGTTTAAAAGTAAGCCAATAAGCCAGGTTTCTGGACGCAGTACTGCCACGCCAACCGCTACGCCTAACGCCACGCCAACCGCTACGCCTACCGCTACGCCTATCGCCACGGCTCCCGCCACACCTACCGCCATACCTACCGCTACGCCTCTTGTGACGCCAAACACCACGCCTCCCGCCACGGCTCCCCCCACACCTACCGCCACGGCTCCCGCTACGGCTCCCGCCACGCCGAACGCTACGCCTCCCACTACGCCTACCGCCACACCTAACGCCACACCTAACGCCACGGCTCCAGCCACGCCTACCGCCACACCTACCGCCACACTTAACGCCACGGCTCCCGCCACGGCTCCCGCCACACCTCTCGCCACGCCTACTGCCACACCTAACGCCACGGCTCCCACCACGCCTAACGCCACGGCTCCCGCCACGCCTAACCAGTTAACGGGAATGTTTACTGCCTGAAAAATTAGACCTACAGCTAGAGGTGTAACTACTGTTAAAACTAATCCTTGGAGAAGTAATTGACGTTGAATAGCATTTTGACGCAATAACTCCCATCCCTTGCGCCAATTCATTTCCCCTTGAGGAATATACCTACCCCCGAATTCATTCACATACCACCGCAAAGCCTGGGGAAAGAAAAACACCCAATACAGCAGGCGTAGATAATCCAAGGGCTTCCACAGCGAGAGGGGACGCCTCAACTTGGGCGCTAAGTTTAAACGCGGTACAGGAGGTTGTTGGGTCATAATTGAGTTTTCATCGTCTGTATGTACCGTGAATAGATTCGATGACACGAATACATAAGTCGCTGGGGGTGTCCGCAACTTTCTTTGATTAGTTGAATAATTTCCTCTTCTGTAAAACTAACCTGAGTATTCATTAAACGACTGCGAATAAATCCACGGACTATATTTTCGTCCCAAGGCTGGATAATTTCTTCAATGCAAACGCCTTGGAAGGGTGAAGGATTATCTCGACTATCAGGAAATAAAATGTCTAGGTGTTCGCTGGCTGTAATCACCAAGCGCAGAGGTGGGTTAGCTTGTCCGTCAGCTAAACCACGCAGTTGTTGGCGCAAGTCTCTGGTAAAACCCTTCCAAGTCATTTGTTCTACTTCATCTAATAACAGCAATAGTTGCTGTTGTTGTAAATTACGAATTAATTGCCGACCCCTCTCGACAGGCATCTGAACTTGTTCGCAGAGTTCATCATAAAAGTCATCATCGTTAAAAATTAGGCTTAAGTTAAGATAAATTGCTTTGCGGGGTTTGAGCAATCGATGTTGTGCTTGTTGGTAAATAGCTTGGAGTAGAGAAGACTTACCGATTTTTTTCTCTCCAATCAGTGCTACACTACTGCCGCTGTTTAGGGTTTCAAATATCCTTGTAATGTCTCTTTCCCGACCGTACAGTAGATGCTGGTCAGTGATGATGTCATTCAGGGGAGTAAATGGGTTCTCTGTGTAAGTAGGGACAGAATCAACAATCTTATAATTTTGTGTTTCCAGCCATTGTGAATACTTATTTTTTAACCAAGCTAGAAATTTTATATCTTTGCTTCTACTACTTTTATGATTAAATTCCAGAAATCCTTCGCGGTCTTGCTGGGGAGAAAATCTTCGGTTATATATCGTCCACATCTGCCTCGTCACAGTCTCTGCTGTGTCGGGAAGTTGCTTATTTTCTAATGATTGGTCTGCAACCTGATTATTGTTGTTAACAGTGTTCTCATCAGGAAATTTTGCCAGAAAAATCTCTTGTTCTGTAGGGCTTAAACCATACTGACGAAATACATCCATTACGAGAAAGGTTTGCCAAGAACTCATATTTTTGCCATTATCCTCAACACCTTGGCAACCTAATCTGCACTTCTAGATTTTAACCAAACAGAATTTAAATATACCATTTTCCGGATATCTAAAAATGCGGAATAATTTTTCCGATAATTTTTTTGTTAACCGGAAAGGCTTTTCTGGGACTTTATTCCAAGCAAAATATATGCTGTTGTCAATGGTTATTTATTAATAAAACTGATTTTGAAGAGGTAAATTACTATGAGAGTCTCAACTGACAACGTAATTGTGCCATTGACAGTGGCTATCATAGGCTTGATTGGCGTTTTGGGTGCTGCTTGGATTGCGGTAAACGGAAAGACTAATACTGAAGCTCATATTTCTCCTACTTCTGATTCAGAATGCAATCAAACTTCTGCAACTAAAGTATGCATTTCTCACCTCACTGTACAATTTAATAGCAACGAACCTCAGCAAGTTAAAAATCGCGATCGCATACCTTTAAAAGCTGGAGATATTCTAAGACTATCAAACCTCAGCTATTGCATACCATCTAAAGCTCCAGTCAATCGAGTAGAAGTAAAAAGTTATCTGTTTCCAAGTGGAGTTGAGAATTATAAAAATGGTCTTTTCACTCCTAGTACCTTCCCGATAAATGCTGGTTGTCATAATATTGGTAACTTCCAAAAAACCTGGAAGCTGGAACCAGGACAGCACCGAGTCATCATACCTATCGTTAAGCAAGTTGGCAGCAACAGAATTGCTGAAGATAGTTTCTACTTTATTTTGGATGTCGGGCAGTAATTTAAGTTGCCCGTTTGAAAGCAAAAAGTTTCTGTAATCATCAGAAAACTCTAGAGTGAAACTGCATCTCTTGTGGGGTATTACCAACCAAAAAGGGCGGGCAAGACTTTGACGTGAGCGCTTCCAATGCTGCCCACCTTACAAGAAAATAAGCAAGAATTAAGAACTTTTTGCTAGTAGCGAATTCGTGGATCTACATAAGCATTTAAAATATCAATTAAAATGCTGGCACTGACAACGATCGCACCAAAAAATACTAGCACTCCTTGGACTGTGGGATAATCGCGATCGGCGATCGCTTGATAAAGTCGATTGGCCAAACCAGGCCAAGAAAATGTTACCTCTGTCAAAATCGCTCCACCTAACAGAGAAGCAAAGGTTAATCCCAAGACTGTAATCACTGGAATTAAAGCATTCTTTAAAGCGTGGGAGGCTAAAATCTTATTTTCACCAATACCTCTGGCTCTAGCGGCTTCTACATAATCGGCTTGCAAGGTTTGCTTTAAATTCACTCGCACAATTCGCTCAAAAATTCCACTGAGCAAAATTCCTAGTGTGAGACTCGGTAGCGCAAGATGGTGTAAGGATGTGAAAAACTGAGCGAAATTTCCACCGAGTAAGCTATCAATTGTATACAATCCAGTGACAGTAGTCGGAGCCGGCAGATTGGGCGGAAAGCGGTTGGAATTAGGAAACCAACCCAGTTGGACTGAGAAAATCAACTGCAAAAGCATTCCCGCCCAAAACATCGGAAGTGCGTAGGTGATGATACCAAACAAGCGCCCGCCGACATCAAAATATGTCCCAGGACGTGAAGCCGAAAGAGTCCCAACCGCAATGCCGACGATGAGTGCAACCGCCATACTACATACTGCTAACTCCACTGTCGCCGGGAAATATTGCCCAATTATGTCCCAAACATTTTGTCCGCGACTCATTAAAGAAGTTCCCAAGTCAAAGCGCAGTATGCTTCCCAAATAAGTTAGATACTGTAGCCACAACGGAAGGTTTAAACCGAGTTGTTTTCGCAATTCTTCTTTAGCTGCTTCTGGCGCACGTCCACCAAGAATTGCATCTGCTGGATCTCCTGGTGTTGCTCTTAGTAAGAGAAATACAATAGTGATGATGGTTAATAGTTGAAGTGGCGCAAGAAGCAACCGAGAAACAATGTAATACTGTAAAGCTTTAGAACGAGACATAAGGAATTTAAAGTTTAAGATTCAAAATGCAATTTTGGGAACTATTTTAGCTATCAACTAAATATATATTAAACATGAAATTTTTATTGAATAGTCAAAAGTCAATGGTCAACAGTTATTACTAATGACCAATGACTAATGACCAATGACTACTTTTTAAGTGTCTGGTAAACCAAAATTTGGGTAGGGTTAAGTTTTACGCCATTAACACCATTTCGGGCAAATACATAGTCTTTGTTTTGCCATAAAGGAACGTAAGGTACATCAGTAGTAACTTGCGTTTGAATTTCGTTAAAAATTTTCTGACGCGCTTCGAGGTTTTGTTCTTTGCGTTGCCCATCAATCAATTTATTTATGGCTTCGTTATAGTAGAACGAACCTTGAGTTTGACTGCCTCCATCTTCGCATCCTTTAGCCACGGAACCTTTGTCACAAGACAAAAATGGCTGGACGTAATTATCTGGATCTAAAAAGTCTGGATACCAATCAAGTAAAGCTGCCGGATACAAACCCTTGGCAATGTCTTTAAAGAAGGCAGGCCCTTCCGCTTGGGTAACTTCAAATTGCAGTATTCCATCCATTTTGACATCCACAAGAGATTTGAGTGTCTGTGCTGCCAAACTCCGAGTAGGTGAACTAGAAGGATACCAAACTTGTACTTTTGCAGGATTTTCTTTGGAAAAGCCAGCAGTAGTTAATAATTTTTTAGCTTGATCGAAGTTAGCATCACCATATTTATCTTTGAATAATGGCACAGAAACTTTAAACGTTGTGGGAATCATGCTATATAGCGGATCTGCTTGACCAAGTAACACTCGTTCATTTAAAAGTGGACGGTCAATTATGGATGCGATCGCTTGTCTTACCTCTAATTTATCTAAAGGCTTTTGATTCCGGTTTAATACCAGATAACTTACTACACTACCTTCAGCTGCGATCGCTTGCCAATCCCCTTTTTTACCACCTTCTTCCAAGCTTCGATTTTGATCTGGTTGCAGCGACAGATAAGCTACATCGATTGCACCTGTACGAAAAGCATTAAACAAATTAACTGGACTAGTTTGAATTTGGAGATTAACACCCTTGTTAACTGGTTTTTCTCCCCAATATTTATCAAACACATCAAATCGGATGGAATCAGTACCATACTGTCCTAATTTGTAAGGGCCAGTTCCTACAAAAATATTCGGCTTGAATTTACCAGCACCGACTTCGTAAGCTTTTGGCGAAACGGCACACACTCCAGGAAATGCCAGCAGTGAAGGAAAAGCTGCAAAGGACTTTTTCAGCTTGATTGTCAACTCATACTCGCTTGTCGATTTTATCGAATCTACTACATCAGCTAGTAAGAATGAGGGTTTTCCTTTGTTTTCAATAAAGCGCTGGATGGTAAAGGACATTGCTTGAGCATTGAAGGAAGTTCCATCGTGAAAAAGTACTCCCTGACGTAAGGGGATGGTATAAGTTAAGCCGTCTTGACTGACTTTGGGTAATGCTGTAGCTAATTGAGGTTTAATTTCGGTGCTTCCTGGTTCGTAGGTGTAGAGGCGATCGCTCATATTAAACACCAAACCTAAAGCTGCTAACTCATAAGCATCAGCCGGATCGAGGGTTCTTGGCTTGGCTGTTGTACCGATAGTAATACGACCATCACCTGTAGGGGTATTTACAGAACCAGATGGCGGCGTAGTTGACTGCGGACGAGGAGCGCAACTAACAATTAAAAATAAACATAGACAGAACAAAGATAGGAATTGTCTAATCCGACCCCATCGTTTCACGAACAAGGAAAACCAGGTCATAGCAATAATATATTTGATATCAGCGGTCAGCAATTTTACTACATTTGTGACTCTTATGCTGAATCTTCACAATTTATAGTGATTCTTGTTGCAATAGAACCTCTGTAGCCATCTAAATCAAAAATTTGTGGCGGATATTCAACTTCATAATCAAGTTTATTGCTGTGATGCCTACGACGGGCTACACCTATTCACTATTTGGTTACAAAAAATCATTGATAAAATACAGAATTTGATATTTAAGATTTATTAAGTATTGAAAAGTTTTTATGTAATTAAAATTTTCAACATTGGTTAAATTTGTCGTAAATTCATAGTTACTAGAAAAATAGGTCTTGTAAAGCTTTGACACTTAGCCCAAGTAATGTACGTTGAGATTTTACCTGTTACTGCTTGAGAACAGACATCGATAAAGCGTTTTATCGTCAAGATTGGCTGTATTCTCAAAAAGAAGTGTGTTTGAACATCAGCGACTAAAGCGATCGCGATATCGTTAACAGCAGATTGAAAGTCGAAATAGTGAGACTAAGACCGTGAAGTATTTCTTTCTATCTGAGGGATGGGCAGTTGCAAGAGTTTGGGCATCTGATGGACTCTGGCAAATAACTGCATGGCGACGCCAACCAGATATTCAGCGAATGAATATTTGTTTAGTCGAAGAAAATGAATTGCTCTGGCTTTATCGAGTTGAAGAAGCCGTTTTAACCGTGGAAGTGAAGCCAACAACACCAGTAATTGGTAGCCAGACCATCGGTCAAGTAGTACTCAAGCGTCTGATGAGTGCCGAACAGGTTATCGAACGCCTGGGTACAGCTGAGGCGAAGTGTCAACTGCAAAATATCCACTTGGTGGTTCAGTAGATAGTAGGTATAGGTATGGGGCACAAGAGGCAGAGGGGCAGAGGGGCAGAGGGGATAACAACTTCTCTGCTCCCCTGCTCCCCTGCTCCCCACGTAAAGAAAAGATAAGCAAATTTCATCCCCAACGGGTATTGGTAGCGAAAAAACTTGGAGATGCTACGCGATCGCATCAATTTACACGCTTGCAAACAATTCCATCAATAGTTACACTTTTTAAAACATTCTCATTTTTGCTTGGCGATGGCTACCCTAACATAGGTAAACCTCCCGAAGCGAGTAAGCATTGCCGAAGCACCCACGCTGTCTGACTTATTAAGACTACGCTGTGGTGATACTCTGGCTCTGGCAATAACAAAAAACAAGAGAGAGTTTTATGAGTGGCGATTTTCGTCTCTCATAACCTCAGTAAGAAAATTGCTTTGTAAACTAACTCATCGAGGAGGAGCGTAGTCGATGGGACTACCCTGGTACCGAGTACATACAGTCGTTCTGAATGATCCAGGGCGACTGATTTCTGTACACCTAATGCACACAGCCTTAGTAGCAGGCTGGGCTGGTTCGATGGCACTCTACGAACTAGCTGTTTTTGATCCTAGCGATCCAGTTCTCAACCCAATGTGGCGTCAAGGAATGTTCGTCTTGCCGTTCATGTCACGTTTGGGTGTTACTCAATCTTGGGGTGGTTGGAACGTTACTGGTGGGCCATCAACCGATCCTGGCTTTTGGTCATTCGAAGGCGTTGCAGCAGCTCATATTGTTCTTTCCGGTCTGCTATTTTTAGCCGCCGTATGGCACTGGGTTTACTGGGATTTGGAACTTTTTAGAGATCCCCGCACTGGTGAACCGGCTCTCGACTTGCCAAAAATGTTTGGCATTCACCTGTTCTTATCTGGTCTACTTTGTTTTGGATTTGGTGCTTTTCATGTCACCGGACTATTTGGGCCGGGGATATGGGTTTCTGACGCTTATGGTGTAACTGGTGCAGCCCAAGCAGTAGCACCAGAATGGGGCCCAGATGGTTTTAACCCCTATAACCCTGGTGGCATTGCGGCTCACCACATTGCTGCTGGTGTTGTTGGTATTATTGCAGGCTTATTCCACCTCACAGTTAGACCCCCCGAACGGCTCTACAAAGCCCTGCGGATGGGGAACATTGAAACAGTACTTTCTAGCAGTATTGCAGCGGTTTTCTTCGCTGCTTTCGTTGTTGCTGGTACTATGTGGTACGGTAACGCCGCCACACCCATCGAATTGTTTGGTCCTACCCGCTATCAATGGGATCAAGGCTACTTCCGTCAAGAAATTCAGCGCCGCGTCCAAACAGGCGTTGCTCAAGGTGAAACCCTCGATCAAGCTTGGTCGCAGATTCCTGAAAAATTGGCTTTCTACGATTACGTCGGTAATAGCCCCGCTAAAGGTGGTCTATTCCGTACAGGGCCAATGGTGAAGGGTGATGGCATTGCCCAATCTTGGCAAGGTCACGCCGTATTCAAAGATTCTGAAGGACGGGAATTGACCGTGCGTCGTCTCCCCAACTTCTTTGAAACCTTCCCAGTGATTTTGACTGATGAAGATGGAATTGTCCGCGCTGACATTCCCTTCCGTCGGGCAGAATCTAAGTATAGCTTCGAGCAATCTGGTGTCACCGTTAGTTTCTACGGTGGCGATCTGAATGGTAAGACTTTTACAGAACCAGCTGATGTGAAGAAGTATGCCCGTAAGGCTCAAGGCGGTGAAATCTTTGAATTTGACCGGGAAACCTTGAACTCTGATGGTGTATTCCGCACCAGTCCTAGAGGTTGGTTTACCTTTGGACACGCCGTATTTGCTCTGCTGTTCTTCTTTGGTCATCTCTGGCATGGCGCTCGGACAATTTACCGAGACGTATTTGCTGGTGTTGACGCCGATCTAGAAGAGCAAGTTGAGTGGGGTCTATTCCAGAAAGTGGGTGACAAGTCAACCCGCCGGAAAGAAGCCCTTTAATTTCAGTGCTGAGTAAAGAAGTGCTGAGTTCCGAGTTAAGCTCTGACTCAGCACTTAGCACTCAGCACTCAAAACTTTAATTACTGGCTGGATAAAGAGGAAATCGTAATATGGAAAGCGTTGCGTACATCTTGATTTTTACTCTGTGTATAGGTACTCTCTTCTTTGCGATCGCATTTCGCGAACCCCCTCGCTTTGAGAAACCAAAAGATAAGTAGATCCTATCCACAGACTTTTAAGCGGATTTAATCTTAATATCCGTTGCTACTAAGTATGGTGGCAACGGATATTATTATGTTCGTCCTTTGTTGGTTTTCACTACTAAGTAAATGACAAATCATTTTTATATTGTGATATAATTTCCAATCTTGGGAGTAGATATGTGTTAATGCTAGCTTTTCTGCGCTAGGATGAAAAAGGATGTTTTGTGTAAGCTGCCATAGTACTGCTTACATAACGCATCGCGCTTGTCGCACCACCTTTACGGAGACTAGAACCAGGAACAAATCAGCATGGTCAATCAGAATTTAACCGCTACAGAAATTGGATTCACTCACGAAGATTTCGCTGCTCTACTTGACAAATACGATTATCATTTTAGCCCTGGCGATGTTGTGCCAGGAACAGTTTTCAGTATAGAGCCGCGCGGCGCTCTGATTGACATTGGTGCTAAAACCGCAGCATATATTCCTATACAAGAAATGTCTATTAACCGGGTGGATAGCCCGGAAGAAGTATTACAGTCAAACGAAACGCGCGAATTTTTCATCCTTACCGATGAAAACGAAGATGGTCAATTAACCCTTTCCATTCGCCGTATTGAATATATGCGGGCTTGGGAGCGCGTGCGCCAGTTGCAAGCAGAAGATGCTACTGTACGTTCTGGCGTATTTGCAACCAATCGCGGTGGAGCATTGGTACGGATTGAGGGATTACGTGGCTTTATCCCAGGTTCCCACATCAGTACCCGCAAACCTAAAGAAGAATTGGTTGGCGAGGATCTGCCGTTGAAATTCCTAGAGGTAGACGAAGAACGCAATCGCCTCGTTCTATCTCATCGTCGGGCGCTGGTTGAGCGCAAGATGAACCGCCTAGAAGTCGGCGAAGTAGTAATTGGTACTGTTCGTGGGATCAAACCCTACGGTGCTTTCATCGACATTGGCGGCGTCAGTGGTCTACTGCACATTTCTGAGATTTCTCACGAACATATTGATACACCTCATAGCGTGTTCAATGTCAATGATGAAGTGAAAGTTATGATCATTGACTTGGATGCAGAAAGGGGTCGCATTTCCCTATCTACCAAGCAGCTAGAACCCGAACCCGGTGACATGATTAAAAACCGGGATTTGGTCTACGATAAAGCAGAAGAAATGGCTGCTAAGTATCGCGAACAGCTATTAGCCAAGCAGCAAGGTGCTACTGCTGCGGCTGCACCTGCGGAAGTTCTTGCAGACGAAGATATTCCACCAGCAACGGAACTTGACGAAGATATTCCACCAGCAGCAGAACTTGAAGAAGATATTCCACCAGCAGCAGAACTTGAAGAAGAAGTTCCAGTAGTTGCGGAAATTGAAACAGAGATTCCAGCAGCAACGGAAACTGAAGAGGAAATTCCAGCAGCTATTGAAGAATAATAGATTTTTTATAATTTTACTTGTCTTGAAGTAAGAGTATTAAATCATTTTATAAAGAGGGTTTTTCCCTCTTTTTTTATGTAGAGAATTGGTGAAAGTGAAGAGTTGGGAGTAATTAGAAGTTAAATATTATGGCAACCATAAAATGTAGAAATATCACTTTTGATAATATTCAGGCAATTTTGTTTGACAAAAACGGTACTCTAGAAGATTCAGAAACTTATTTGCGATCGCTAGCACAAAAGGCAACGAGGTTAATAGATGCTCAAATCCCTGGAACTGGGGAACCCCTATTAATGGCATTTGGCATCAATGGCAATTTTCTAGATCCCGCAGGTTTAATATCAGTAGCAAGCCGCCGCGAAACAGAAGTTGCGGCTGCGGCATATATTGCCGAAACTGGAAGAGGATGGTTTGAGTGCTTAAAAATAGCCCGTCAAGCTTTGAATGAAGCGGAAAAATACATTGGAGAAACTCCTTCACCACTGTTTGTAGGTAGCCTAGAAATTTTGAAATACCTGCGGGAGGGTGGTCTAAAACTTGGTATCCTCTCGGCTGCGACAACTGAAGAAGTACGCAATTTTGTAGCCAATCACCAGTTAAGCGATTATATCCAGTTGGAAATGGGCGTAGATGAAGGGCCAAGTAAACCAGATCCAGTGCTATTTTTGCAAGCTTGCCAAGCTTTAGGAGTTGAACCGAGCGCTACCTTGATGGTGGGTGATGCAGTTGGTGATATGCAAATGGCGCGTAATGCTAAAGCCGCAGGTTGTATTGGTATCACTTGGGTAGGTAAGTCAGATAACGTCCGAGGTGCGGATGTGGTGATTAATCAACTTGATGAAATTAAGATTTTAGAGGATTAATTTAATGTGAGTTCGATGAACTCAAAAAACGGCAGTTGAGGCTTTTTCTGACACATTAGTTTTCAGATGGCATAGAAATCATCTATGTCACAGAATTTCTGTGTCCAATCAAGTCAAGATACCATAGTATCTATCTATACCTGACAAGACCTTTTCTATTTTATTCGCAAAAATCATATTAATTTAACATATCGAGATAGTTTTGCAACCTTTCTTTAGATAGATCATTAAAGAAATCCGTAATATCTCTAATAGAATAAAATGGAAAATTTTTTAGAATCAGGGTAAAGGCATTTAAATTCTGTAATCCATGCCCAGCAAGGGTTAAAAATTTAGTCCTAAAAATAAATAATGCTTGAAACTTTTGCCAAGTAAGCATTATAAAAATAAGATGCGTTTGCCTTGTTTTTGAGAATAAAGACATTGCGATCCGATCGCAGTTTCAATTAATTTTTGATCCTTTTTTATTGGTGGAAGCGCATGAATTTTCAAAGCTCTGCTTCACCTGTCATCATTTCTGATTCTAATGATGTCAAAGCTGAAATGTCTTATGTTCATGGGATAGAGCATTTAATTGAGGTTGTTCAAGCATTGTCACTAGCACGAACGCTAGAGCAAATTATGGAGATTGTGCGAAAATCTGCGCGTGAGTTGACTGGGGCAGATGGGGCTAGTTTTGTGCTACGAGATGGAGATCAATGTTATTACGCAGATGAAGATGCGATCGCTCCCTTATGGAAAGGGCAACGCTTCCCGATGAGTATTTGCATTGGTGGGCATACAATGCGAAACCGTCAGCCCGTTGTGATTAGCGATATTTATGGAGATGAACGGATTCCATTTGCAGCTTATCAACCGACTTTTGTCAAAAGCTTGGCAATGGTGCCGATCCGAGCGTGTAACCCCATCGGTGCAATTGGAACATATTGGGCAACGTTACATCAGCCAACGGAAGAAAAAGTAAAACTATTACAGGCATTGGCAGACACAACGGCTGTCGCAATGGAAAACGTGCAAATTTATAATGAATTAGAACAAAGAGTCCACAATCGAACTGCTGCACTAGAAAAAGAAATAGAGGGGCATCAAAAAGTTGAGGCAGAAGTTAGGCGCTTATCTCTAACGGATGAATTAACCGGACTGTACAATCGACGAGGTTTTTTTCTATTTGCAGATCAACAATTAAAACTAGCCCATCAGCTACAAAAGCCCTGTTGTCTCTTATTTATAGATATAGATGGATTGAAGCAAATCAATGATACCTTTGGGCATGAAGTTGGAGATCGGGTAATAGTAGATGCCGCAGACCTACTAAGTAAAACCTATCGAGATTCTGACATCGTTGCCCGATTAGGGGGTGATGAGTTTGTTGTATTTATTCCGAAATGTTCAGATCGTACAAATGCAATTAGTGTTCGTCTCCAAACTAACATTGATTTATTTAATCAGAATCAAGGTAGAAATTATCGTCTATCAATGAGTATTGGAGTTCAAGAGTGCGTTATCAATGAAGATGTTTCATTGGAAAAACTCATATTACAGGCAGATGAGTCGATGTACCAGCAAAAACGTGCCAAGCGAAGTTCTAGCAATAACAACAGTAGCTTTTAATCCTTTAGGAACCAAATCTAATGTTAATATTCAGCTTTTTTATCTCTTTTTTCATTCCCGATCGTCCATTGTCTGGACTTGATTATCAATAAACACTGGCACTTCTCTGAATCTGTGATGTTTGTAATCTTTACAAGTTCTACTTTTCAGTTTTTTTATTCTTTGAAATTACGTTAATTTCTTGCATAGCTGTTCGGCGATAATGTCGCTAGCATTCTCCATAGTGAAAAAACTCTTCAATGGCAGCACTAATAGCAACTATTTGACTTAAACCAAAAGTTGATCGATGACATTCCTATTGCTATTGTTAGGCTTTAAATTAGTGTTAAGATTTAGATTTACCAATGCTGTAAGAATTACACCACTAATAATAGTTTTTATCCATAAAAAATAAGGGCGATCGCGCGATGAATTTGCCTTAATTTCCATCCAGAGTACTTGTTCTAACCAGCGCGATCGCAAAAAATGTTTTGCACATCACCTAAGTTAATACCTGCAAATAATTTATTAAAATCTTATTTTAAAAATTCGTGATAACTATCTTTTTTTGCCATTTTTACTCCTAATTAGAAAGTAACCCTTTAATTACTTTGCCTAATTTATCAACTCCTTTCTCTATGTCGATTAAGTCGACGTATTGTAACGTACCAGATTTAGCTAGCTTTTTGGCTCGTTCATCAGTAGCCTTTCCATGCAAAGCATCTACAAGTATATCTGCGGTTCTACCACTACCAGCAATCACAAGAACTACTCTGCCGCTATTAACGCTATAAAAGGCATCCTTAAAGGTAATTTCACCACCGTTCAAGAGTATTGTCATTGAAGGTGCATCATTCGCCAGCATAGCCGCAACACAAGAGATCCAAGAAGACTCGTCGCCCCAATTCTTCCCAGGAACTAGTACAAAATGAGTATGGTTTGGCTCTAAGGGTGTTAAATCAGCAACAGTTTCCGAATGATTAGGTAAAGCCACTTTGCTTCCAGTTGTCACACCAACTAAAGCAAACTTAGCACCTATTTGGGTACGAGCCGCACCCATCATTCGCATAATTCCTACATCCGTACCACCATCCACGACATAAGCCCCCAAAGTTTCGGCGATGGGGGCTAAAACTTCCACAAACAACTGTTGAATACGAAGAAAATCAGCTTCACTGATGTTACTTGCACCCCCCACTACTACTAAAACAGGACGCGAGCCACCAAGCCCTATTTCCTCAAGAGCATAAGGCAATTCTTCTGATTGCTCAACTTGAGTCGCTAGTGCTGTTTTCCCATTCTCAAAGGTAAGTCTTAAACAACTTTTCATTTTTTCAAAATACTGACTGCTTAGGTTTTCTGAGGTAGGCTTCGCAGTCATGTTCTGCAAGCGTTGTATTCCGTTATGATCTTGACGAAGCTTTCTAGAAAACTATCGATCGCAAAATAATAGCTTCTTGTTTGTTGACATTTTAAACTAGGATTTTGCAGTTTATTTATGAACCATCGCACCAGTTTTTCAGTTAATCAGAATGATGAAACTTTAGCTATAAGTTCCTGCTCTCTCACTTTTTACCGTCACAGGTTCTGACTCTATATCCTCTATCTTATTAAACTCTCCAGCTTGCCAGCTATCTGTTGTATCCTTGATAAAGCTGGCAATCGGGATCGCAATTAACAAACCCAGTACTCCTCCCAACTTTGCGCCCAGCAATAAAGAAATCACCACCCACACAGGATTTAAGCCAGTCAAATTGCTGAGAATTCGAGGTGCAATAATATTAGAATTAACTTGGTCGATTGCAACAGCTACACCTAAGACTTCCACCCCTAACCAAAAATTTTGCAGCGCTACCAACAAACTTACTATGGCGATACCTACCCCCGTACCAAAGGGGAAGAGTGAAAATAAGCCAATACCAATACCAAAAAGTAAAGCTAGGGGAACTTGCAGCGCCAAAAACACCAGAGTAATTGTCACCCCTAACACAGCTCCCAATGTTGCTTGACCGATAAAGTAATTGTGGAAATCCTCTCGCAGTAATTCTCGTACTCTTGACCCAATATTAGGGGGAAACCACTGAAAAATTCCGTCCCAAAGACGTTCACCATTCAATATTAGGTAGATAGTCAACACTACTGCCAGCAGCACATTCAGGACAATACCAATAGTATCGACAGCAAAACCAAGAATTCTACCAGTGAAGGACTGAAGTTGGTTAGATAATCGTTCCAGAACTTGGGTAAATAAACCACTTAAATTAATCGGAAGTTGCTGTTGACTTAACGCCCAATCCTGAAAAGCTTGCAGCTGCACAGTACCAGAATCAATCCAACTGGGCAAAATATTAGCCAGTTCAACGAGCTGTTGAATAATCAGGGGAACCAAGGTAATGCCTAAAGCTACTAAAACCACTAGAGTCAAAAGCAACACTCCTCCGATCGCTAAGTTGGGTTTCACCCCTTGTTCCTGGAGAAACTGGATTGGATAGTTCAAGACAAAAGCCAGCAGGATGGCGGCGGCGATAATGCTAACTAAGGGTTGAAAATACTGTATAAGTTGGAGCAATAGCCAGCCGTTGAGAATGGCAATGGGAAATGCTAATCCTATAGTTAACCATCGCGGCAGTTTGTTTGCTGATTGCATTAGCGATCACCTCATAAGAGTTCTAACTTTATTTTGACTTCTAGGGATGTGGAGAGTGGGGAGCAGCACTTCTGCCTCTCGTACCCAATGACAAATGACAAATGACAAATGACTAATCCCCAAATTATGTTGGATTTTTCTCAATAAAATCCAACATAATTTTTTGATGCATTGCCCCCAAAGGTCGCACTTCGCCAGCATTTTGTGAATAACAGTTACCTTGGCGAATATCTTCTGGCGTAAATAAGGCCATATCCCAGCCCTCATTCAGAACTAGTTGATTTAATTCCACTAAGAGTGGTGCATGAAAGATATGACGGACAACTCTTTCGTTGGGATAACAGCCAAATTCAAGAAAGGGTGGTAGATCGTAGCCGATTTCTTCTAAAATTTCTCGTTTTACCGCTACATCTGGCGTTTCACCAGGTTCGATGTGACCGCCAAACAGCGCCCAGTAACCAGGGTAGAGAATACCGGGGATGTTGTCACGCAGTTGCATGAGAAACTTGTTTTTCTGGTAGAGAATTGCGATCGCTACGTGCACCTGTTGATTGTTCATACTCTTTATTTTTAATTGTTATTATTCTTCTTCTAAATAAACTTCCCCCAATTCTTTGCCAGCTAAAGGAATACTTCGGTAGCGAATTTTACCCTTAATTACAACTTCTGAACCTTCACCCAGATTTTTTTGATTGGTGACAACCCAAATTTTGCCTGTTGAGTCCTTAATTTTATAAGCCCACTGTTCGAGCAGGGGAGCTTGCTTTTCTACCTGACCTTGGATGTAAACTATAGCCTGATTGTCTTGTTTTGGTTTAATTTCTCCAATTGGAGTGACATTTGTACCAATTTTTAAGCCAGCACCACGCAAACCAGGCGATATCAAGTTACCACAACTACAAAGTCCTGTTATCAGGAAAAAAGTCAACCCCAAACGGTAAGGAACAATACTGTGCCCGTACAAGAACGAAAGAGATAAATTTCTTATTTGTCGCATAAAAGCCACCGATTTATTTATTTTGGGCATTTGGTTGGCACAAGAGGCAGAGGTACAGAGGCGAAAAACTTACTGCAACTTATTTCTCCCCTGCTCCCCTGCCCCTCTGCTCCTCTGCTGCTCTGCTCCCCTGCCCCTCTGCTCCTCTGCTCCCTCACTCCCAATTCTTTATTCTTCAGATGATGCCGTTGATCTGAGAAAATAAACATTATGAATTTACTGTGAGAGAAACGCTACGACATCAAACAGCAACACAATAATAGTCGAAAGTCAAGAGTTAAGAATCAATATTTTCATTTTGGACTTTGGACAAAAAGCGAACATAGCTGGGAATTTTCATGGAAACAAAAACTGCCAAACTCCTTGATGGGAAAGCTCTAGCAGCAAAAATTCAGCAAGAACTTTCTGTTGCGATTACACAATTACAACCAAAAATTGGACGACCTCCTGGTTTAGCAGTGTTGATGGTTGGTGATAACCCAGCGTCAGCTGCTTATGTACGCAATAAAGAAAAAGCCTGCGCTAAAGTTGGGATCGCTTCTTTTGGTAAGCATTTCCCTGCCGAAACTAGCCTTGGAGAGTTAGAAGAGGTAATTGCTGCACTCAACCACGATGAAAGAGTGGATGGTATTCTTGTGCAATTGCCCTTACCTAACCACCTGGATGCTGTAACTCTGCTACATCAAATTGATCCCGATAAAGATGCTGATGGACTGCACCCAGTTAACTTGGGGCGACTAGTACGGGGAGAAAGCGGTTTACGTAGCTGCACCCCGGCTGGTGTGATGCGGCTTTTACAAGAATATGAGATTCCTTTACAGGGAAAACAGGCAGTAGTGGTGGGGCGCAGTATTTTGGTGGGTAAACCGATGGCGCTGATGCTATTAGAAGCTGATGCTACAGTCACGATCGCTCACTCGCGATCGCATGACCTCAAAACCATCACCCAAAATGCTGATATTCTAATTGCAGCAGTAGGTCGTCCCGGATTGATCTCTGCTGATATGGTGAAATCGGGCGCTGTTGTGGTAGATGTGGGGATGAATCGCGTCACCGATGCTAATGGCAAAAGTCGTCTCATTGGCGATGTCCATTTTGAATCAACCGCTGATGTCGCAGGGTTTATCACCCCAGTTCCTGGTGGTGTTGGCCCGATGACTGTTGCCATATTGTTGGAAAATACATTTGCTAGCTATTCTAGAGCGGCAAAAGAAGAAAGAGTAGTGAAAAGTTAAAAGTTATTCTTAATAACTCTTAACTTATAAATCCCGTACAGACGCGATTAATCGCGTCTCTGCTCCTAACTCTTCATTTTTTTCAGTCCCCCAGCACCTTAAAATTGTGACGTATAAGGCAAAAATCGCAAAATGTCAGGAATTAAAGAATGGTAGCAACTGATAACGTCCAAAAGACACCACCAGAAGAAGCCACATTTAACTTAGCAGCTTATTTAAAAGAGCGACAAAAGCTTTGTGATACTGCTTTGGATCGGTCTATCTCGGTCATTTATCCAGAAACGATTTATGAGGCGATGCGCTACTCGTTATTAGCTGGAGGTAAGCGTGTACGTCCCATTCTTTGTCTTGCCACCTGTGAAATGATGGGTGGAACCATTGACATGGCCATGCCAACAGCTTGTGCTGTGGAGATGATCCACACAATGTCGTTGATACATGACGACCTGCCAGCGATGGATAATGACGATTACCGTCGGGGAAAGCTGACGAATCATAAAGTCTATGGGGAAGATGTAGCTATTTTGGCTGGCGATGGCTTGTTGGCTCTTGCTTTTGAGTCTGTTGCCATTGAAACCCCTCAAAGTGTTAAGAGAGAGGTGGTCTTGCAGGTTATTGCCCGTCTTGGCCGAGCCTTGGGGGCAGGTGGTTTGGTCGGCGGTCAAGTTGTCGATTTAGAGTCGGAAGGTAAATCAGATATTTCCTTAGAAACCCTAAATTTTATTCATAAACACAAAACAGCCGCCCTGTTGGAAGCTTGCGTAGTTTGTGGCGGGCTGATTGCTAATGCATCACCTGAAGATGTGCAGCGGCTAACTCGTTATGCTCAAAATATTGGGCTAGCATTCCAAATCATCGATGATATTCTGGATATCACTTCTACCCAAGAGCAATTAGGTAAAACAGCTGGCAAAGACCAAAGAGCAAAGAAAGTTACCTATCCCAGCCTTTGGGGACTTGAGGAATCGCGCTCAAAAGCCCAAGAGCTAGTAAAAGAAGCTTGTGTGGAATTAGAACCATTTGGAGACAGAGCTAAACCACTCCAAGCGATCGCTCATTATATTACCAGCCGTAATAACTAGTAACGCTTTGGGTAATTCGTAATTCGTAATTCGTAATTCGTAATTCCTGTACCGCAAGCGTTTTATTGATTTGGAATGGGTGGTTTATTAACGCCATGCTCTACTACACCGCCCAGCGGAATTCAAAATTCACTCATTCAAAATTCAAAAAGTTTATCAAGTAAGCTTTTGGGCTATTTTGAAGAGTTGGTCTGTTTCCGTCGCGATCTACTAGATTAATTTTGGATTTTGGGTTGAATCTAAATGTTTCCTCAACCAACAACTGCTGCTAATATTTACTAACCTAACCAAAATAACATGCAGGACATAGGCAACATTTTAGACAACCGGGTGCTGCTGGTTGCTCTGGTAGCTTGTTTAATTGCTCAAGCATTAAAGCTCGTAGTTGAGATCGTCAAACATCGCAAATTGAATGTGCGTGTTTTGGTGACAACCGGAGGTATGCCCAGTGCCCATTCGGCTCTGGTTACGGCTCTAGCCGCTGGTGTAGGGCAAACACTGGGTTGGGCATCTCCTGATTTTGCCGTCGCGATCGTTTTTGCCATCATTGTCATGTATGATGCAGCCGGAGTTCGCCAAGCGGCTGGTAAGCAAGCTCGTATTCTCAATCAAATGATTGATGAATTATTCCATGAAAAACCAGACTTTAGCCAAGACCGTCTGAAAGAATTACTCGGACATACACCAGTTCAGGTAATCGCTGGATCGGCTTTGGGTATAACCATCTATTGGTTAGCTAGGTCTGCTTATTAAACTAGGGCAATAAATCTTTGTTTGAGGGGCTATTGATAATTAGTAACCGGTAATTTGTCAATCAATTTCGGATTTTGGATTTTAGATTTACCCCGTGAATAAATTTAGGGAATTAAGGATGAAAGGATTTGTTCCAAATAACTTGCTTCACGCAAAGCAAGTATAAATATATTCGCTGAAAACCCTTTTAAATTTTGAATTTAAAATCACAAATTAGGTCAATTGACAAATTACCACTCTGGTAGCTCGCATCAGGATACCAGCGAACTTAAGATAGCTAAAACCGCACAGTCGAACGCAGCAGAATCACTTTACGACTATCTACTAGGCTGGCAACGAAACCACCATTGTTTAGCTTTTGCAATGTATTATAGGCTTCAGTTTGGTTAGTGGTATAAACTGCCAGCAAGTAAGGGCGTTGTCCATAAGAAACAAAACCAACATTACCTCCGACCACTTGCTGCACACTATTTACTAATTCTGGACGGTTGTAATAATCTACCAGTACTGCATAACCTTCTCCTAATGCTTGAGGATTATAGCTGACTGTCTGCTGAGGTGGTTTAGGCTGTGACTGTGGCTGTGACTGTGGCTGCACATTTGCCGTTGTCGTTGGTCGAGTGGTAATTATGGCAGACAAGCCAACAATATTGCTGACATATCTTGCCCAACGATTAGCATCGTCAATTTTGTTAAAGCCCCCGACTCGCGTCACGGTTTCGTTGAGATATTTGCAGGTGATAGTTTTCAGTTCAGGTGGTAAGGCGCTACGTAACTGCTTTTGATTATTTGCTGTGGGACTGACTACTAATAAAAGATACTCACCCGCATTTGGTGGTTGACAAGAGGGAATGGTTTTTTGAGCAAGTACAGAACTCATGCCACCAATCAACCCTACAATCGCTAATCCTAAAACACTTGGTAAATTCTGAAATCTATGCACAAAAGTTAGATTATGTAAATTAAGGTGTCTTAGAAGATTTTATAAGAAAAAAGCTGAAAACCTAGCTACTTCAGTATGGTGATGAAATATGTGTCAAAAAATATATTTTGTTACTCAAAAATAAAATTAGGGAGTGGGGAAGGGGCAGGGGAGCAGGGGAGCAGGGGAGCAGGGGAGCAGGGGAGCAGGGGAGACAAGGGGACAAGGGGACAAGGAGGAATTATTGAACAAGTCTCTCCCTTGTCTACCTTGTCTTTTCTCCATGCCCAATGTCCAATGCGCTATGCCTAAGATACGGTAGTAAGCGATGCTAAAGCATCTGGTATTGCCTCAGAAGGGGCCTGGAATTCGCCAGTAATGACGTACTCTAAACGCAGTTTTAACCAGGTAATAAATTGAGGATTTGTAGAAATAATTGCTACTGCTGGTTGGGGACACTTCGCTTTTAGCTCTTTAAACTGCGGTGTTTCCAAGAAAGCTGGTTGCTCAACTAACCAAAAATCTATTTGTTTTTCTTGTTCGTGGTAGTTACGAGTGCGTTCTTTGAGAACTTCGTGTATCGGTTCTTCTTCGAGAAGAAAGCGGTGACTTGCCAAAACGTAATGGTATGTTTGCATTTTCATCCTTTGGTTGCTATATGAATAATTTCAGGGCACAGTGACTCTGTACCCTGACAAAACTAACTTTTCTGAGATTTCTTGAACCAAGAGCTGAACGGACAAGCACTTTTTTGGTTTTCAGATTTTGCCTGTTTGCCACCAGATGTTAGCTTTTCCAAGAACAGATTATTGTCGAAGTAGTGTTCTAAGGAAATAATCTTCAAGTCATCGGTAACTTTTGCAATAGTCATGCCGATAATTTCTAGCGTCTCTCCAGTAGGTGCATGGTCTTTGTATTCTCCGTTAAAATGTCCCCAATGCCGCCATTTAAATGTTACATTCGGTGGCCCTGAGAAAACTTCCAGCACTTCCCAAGGAAATCCTTGGGGAAATGTTGTGTGGAAGACTTTTGCGGATGATTCAAAGCTTTCTTCTGAAGCCTTATAATGCTCTGAATCAGCCATAAATAGATTGTAAGTACCTTGGGCTGATAAATCTGCTGCGGTATACTCTACTCCGCCATTGGTACTTACGCGAAAGTTGTCATTCACAATAGATAACCACTCTTGCGGGTTAGCTTTGAAAGATACCTCCATCTCGAAGGTTCTCACCAAATTTTGCACGATCGCTTCCAGTGTTCCTTCAAGATGATTATAGATACTTTCTTTAGCAAGATTCTCTTTTGAACGGGAATAATCAGGCGGTGTCTGATAGCGCCACTCGACACCAGTACTTTCTGCTATCACCTTATCCCGATCCTGTACCCAAAGTGGTAGGTTGTTAGATTGTGTTGCGCTCATAGAAGTTTTTGCTGAAGATTTGATCCCAATTTCTAGATTTCGCAGTGACAACCCCTCTAGGTTATAGGTTACAGGTTATAGGTTATAGGTTATCAGTTTCTTCCCCTATTCCCTATCCCCTATCCCCTATCCCCTATCCCCTATCCCCTCTTATAGCTTGCTTCATCTCGCGGACTGCCCTTTCCATACCTACTAATGCTGCCCGACTGATGATGGTATGACCAATGTTCAGTTCTTCCATGCCTGGAAGCGCAGCTACCGGATAGACGTTCCAGTAGGTGAGTCCATGACCAGCGTTAACTCGCAATCCAGCTTGAATCGCTTGTTCACAACCTTTAGCTAATATGGCTAATTCTCGGTGGCGATTTGTTTCATCTTTAGCTTCGGCATATTGTCCGGTGTGCAATTCAATAAACTGCGCCTGTATCTTGACAGAGGCTTCAATTTGTGCTGGTTCGGCATCGATAAATAAACTAACTGGAATGCTAGCGCTTTGCAATTTATCGACTATTTCACCTATTCTAGCAATTTGCCCGACAATATCTAGTCCGCCTTCTGTTGTCACTTCTTCGCGCTTTTCGGGGACTAAAGTCACGTAATCTGGTTTGATATCGAGAGCGATCGCTAGCATTTCATCTGTTGCGGCCATTTCTAAATTAAGATGCGATCGCACTGTTTGCCGCAATATCCGCACATCCCGATCTTGGATATGTCGCCGATCTTCACGCAGATGCACCGTAATTCCATCTGCACCTGCTAATTCTGCCAGTACCGCCGCCGCTACCGGGTCTGGTTCCACCGTCCGCCGCGCTTGCCGGATAGTGGCGATGTGGTCAATGTTAACGCCAAGTGTAGGCACCCCAAGTTTCTCCCAAATCCACAGTCCTTAGAACTTGATTTTACCGGAAATAGCGGTAGTTTTGCTGAAGAAGCTACAGATAGATTACACGCGTACAATACGATTGTTTAAAAGAAAACTGAGTTAGCAAAAGCTTATTGTTGGGCAAACTACTTTAAATAAGTAGCTGATTTCACAAGAGTTGATGAAGTATGAATACAGCAGTTGAGCCGATGGATAAGCTTTTTAACTATCAAATTAGCGAACAACTTTATGCAGGCTCTAGAACCTTAGTTTACCGTGCTATTCGAGAGGCGGATCGACTTCCGGTTGTAATTAAACTGCTCCAGCAAGAGTATCCTACCTTCAATGAACTGCTGCTGTTCCGTAATCAGTACACTATTGCTAAAAATCTTGACCTACCCGGTATTGTTCGTCCCTACAGCCTGGAACCTTACCGCAACAGCTATGCTTTGGTGATGGAGGATTTTGGCGGCATTTCCCTCAGAGATTGGCTCAATCAAAAAATGGCGAGTAACCAATATACTTTGACAGAGTTCTTGGATATTGCGATCGCTCTGAGTAATACTCTTGACGGACTTTATCGCCATCGAATTATCCATAAAGATATCAAGCCAGCCAACATTCTTATCAACCCGGAAACTAAGCAAGTCAAGTTGATTGACTTTAGTATTGCCTCTCTTTTACCCAGAGAAACCCAAGAAATTTACAGTCCCAATATTTTAGAAGGTACTCTCGCCTACCTTTCCCCAGAACAAACCGGACGGATGAATCGCGGAATCGACTATCGCAGTGATTACTATTCCCTCGGCGTTACCTTCTATGAATTGTTGGCTGGACATCTACCCTTCCAGTCTAACGATCCGATGGAGTTGGTTCACTGTCATATTGCCAAGCAACCAGAAGAATTAGGGAGCAGGGGGCAGGGAGCAGGGGGCAGGGGGCAGGAGGCAGGAGGCAGGGGGCAGGAGGCAGGGAGTAGGAGGGAAGAAGCGATTCCCGAAGTTCTTTGTGAGATTGTGATCAAGTTGATGGCGAAAAATGCTGAAGATCGCTATCAGAGTGCATTAGGGCTGAAATTTGATTTAGAAAAATGTTTGTCTCAATTGCAGGAAATTGGCTCGATTCAATCTTTTGAATTAGGTGAGTGGGATATTTGCGATCGCTTTATCATCCCAGAAAAACTTTACGGTCGCCAAACTGAAGTTGAAAACTTACTGGATGCCTTTGAGAGAGTCAGTCAGGGAAGTACTGAAATGATGTTGGTAGCAGGCTTCTCTGGCATTGGCAAAACTGCTGTGGTAAACGAAGTCCACAAGCCAATTGTGCGACAACGGGGTTATTTCATTAAAGGTAAATTTGACCAGTTCCAGCGCAACATCCCTTTCTCTGCCTTTGTACAAATCTATCGAGACTTAATCAGGCAACTGCTGAGTGAAACTGATGCCCAATTTGAGCAATGGAAGTGCAAAATTCTCTCTGCTTTGGGTGACAACGGACAAGTGATGATTGAGGTGATTCCAGAACTGGAAATTATAATTGGTAAACAGCCACCCGTAACAGAACTCTCTGGAAGTGCGGCACAAAATCGCTTCAATTCGCTCTTTTTGAAATTCACTAAAGTCTTCACTGCATCAGAACATCCATTAGCGATCTTTATTGACGATCTGCAATGGGCAGATTCTGCTTCTTTAAAGTTAATGCACCTGTTAATGAGTGAAGCTGACATCGGCTATCTACTGTTAATTGGTGCTTATCGAGAAAACGAAGTCAACCCAGTACATCCGCTGATGCTGACTGTGGAAGAGATTCAGAAGTTAGGTGCCACAGTAAATACAATTACCTTAACTCCCCTCGATCGAATCTCCGTTAATCATTTGGTTGCAGATACATTGAGTTGCTCTTTAGCTTTAGCTGCACCCTTAACAGAATTAGTATTGAGCAAAACTAAAGGGAATCCTTTCTTCAGCACCCAGTTTCTCAAAGCGCTACATCAAGATCGATTAATTACATTTAATTTTGATGGTGGTTATTGGGAATGTGATATTGCTCAGGTGCGATCTCTCGCCCTTACCGATGATGTCGTAGAGTTCATGGCAATTCAGCTTCAGAAATTGTCAAGAGAAACTCAAGAAGTTTTAAAGTTAGCAGCTTGTGTAGGAAATCAATTTGATTTAGCGGCATTAGCGATCGTCCATGAAAAATCCCAGTTAGAAACAGCCATAGACTTTTGGAAAGCTGTGCAAGATGGGGTGATTATTCCTACAAATGAGGTTTACAAATTCTACCATGATGAGTCGGACTTTCTAATTCAGAATTCAGAATTTAAGCAATACAATTCCCCTGATTCTTGTTCTTATAAATTTCTTCACGATCGTGTTCAGCAAGCTGCCTATTCTCTAATTCCCGAATCTCAACGAAAAGCTACTCATTTAAAAATTGGACAATTACTGTTAAACAATACATTACCTGAAGCTCTTGAAGGCAGCATTTTTGACATTGTTAATCAGTTAAATGAGGGAATTGACATAATTGATGGACAATCTCAAAGATATGAGCTAGCTCAACTGAATCTAATTGCTGGTAAGAAAGCAAAAGCTTCTACTGCTTATAAAGCAGCTCTGAAATATTTCACATTGGGTAGAAGCTTGCTAATAGCAGATAGTTGGCTATCTCACTATAATATTACGTTTCAATTATATCAGGAATCCGCAGAATGTGAATATTCAACTGGCAATTTTGAGCAAGCAGAAATATTATTTGAGATAGCGCTAGCTCAAAGCCAAGACAGGTTTGAAAAAGTAGATATTTATAAAATTCAGATGTATCTGAAAATGACTCAAGGTGAAAATATAGCAGCTAGTATTGAAGCTGGAGTAAAGGGTTTGAGCATCATAGGAATGCATCTACCAGTCACTTCTGAAGAACAGCAATCTGCTATCGAAACTGAACTTCAAGAATTAAAAGCTAAACTGCAAACGGTTCCTATACCAGATTTATTCGATCTGCCTGAGATGACAGATCGAGATAAGAAGGTTTGTATGGGTATTTTAGCTGACCTTTGGGCAGCAGCTTATATGGGAGGAAATCAATATCTCAGTTGTTTGGCTCCTCTATTAATGATCGGTTTATCATTGCAATATGGTAATGGAGAAAGCTCTGGTTTTGCTTACTGTTTATATGGGATGAGTCTGGCAAATCAAGGAAATTATCAAACGGCTTATGAGTTTGGTACATTAGCACTAAAACTCGATCGTCATTTCAATAGTACGCAATTTATTTTTAAGACCAATAATATCTTTGCACATACCACAAATCCCTACAATCAGCATTTAAAAACGAATTTGCCACTTTCTCAACAATCATTCCAAATATGTCAAGAAACTGGAAATTTGGTGTTTGGTGTTTGGGCGGTTTCCTTTTTGATTTGGGCGATGTTAATTAAAGGCGATCGCCTCTCGGATGTTTACGCGGAAACTGAAAAATATTTGAGCTATGTCCAACAGGTTAATGATGCCAATATGCTGTATGCATTTACTTTACAGCGGCAGTTCTTATTGAATTTGCAAGATATATCTAAAAATACCGATTTATTAAACGATCGCAATGACGAAGATATTCCCTATATCGAAGTTTGGAGACAGAAGAATAACTTTGAACATGGAATTAATTGGTATTGCTTTCTCAAAATCCAATTGTCGTACCTTTATGGTCGCTATGCAGATGCTGTGCAAGCAGCAGAAGAAGCTGAGAAAACGCTTGGTTGTAACTCTGGTTTCTTCCCTATTATTCAGTATCATTTCTATTATCCCCTCAGTTTAATAGCTCTCTATCCCAATGTGACATTAGAGAAGAAAAAGCAGTATTGGGATATTATTCGCGAGCATCAACAAATTCAGAAAACCTGGGCGAATAGTTGCCCAGACAACTTTTTACATCGATATCTCTTATTATCTGCGGAAATAGCAAGAATTTCTGGCAAGTATATGGATGCAATCGAATCATACGATCGCGCCATTGCTAAAGCTAAAGAAAACGAATATGTCAACGAAGAGGCTCTCGCGAACGAACTTGCAGCCAAGTTCTATTTAGAATGGGGCAAAGAACGCATTGCTCAAGAATATTTGATTAATGCTTACTATTGCTACACGCGCTGGGGTGCTAAAGCCAAAGTCGATGATTTAGAACAGCATTATCCACAACTGCTAGCTCCAATTTTACAACAGAGGCGTTCACTACTTACACCCAATGAAACAATCGCAAATATTGATAGCATTACTACCTTCCATCCCAGCATTAATAAATCAGTAACCTCTAGCAGCAACACATCAATAATGCTAGATTTGGCAACAGTTTTAAAAGCTTCTCAGACTCTTTCGAGTGAAATTGAACTAGATAAATTACTTACGAAGCTGCTGCAAGTAGTGATTGAAAATGCTGGAGCAGATAAGTGTGCGTTACTACTGCTTAAAGAAAATAGATTGGTAGTTGAAGGGACTGCTCAAGTTGGGCAACGATCAACGGTGTTACAGTCCATATTTGTGGAAGATAGTGCAGAGGTTCCCCATAGCCTAATTTACGCCGTCAAACGCAGCCTACAACCTACCGTTATCCTTGATACAACATTGCATCCGGCGCTAATAGCCGATCCCTATATTATTCGTCAGCAACCCAAAAGCTTGCTATGTACGCCGATTCTCTATCAAGGGAAACTCTTAGGAATTTTATATTTAGAAAATAATCTGATGACTGGGGCGTTTACTAGCGATCGCGTCGAAATTCTCAATTTATTATGTACTCAAGCTGCAATTTCCTTAGAAAACGCCCGACTTTATCAGCAAGCACAAAATACTCTAGAAAACCTGGGACAGACTGAACAATTTTTGCGATTAATTATCGAAAATATTCCCCAATCGGTTTTCTGGAAAGACTGCAATAGTGTTTTTTTAGGCTGTAACCATAATTTTACTCAAACTTGGGGTCTAGGAATGCCAGAAAATGTTATTGGTAAAACAGATTACGACTTTCACTGGACTAGCGAGCAATCAGATTTTTTTGTAGCGCGCGATCGCCGCATTATGGAATCTGGGCAACCTGAACTCAACATTATCGAAACAGTGCAGCAAGCAGACGGAAAACAAAAGTGGTCTAATACAAATAAAATTCCTCTAAAAGATAGAGAAGGAAACGTTTTTGGCATCCTTAGCACATCTGAAGACATCACTGAACGCCAACAAGCACAACAATTCTTACAGCAGCAAAAGCAACAATTGGAACAAGCGTTGCAAGAACTCCAAATGATGCAATTGCAAGTGGTGCAAAGTGAAAAAATGTCTGCTCTTGGCAATCTAGTAGCAGGTGTTGCCCATGAAATCAACAATCCTGTAGGCTTCATTGCTGGGAATATTGAACCTGCCAAAGATTATGTTAAAGATTTGTTTGGACTAATTAATCTTTATCAACAAAAGTTTCCCAATCCCGGTTTAGATATTCAAGATGAAATTGATGCCATCGACCTGAATTATTTACGCGAAGATTTACCTAAATTGCTGGACTCGATGAAGTTGGGTGTTAACCGTATTCGCAGTATCAGTACCAGTTTACGAACCTTCTCCAGAGCAGATAAGGATTATAAAGTTCCTTTTGATATTCACGAAGGGATTGATAGCACTATTCTGATTCTCAGACACCGTTTAAAAGCTAATGAAAACCGTCCAGCAATTGAAGTAGTGAAGAATTATGGCAAACTACCCCTAGTGGAATGCTTTGCGGGACAACTTAATCAGGTGTTTATGAACTTGTTAGCAAATGCCATTGATGCACTTGAACAATACAATTCAGAACGTAGTTTGGAAGCGATTCTTGCCAACCCCAATTGCATCACTATTCAAACTCGTGTAGTAGATTCAGGTCAGAATGTTTTGATTAAGATTGCTGATAATGGCGTGGGGATGTCACCAGAGGTTAAACAAAAAGTATTTGACCATTTATTTACTACTAAGCCTGTCGGAAAAGGCACTGGATTAGGATTAGCGATCGCTCGTCAAATTGTGGTAGAAGCACATGGCGGTTCGCTCTCTTGTACTTCCGAACTGGGAAAAGGCACAGAGTTTGTCATTCAAATCTCTACTCAACAACAATAATGAGTGCTGGTGCTGAGGAAAGTATAAATTACTCAGCACTTTTCATTTTCGCTATTTAAATTTTAGTTGAGAATAAAGTAATAATGATATTTAGATTATGTAAACTTAGCTTAAAAATAAAACCCCTGTGGTATGCCCTAAACAACAAAATTTCCTACTCATTTAAATGGCGATCGCGGAACTTTATATTATTATTAATTGTGATATTTCTGTCCATTAGCATTAGCGCCATAGCTATCACTAGTTACAAGATTGTTAAGGGATTGCTGCTCGCTAGTCTTAAAGAACAAGTACTATTAAAAACATGCCAAGGTCAGGATGATATCGATAACTGGTTAGCCATTCGTAAGACGGAAATTAAGACTTTGGCAAATTCGGTTGTGGTGCGATCGCTAGATTGGCCTGTGATGGAACCTTACTTGCAATCTGAATTGAAGCGGCTGCAAACGTTTTTGCTCATGGCATTGGCTACATCAGATAGCACATTAATCAATACTCACGGAGATCATCTCAATGTTAAAGACCGAGAATTTTTTCAGCGGAGTATGACGGGTGAAACGATAGCAGCCGATCCAATTATTGGACGCACAACCAAACAGTTACAGATTCAGATTAGTTCGCCGATTCCTGCCGAAAGAGGTACAAAGCCAGCAGGTGTTTTAATGGGAGGAATTCCAATTAACCGGGTCGTTGAGGTCATCAGCAATTTACATCAAGGTAAAGGCAGCTATGCTTTTGCCCTTAATTCTCAAGGAATTCCCATCGCCCATCCCAACACGGAATTTATTGGTACACCCGAAAAAGCTGCCAAGAGTTTTCTGAACTCGCGCAATCCCAGATTAGTTGAAATTAGCCAAAAAATGGTAGCTAAACGCACAAATATTGAATTGGTTCAACTGGATGGTAAATGGAGCTATGTTGCTTACACTCCTCTGAGAGAAGCAAATTGGTCAGTAGCGTTAATTGTGCCAAAAGAAAATATTGAATCGCCATTACAGGCGTTGAACCTGTTGGCTACAGTTTTGGGAGGATTGCTATTGATTGGGTTGATTAGTGCATGGCGACAGGTGCAGCTATACGAACAGATTCGCGATCGCGCCTTGATTTCTAGCCAGCAGGCGCAACAACTCAGCAAAACCCTGAAAGAATTGCAAAATACCCAAGCTCAACTCATCCACACCGAAAAAATGTCTAGCTTGGGACAATTAGTGGCTGGAGTGGCACATGAAATCAATAATCCTGCCAATTTTATCCATGCCAATCTCAACCATGCAAGCGTTTACAGCCAAGATATCCTCGATTTGCTCAAGCTTTATCAACAAACCTACCCAAATCCTACCCCCGAAATTAGCGATCGCGTCCAAGAACTTGATATTGAGTTTCTGGCAGAAGATTTACCTAAGTTAATGGCATCAATGCAAGTAGGAACCAAGCGCATTCGTCAAATTGTATTGTCGCTGCGTAATTTTTCGCGTCTTGATGAAGCAGAAATGAAATTTGTAGACATTAATGAAGGATTAGACAACACTCTGATGATTCTGAATCATCGCCTGACAGCCACGCCTAATCAACCAGAAATTCAGATCGTTAAGAAGTACGGTGATTTACCTCTAGTAGAATGCTATGCGGGGCAACTCAATCAGGTGTTTATGAATGTTCTAGTGAATGCAATTGATGCTGTAGAAGAGTCATTCTTAGTAAAGAATGAAGGACAAATTCGCATTCAGACTGAACTCACCGATCAAAAACAAGCGATCATTCAAATTTACGATAATGGTATTGGGATGTCAGAAGAGGTAAAACAACGAGTATTTGACTATATGTTCACTACTAAACCTGTGGGTAAAGGAATTGGGTTAGGAATGGCGATCGCCTATCAAATTGTTGTAGATAAACATCGAGGAACTATTGAAGTTGATTCTACTCCAGGATATGGTACAGAGTTTACCATCTGTATTCCTTTAACAAGTAAAAATTAAAAATTACTGACAAAATTGAAACAGCCAAGAATTATATCAAAGATTGTTTTATCTAATTTATACACTCATGATTAGAGGCGATATACTTTAAGAAAGTTGATTTTAAATTTAATCTGCTACATACAATCATTAATACATCAACTCTCTGAGGTGATATGCTTTTAAAACTGCAACAAATTATTGTTAAACCTGGGCAACAAATGTTGCTCAAAGATATTAGTTGGCAGCAGTTAGAAAATATTTTAGCAGAAATGGGAGAAAGACGTGCTGCACGTATTTCTTATAGTCATGGTTGGTTAGAAATTATGGTTCCCCTACCAGAACACGAAAAAGATAAAGAATATATTGGTGAGTTAGTAAGAGTTTTATTAGACAAACTCCAAATTGATTTTGAGCCTTTTGGTTCTACAACTCTTAAAAATGAGCAAATGCGGCAAGCAGTAGAACCAGATACCAGTTTTTATATTCAAAATCAAGCTGCTACCATTGGTAAAAATCGCATCGATTTAAATATAGATCCACCACCAGATTTAGCAATCGAAATTGATATTACTTCTCGCACTAGATTTGATAATTATGAAATTTTGGGAGTTCCTGAACTTTGGCGACATACACAACAAGGTTTAGAAATTTCGATTCTACAAGAGGGAAAGTATATTAAATCTCAATCTAGTCCTAATTTTCCTAATATCCCAATTGTTAAATTAGTTAATGAATATGTTCAGCAGTGTTTAACAATTGGAAGAAGTCAAGCTATGCGTAATTTTCGAGGTTGGGTGAAGAATAATTTATGATAGAAATCTAAGGCTTTCTGAGAAAGGCGATCGCTCATGACTACCGAAAACAACCCAAGAGCAATTCTAGACTGGGAACACCCTACACCGCCCACAGATTTAATTTTTGATGACGGAGAACCCTTGGAATCAAATCGCCACCGTATTGCCATGAATGTGTTGATTCGGTCATTGCAGCAAGCTTGGGCTGACCGGAATGATTTTTTTACTGGTGGCAATATGTTTATTTATTACAGCAGCGCCCAAGTACGTAACCAGGATTTCCGTGGCCCCGATTTCTTTGCTGTCCTGAATGTGGATGGGACTAATTCTCGTCAAGGTTGGGTAGTGTGGGAAGAAAACGGTCGTTATCCTGATGTGATTGTAGAATTAATGTCACCATCTACAGCCAAAATAGATCAGACTGCTAAGAAAGACCTTTACGAACAAACTTTTCATACTTCAGATTATTTTGTCTATGACCCCTTTGACCCGACTTCTTTGCAAGGGTGGCATTTAGATCATAATCAGCAATATCAATCTTTGACACCAAATGAGCGTGGTTGGTTGTGGTGTCAAAAGTTAGGTTTATGGTTGGGAACGTATGAAGGAACAATAGACAGAGAAACCGCGATATGGTTGCGGTTTTACGATGTAGCTGGCAATTTGGTTTTGTTACCAGAGGAGGCTGCTGTTGCACAAGCACAAGCCGCAGTTGCACAAGCAGAAGTTGCTGCTATACGAGAAGAAGCGGCTGCTGCACAGGTGGCTCGTTTAGCGGCTAGATTGAGAGAATTGGGGGAAAATCCAGATATGTTGTGAGAGATTTTGGCTTTTTTGATGAATTTATCGAGTTGTTATAAATAAAAAACTGAGTGCGATCGCTATTTTGAAATGTCAGAATGGGTAAGTGCGATCGCTATTAAATACAACTGCTAAATTAAGGTGGAATCGACATAAATTGATATTTATTATTATCAGTATTTTACTTAACTTTGATTAATATAAAATCAGTTTTGCGATCGCCAGATTCTAACTGATTTTTCTGTTGTACCACTAACTAGAAAATTGTAACTATGCAATAGAGCTTTTGTACAAAAATTCAGCAAAGAGAAGCATTAGCACCTAATTATTTTCGTCAAGACTTCCAGTTTCTTGAAGACTTTTTATCATCTTTTTTCCTTGTTTTGTTAAAAGTAGATTGGCATAGGCTTGACCAGCTTGCTCTTCTCTTTGACCATTTTGCTTAACCACTACGTAGAAAATAGCAGGTAATGGATATTCACCACTGTAAATCGCTTCGATATTAACTCGATTACGCTTGCCAGGGCGACATTGAGCAGGTGAGACGAAGTTTTGTTGTTGATATGGATAGAAAGTTTTACCATCCGTGTTAACAATAGGTAAAGTCTTAACTCCACACTGTGGTACTACATCTGAGATTGGGCCTACAAAGATTCCTCCGGGTTCTGTAGCGATTTTTTGGATTCCTTCACTAGTCGTATTAACATAGTTAATATTGCTACCAAAATTTATAATTTCTAAACTTGTTCTAAACTCGTTAATGCTTTGTGAATTACCACTACGTGTATAAAACTTAATTGGGATATCAACGAGAGCGCCAGCCTGTCTCCAGTTGTCAATCTTACCACTGTAGATTTTACTTAATTGTTCTTTGGTCAAAGCATTGATCGCTAAGTTGCGGTTAACGGCTACTGCTAAACCGCTTTTAAGAACTGGAATTGCTTTAAGAGTAAACTGCTTTCTTTTAGCTTTGTATTCCTCTTCAGAGGAAACATCACGGGATGATAAAGCAAAATCCAGTCCATCTTGTCCACCATCTATTAACTTCTCAATACCTATTCCAGAACCTTGTACCAAGTCCTTTCTTATTTTTATGTCAAATTTAGGATAAGTATTTTTAATTTCTGATTCCAGTTTTGGATGGATAAAAGCCCAAGAAGTACTACCGCCGTATTTAAATGTTCCTTCAGGTACATTACGAACGTCTGCAAACTGATTGGTAACTTCTATTGGCGTGGGTGGGATAACTCGATCTTCAGGTTGTTTTATATCCGGTATAATAAATTTTACTATTCCAGCGCCAATCATAACTCCCATAGTCAACACTACTAAAGATTTAGAAGTTACATTTAACCTTCTTTTTTGAGAAGCTTCAATTAGGGCTGTATCTTCATCCCTAAGTCCTAAATTTTGCTGAAGACGTTTTAAGTCGGCACGAGTATTTTCATTAACAGGAAATTTACCTTTAGTTACTTGGAAGAATACCTTTTGATATTCCTGTAAATTTTCTTTGTAGTCTTGATAAGGTTTTAAAACCTCAGCCTCCTTAGCAGCGGCTTCATCAGGTGTAAGTCCTAACTTTTTTTGTAGCTTAGTTAAAGCAGTATGACCAATATCAGAAATCTCACCGTCCCTTACCCAATATTCAACTTCTCTACCATATTGGAGCTTTGGCTCATCAATAGGTGCTTTGGCAAGCTTGATTTTATAACCTTCTTTGATGGCATATATTTCCGGTTTCATTGCTGGAGCAGCTTCTTGTACTTTCCTTTTAGCGTACTCATGTAATTCATCAACAGAGATGAAGCTATCTTGATCCCGGTCTGCTGCTCCAGTCTCAAGCCCCTCAACTATATAGCGGGTGTAAGTTGAAATATCTGCTCCTGGCTGTGCAAAAGAATATTGAGTAGAGGTCGAAGACGTGAGAACCGCTCGTCCTTCACCACCCAATTGGTTCTTGACATCCACAAAACCGTCATCTTTTGCTGACATCCCTTCAGCAAACGCGCCACTAAAACAACAATCAAGAATTACTACCTCGCGTTTGGAGCGGCTGTAACTCATGACGTCATGTACAGAGTTAGCTGGTACTGTTGTGGCCTTAACTAGTTCTCCTTTGTCACTTTTTTTAGTGTTGCGAGATGCAAAGTAAAGCTTGCCATTCTCATCTTTGATTCCATGACCGGAGAAAAATAGCAGCACAAGGTCATCTTTTTGACGATCGGCAAACAAAGCCTCGATCGCAACCGCCATCTCATGTTGTTGAGGATTTACCAGCACTTTCACATCATCAAAACTGCCAATCTCTGGGTGCAGCAAAACTCGTTGCATTTCCTCGACATCTTTTGTCGCTGCTGGCAATGGAGTAAGGCCAGGCTCATACTCACCAACTCCTATTAGAAGTGCTACTTTCACCATCTTGTTATTCTTCTTTACTGCTGGAATTTCTTAGTTACCTGTGATAAACTTTTGAGCTTGTTCAATGGCAGCGCTTAATTCTTCCCTACTGCTAGCTTTCACCTTGAGCTTCTTACCGTTAGCCTCAACTTCCAATTCAATAGTTTTGTTACCCAAGCGATCGCCTAAAAATCCCAGTAATTTCTTAAAATTGGCAAGGCTCACCTCTGCCTGCAACACCCCCACTAGAAAACCACTAACAGATTTGGCTCCTTGAGGTATTTCTGTAACTGCTACTAGTTCAGCACTTTCAACATCTAAGTCTTTGATTTCTCGCAGCAGATTCCGTGCTTCTCGTTCTTGCTCCTCTGCATCTAAATCTGGATTAGAAAGAGCGATCGTCAGTTTGACGTTAGATTCAGAACTCATTTTGTGCCCTTTTAAGTTTTTCAGCAGTTGATGGTCAATAGTATTTCTGTAGTATATCGATTGACATCACATCTTCTATGTAAATTTCCTGAAACTTCTTCAATATTTTTACAAAAACTTATAAAATTTAGGTAAAAATCTGGTATAAACACAGAATATCCCTCTTCAATAGCTTCAAAACTTAGAGGCGATCGACAGTATTTCATCTGATAAGTTGGTTCGGTACAGCAGTTTGTTATACCACGCTTGCGATCGCAAAGTAAGTTACGAGTTTGCCCTTGCAACTTCTTTAGAAGCGATCGCTAGATCGAACTATTACAGGATGACGTAAATCCAGCGACCATCTCAAATAATTAGACAAGGGGCTGAAGCCCCTTGTTAAAGGTAGGCAAACTTGCGCCACAGTTGTCAGGTTAACTAAAACAAATCTAAATCTGTCACAGCACCAATACTGCTAGAAGATACCAATTTGGCATATTTCGCCAACACGCCTTTAGTGTAACGCGGAGCCGGAGGTTGCCAGTTGGCACGACGACGAGCCAATTCTTCTTCAGATATATTCAACTGCAATAAACGAGCGGGTGCATCAATAGTAATACTATCGCCTTCTTCTACAAGCGCGATCGCCCCACCAACTGCCGCTTCTGGTGCAACATGACCAACCACCATGCCGTAAGTACCACCAGAAAAACGTCCGTCGGTAATTAATCCTACCGCATCACCCAAACCTGCACCGATAATTGCTGAGGTGGGAGCCAACATTTCCCGCATTCCAGGGCCGCCTTTAGGCCCTTCGTAGCGGATTATGAGAATATCACCAGCTTGAATCTTACCAGCCAAAATTGCATCTAAAGAGGCTTCTTCTGATTCAAATACTCTTGCTGGCCCGGTAATTACTGGTTTTTTCACGCCAGTAATTTTGGCGACAGCCCCTTCCGTTGCTAAATTACCTCTGAGGATGGCTAAATGTCCTTGAGGATACATCGGATTATTCCAAGTCCGAATCACATCTTGATTGGCAGATGGTTCTTCTGGTATGTCTGCTAATATCTCTGCAATGGTTTGACCGCTGATTGTGAGGCTATCACCGTGTAATAAATCATGCACAAGTAACATCTTCATTACTTGCGGAATGCCGCCAGCTTTGTGCAAATCTGTAGCAACATATTTACCACTTGGTTTCAGATCGCACAAAACGGGAACGCGGGCGCGGATAGTTTCAAAGTCGTCTATGGTTAACTCTACATCAGCGGCGCGGGCGATCGCTAAAAAGTGCAGTACTGCATTGGTCGAACCACCGACTGCCATAATCACAGAGATGGCATTCTCTATTGATTTGCGGGTGATAATTTGGCGGGGTAATATTTGTTTGCGAATGGCTTCGACTAACACAAATGCTGATTTTTCCGTGCTGTCGGCTTTTTCGGCATCTTCTGCCGCCATTGTCGAAGAATAGGGTAAACTCATCCCCAGCGCTTCAAATGCTGAAGACATGGTGTTAGCCGTGAACATTCCCCCACAGGAACCAGCACCCGGACAAGCTCGACCTTCAACTTCTAATAATTCCTTTTCGTCAATTTTTCCAGCACTGTATTGACCAACAGCTTCAAAAGAACTGACAACAGTTAAATCGCGTCCGTTGTAGTGACCAGGTTTAATTGTGCCACCGTAAACGAATATTGCCGGGATATTCATCCGAGCCATTGCAATCATTGCCCCTGGCATATTTTTATCACAACCGCCAATAGCCAGCACACCATCCATACTTTGTCCGGTACAGGCGGTTTCAATGGAATCGGCAATCACTTCCCGCGACACTAGGGAATATTTCATCCCTTCAGTTCCCATCGAAATCCCATCGCTAATGGTAATCGTACCGAACACTTGCGGCATCGCCCCAGCAGTTTTTATCCCAACCTCTGCTCTTTGCGCCAGTTGATTTATCCCCATATTACAGGGAGTGATTGTACTGTAGCCATTGGCAATGCCCACAATAGCTTTATTGAAATCTTCATCTTTAAAACCAACTGCACGCAGCATAGCTCGATTAGGCGATCGCTGCACCCCTTGCGTCACAATTTGGCTTCTCAAATTCTCCGACATCTTTTTTCCTTCCGTGCCATCATCGCAACAGTTGCGATTGTATTACCTGATGATTTTCTCATGCCTGGGCGGTGCGATCGAATATGAGTAATTCTCTATGTTTCACTGTGTTTTTTGGTCAGCCCTAATTAGAATAAATCTTCATCTAAACACTTGTATAAAATAGGGATCATTCTTGTGTCTGAGGCATCTAGAGTGCCGGAAATACTAGTATATAATCGCGTAAAAAAACATACCATTTCAAATAGCGCAAGAGCTTGGAATATAATTCTTTTGACTTTTGACACTTCGACTGTGCTTAGGGTCAAGGTTGAGCGAAGCCGAAGCCTTGACTTTTGACTTCCGCTTTGCGGTACTAGGGATAGCAAGACGAATTTAAATATGAAAAAAAGCCATTGCCGCAAGTTGAGGCTCTGACTTTCTACGTTTATAGCTTAGTATATTGATATTGATTCCGGTGCATAGTTGGAAACACTATAACTTTGCACTAGAGTTCTTCTTCAAAATTATATCTGCCTTGAAAATAGTGACTAGGGACTGAGGACTGGGAAAGAAATATTTTCATTCTCTAATGCCTTCTGCCTTCTGCCTCCTGCCTTATTTTCAAGGCAGGAATATTAAATTAAAGAATGAGGTCACTTGACACTACTTGTGGTGCTCCTATAAGCCGAATTTGAAACTCAGCCGACCGATCCCCATCAGTGCTACCTTCGAGAATACCTCCTGAATAACGGATTTGGCCGGGTGCGGAGAATTGGCCACTCCCAATGAAACTGAAAGCTTGATTACCCCCAACAGTGGAGTTGGCATCGATATTAAATAGATCGATTCGATCGCCTGCCAAGCTCCCATTTCCACGAAAGTCAGTGATTAAGTCGCGTGACGAAAGTGGACTATCAGAAATTGAGTTGTACTTGAAAATATCATTACCCGATCCTCCAGTGAGAATATCTTTTCCACTACTGCCAGTCAGGACATCATCCCCATCACCGCCGATGAGAGTATCATTACCCAATCCTCCAGTGAGAATATCTTTGCCAGTACCGCCATTCAGGCTATCGTTGCCAGCGCCACCGTTAAGAGTATCGTTGCCAGCATTACCAAACAGGCTATCATTGCCGCCACCAGCGTTAAGGAGACTGTTGCCACTACCACCTACAAGGGTACTGTTGCCACCACTAGTGTTACCGACATCGCTCTGACCATTATTGCTACTAGTGCTACTGCTATGACTACTAGAGCTGGCACTAACACTGCCGCTACCGTAGGAGATTGATATTGAAGTTGCCATTGATGAGTTTCTCCTAAACTTAGAGGAAAAAAAAATTACGTCTTTACTTCTCCATTATAAAACGGCATTGCTGATTAAGAGTATGAATTTGATTTCCTTCAAATGCATAAAGCAAGCAATTTAAAACATGGAATTTGGGAATTCCATACTTTCATTCAGTAACGCCGACAAATCCAGGTCAAAATATCAAGAATGGGAATATATTCTTGAATAAACCTGATTGAAACAGGTCTTTACTATTAAGTTTGAATATTTGAGAATATTTGAGAATATTTAAGAAGTACTAGATGTATTTGATGATATTTATATCAAAACTGTACCAAAAATCATCTGATGCCCTTGTACCTTATGTTTTCACTTGTTTCAGTGAGAAAATACTAAGGAATCGTAGAATTTTTCTACGTAATTATATAGATTTGAGGATATTGATACTGTATTCATAATAACAATACTATAGTATTACCCTCCAGCAAACTTTTTTATGATAAAAAAGAATAATTAACTTTCTTTTATTCTCTGTCCAGAATAAAATCGAAAACCTTTGTGCAGATGAGTTGGTTTTGCATATTGATATTTGTTTAGTGGTTTCTGTAGTTATATATAACAAATAATTGCCAATAAGTTAAAAGCTTTGTTATACGTATGACACGAAGAAAAGCCTAAAGATTTGTATAACTTGAATTTGCTTCCAGTCTTAAAACTGGAAATGTATTTCGAGAGGGCTGCTGCCTCTGCTAAAGCCATTGGAGGCGGAGCCTCCCAGGATCGATTGGGGCTGTATTTTAACTTAGTCCCATTCTTTTGTTAGATCAGTGCGTAGGCGTAGCCCGTCGTAGACATCGCTGCACCCCTAACGTTACAATTTGGCTATTGTGACACCATCACAACTTTTGCGATTGATTGTATTAACAGATTTTCTCGTGCATACGCAGCATTGGTAATTTTCTATCTTTTAGATATGCTTCTGTTAGGTGCAGTTAATATGAGCAACTTTGTTAGTATTTAACTGCGCTTGATTATAGCGATATCATTCTTAACAGGTTAAAGGCTACTGCATTTTCTCACAGTTGGAGTATGTTTGGCTTTGTACCTAAATTATTCTTCAATATTAGATAGACTGTTTGCATAAATCATAAATAAGAACCCTACTCCTAAACGCTTGCTCTTAGAAGTAGGGTGTTCAGCGCTTTTGCAAAAGGTCTATTAGATTAGAGGATGATGTCGCTTGCCACTAGTGATGGTGCTCCTGTCAGTCCAATCTCAAACTCAGCTGACAGATCCCCATCAGTGTTAGCTTGAAGAATACCTCCTGAATAACGAACCTGACGGGCTGCTGAGAATGCGCCAGCACCGATGAAAATAAAGGCTTGGTTGCCCGCTACACTGGAGTTAGCGTCAATAGTAGATAGATCGATTTGATCGCCTGCAAAGATACCGTTTCCAACAAAGTCAGCGATCGCATCTCGTGACAAACCAGTAGGACTATCTGAAACTGAATTGAAATCGAAAATATCGTTGCCAGCACCGCCAGTAAGAGAATCAGTCCCAGCACCGCCAGTGAGGATATCGCCACCAGCATCGCCATTTAGGGTATCGTTGCCAGCACCGCCAGTGAGGAGATCGCTCCCAGCATTACCGTTAAGAATATCACTGCCAGCACCGCCAGTAAGGGTATCGCTGCCAGCATTACCATTAAGGATATCGCTGCCAGCACCCCCATCTAGACTATCGTCGCCGGCATTGCCGTTAAGAATATCGCTGCCAGCACCCCCATTTAAGATATCGTCGCCGACATTGCCGTTAAGGATATCGCTGCCAGCACCCCCATTTAGGGCAGGACGAAAGATTAGTGGGAAACCATTGATGGTATTGTTGTCATTAAAAATGGTACCGTTGATAATTGCCATTAGTAAGTTTCTCCTGAACTTAGAGGGTAAAAAATAACCTCGTCACTTTCCCATCAGAAAACGGTGTTGCTGATTAAAAGTATGAATTTGGTTTCACCCAAAGGTGTAAAGGAAACAGTTTCAAATATTGAATTTTTAAATTTCACACTTTCATTCAGCAAAGCCGAGAAAACAAGGCAAAGAAATAACGAGTGGAAAGACACAACTGAACCACACCCGATCGGAACAGGTCTTTGCTGTTAAGTTTGAAGATTTGACAAGCACTAGATGTATTGATGATGTTGGCATCAAAATTATGCCAAGAGTAATGTCATGTCCTTATATCTTTACTGGTTGCAGTAGTAGGATGGTATGAAACAAGTAGATTTCCTCCTACAGAAGCGCATAGCTTTTTGAAGTTTTGATTTTATTTATCATTACACAAACTATAGTATTACTTTCAAACCTAGTTTTTCCTATCTATAAGAAAGAGTAATTAGCGCTTTTTTATTCCTCTCGCTAAAACAAAATCTGAAACCTTTGTTCAGATAGGGTTGGTTTTGCTTTTTGAGATTTATTCGGTGATTTATTTAGTTATGTATAAGGAAGTAATTCCCAATAACTTAAAAGCCTTGTTAACCAGCGCGTAGGCGTAGCCCCTCGTAGACATCGCACATCCCTTGCGTTACAATGTGCCTTCTCAAATCTCTGACGTTTTTTCATTAAGTGGCATCATTGCAACAGTTGCGATTGTATTACCTGATTTTCTGATGTAGAGGCGGCGCAATTTAATAACTATAAACTATCAGAAAGGCAAGCTAAACTTATCTCTTTTTGTGACTATTCAATTATCAAAATTCTGCATTTTGCCTTATTTTCAAGGCAGATAATATTAAATTAAAGGATAATGTCGCTTTCCACTAGTTGTGGCGCTCTTGTAAGCCGAATTTCAAACTCAGCCGACAGATCGCCATCATTACTACCTTGGAGAATACTTCCTGAATAACGGATTTGACCGATTCCAGAGAATGCACGACTTCCGATGAAAGTGAAGGCTTGGTTGCCCTCTTTAGTGGAGTTGGCGTCGATGGTAGATAGATCGATTTGATCCCCTGCAAGGATGCCGTTTCCAACAAAATCAGCGATCGCATCCTGTAACAAACCAGGTTGACTCTCAAAAACGAAGTTGAAATCGAAAACATCGTTACCCAATCCTCCAGTGAGAACATCAGTTCAAAAGTCGCGTCATGCGCTCGACCTAAATACTTGTACGCTGCTTGACGAAATTCTTTTAATTTGTCACTTTTCATATTGGCAGACGAGAGTTGGTGGTTCAACTCTGGTGATTCTGCTAATAGGGGGCCTGTGTTCAAGCACACCCCTTATTTTTTCTTGAGGCACAGGCTATTTAGTCTAAACTCCAGTTTAAGAAATAATAATTAACGGGACTTGAGATCGCGATACTTTTTTTATAAATAAAAAAGTGGCATTCATTTATAAAGACTGAATGCCACTTTGGATTTCTCAAAATTCCTGATGATGCAGATATTTTATTTATCCAGGTAGAGTTATGCCAGTTACAGCGATCGCACCTGCGATCGCACTGGCAGCAAGAGAAGTAATCGCTGTCCCAAATATCCACCACGCAGCATTAGCCACGGTTTTTTTGGTTTCTTCGGCTTGCTTTTTAGCTTGCTCTTGAATCGCTTTCAAGCGTTTTTGAGTTTCTTTCTGGATGCGTTCGGCTCGTTGTAATACGCCATCCCGCGCCGATTCTATTTGGTCAATTATGCGGTTAGCATCTGCCTCGGAAATATCTTCACGAGAACTCAATACAGCAACTAAGGTGTCACGATCGAATTCACTGAGGCGATCGCGCAATGCTTCAAATCCGGCTTGGGGATCGTCGAAGACTTTCGCAAAATCTTGCTTAATGCCTTCATAGTTGAGTTCGGAACGATCCAGGGAGTTGAGATAGTTACGAACTTTAGCAAAAACTCCATCTAGCAATGATTGCACTCTCTGCTGAATCTGTTGGAATTGTTCGACAATCGAGCTGCGAACAGAATCAATTTGATCCACAATTCGGTTAGCTTCCTCTTCTGAGATATCCTCACGTTGGGATAATAGCGCCACAATTGTCGAACGGTCAAATTTTGAGGCGCGATCGCTTAAACTTCCAATTCCAGCGCGGGGAGAAGACAGTAGCAATTGTAAATCGCGTTTGATTCCTTCGGGATTGAGTTCTTCTTTGTTGGTATTACGCAGATATTCTTCGAGATTGGCTTCAAAATCTAAAGCTTGTTGAGTGGTGCGCTTTGCTAAACGTCGTGGCGCTCTCAGGATATCACCAATGGCATCTTGAGCGCGATCGATGATCTGATTAACCTGCTCTTGGCTCAAGTCGCCGCGTTGACTCACGAGTTTAACCAAGGTTTCTCGATCGACATTAGACAAGCGATCGCGCAGTGCTAAGGCTCCAGCTTGAGGATCGTCGAGTAATTTTTCCAAATCGGCTCTGATACCTTCTGGATTGAGTTCTTCCAAGTTGGTATTGCGGAGATATTCAGCGATCGCTTTTGTAGTTTTTTCGTACTGTTCTTTCGCTTGTTGCGGTACTTGCAAAATACTATCTCGGACTGCTTCAAGTTGATCGAGAGTTTCGTTTACCTGTTCTTCGCTCAAATCTTGACGCTGACTGAGCAATTGTACTAGTGTATCGCGGTCAAATTGCGATAGGCGCGATCGCAAGAGACTAATTCCGGCTTGCGGATCGTCTAGTAAAACTCTAAACTCGCGTTTGATCGCTTCGGGATTGAGTTCGTCTTTGTTAGTATTCCGCAGATAGTCTTCAACTCTTTGGCGCAGTTCATCGGCTTTTGCTTTTGCTTGTTCTTGCAATTCTCTAGCACGATTCAAGAGATTATCGCGGTTGCGTTCGAGTTGACTAACAATATTATTAGCTTCCTCTTCATTAATATCTTGACGCTGTTGGAGCAATTGTACAAAAGTATCGCGGTCAAATTGTCCGAAGCGGCTATTTAAATCTTCAAAGCCAGCTTGTGGATCGTCCAGCAAGTTACCAAAGTCCCGTTCAATACCTTCGGGATTAAGTTCGTCTTTACCCGTCGAACGTAGATAATCTTCGATGCGGCTGCGGAAATCTTGCCCTTTTTCTCGTGCTTGAGCCTGTTTGACAGTTTCTAAAACTTCCAGGCGATCGCTTTCCATTTGTTCGGAAATCTCTTTCACCCTAGCTTCACTAATATCACCACGTTGCTTTAGTAAGTTGGTGAAATATTCTTGATTGATTTCTTCCAACTCCCGTCTCACAGTTGTTGGATCTGCATTTACGTCGTAGATGACTTCTTTAAATTCATCTATTAGGGTAATTCGGTTGAAGTGCCAAGGGAACGAATGCAATATATAGTCTTTTACATCTGCCTTAATCGCGTTTTCTAGCGATATTGGTAATTTTGTAGATACTTGCTCAGTTGCTTCCTCTCTAAACTTTTGAAGTTGTTCTGTGATTTCCTCAACATCGACATCTTGAACTTTTTCTTTCAGTTTTTGCAACTGAGTTGTAATTTTGTTCACATCGATATTAGAAAGGTTTAACCGTTCTAGAACTGCTGGCGCAGCTGCACTTAAGCCATACGTAATAGCTTGCTTGATTACACCATTGCCATTACCGCCTCCGATTGTAACCAGTTCTTGCAGCCGTTCACCCAATTGATCAGAATTAAGTTCTTCAGGAGTAGCAGACTTGAGTAAATTAATTACTTGTTCTGTGGGATTTTTGCGATTTAAAGCTTGTTGCCATGCACCTTCAAATTGGTCAGCGATGCTATTGATATCTTCTTGAGATAAATCGCTACGGCTACTGATTAAATCAACAATTTGTTGGCGATCGATATTTTGTAAAAGGTCGCTGTTATCAATAGATTGAAAATCTGTATCTTTAAGAAGCTGGTCAAATTGATTGCGAATTTCTTTAATATCCAGCTTTGGTAATTGCAGAGAACCTAAAGAACTTTGAAGGGTATTTTTAATCCCTTCAGAATCAAAACCTGAAGTTAATTCCCGCCGGACTGCGGCTGTAATATCTTCAGCAGTAGAAACTAACTGTTTTTTCGCACTATTAGCACCGATACCAGCAGTTGCCGTGCCCATCAGAGTTTGAAAACCAGAAGTGACAGTATTAGATATAGAACCAATTAAAGAACCTACCGCTGATGAACCCAACCAAATTACTAGTGAAAAATAGGTAGACCAAATGACTACACCAATAATTGCTCCTAAAAATGCACTTTCAATTAGACTCAGTTTTACTGCTAAAAAACAAGCAATAAATAATGCGATGCTAACGGTTATTAACGCCCAAGTACCAACTTTAGCTTGACCTTTACGAATTGTCTTGCCCAAACTTTCAGACTCATCATCAGAATCTGCATCAATTTCCCAAGATGAAATTCCGACAGCAACTGAAAAGTTTGTCAATAATAATTGAAAGGCAAATGCCATCAAAACACCAGCTAGCAGCGCCACCAATAATTTAGGCCCAGAAAAAACAACTGACGCTTCTTCTGGAGTTAGTACTTCCTGAGCTAAAGTTATGGGCGCTAATCCAAAAGATAGCTGATTCCATCCTAAAATAGTTAAAACACCTTGAAACATAGGATTTGCTCACTTTTACTCAATTAAATACCCATTTATAAAATGGCTTATTTATCAGTTTAATTATCATTTATATAAACTGACACTTTCTTAAGTAATAGGTTAGTTGTCCAAAAGTTGGATTTAAAAAATAAATATTTATCTTGTATAAATCAACTAAAATTTATGATTTAGTTAATATTTTTTAAATAAAATTTATTAGGCAAAATGAATCTTGTAAAACTGTATCTACCGATATAGCAAGTTCGGAGCGGTTGAGTTACACTAGCAAACGCTAAAAAATAATATTTTGGTATCAATTTTATTGAAGAAATTGTTTATTGAAAAAATTGGAAAAAAGAATAATTGTTATAAAACTTTAGAAAATAAAATATATTTTCTATTTGAGATTTAGTTACTACCTTTAGATAAAAACACCTATATCTAATGATAGAGGTAAAAATTCTCCCAAGCGATTGATGAAAATAAAATAGAAACATGTATTAATAAGGGTTACTACGAGCTATGAATTAGTAAATAATTGATTTTTGCTGAGGAGAAAGAATAATGGTAGTCGGCGTACATAAACGTGCTGTAGGTGTATTTTCTCATCGTCGAGATGTTGAACATGCTCTACATGAATTAAAAAAAGTTGGTTTTGACATGAACAGAGTTTCTGTCATTACCCAAGATGGTGACAGAGACGATATTGCTGGTGCAGATGTGAGCGATCGCGTTGGCGATCAATCTGACGAAGGTGCTAAAGTTGGAGCAGCTACAGGCGGTGCTTTGGGCGGATTGGCTGGCTTATTAGTTGGTCTTGGCACTTTAGCAATTCCTGGAATCGGGCCAATTATGTTGGCTGGAGCCGCAGCAACTACCCTAGCTACAACTCTTGCTGGCGCTGGTATTGGTGCAGTAGCTGGTAGTTTGCTTGGTGCATTAATTGGTTTAGGAATTCCTGAAGAACGAGCTAAAGTTTATGACGAACGTGTTAGACGAGGACACTATTTAGTCATTATCGATGGTACAGATGCAGAAATCCATAGAGCAGAAGCAATTTTAAATCATCAGGGTGTAGAAGAGTTTGGCATTTACGACCACCCAGATGCAACAAATGCAACCACTGGTTATGTGACTCCAACTCCGGCTGCGGGTCATAGTGGTGTTACGAAACGGGCGATCGGGGTATTTTCTCATCGTCGAGATGCTGAAGTCGCAATTACAGAATTACGAGATGCAGGTTTTTCGTTGAATCAAGTCTCCATTATTGCCAAAGATACAGACGGTCATGGGATCGGTGGTGTAGATGTAGACAGAAATGTTGGTACTGGTAATAAAGCAGATGATGGTGCAAAAGCTGGAGCTGCTACAGGCGGTGTTCTAGGAGGCTTGACTGGCTTATTAGTTGGACTTGGGAGTTTAGCAATTCCAGGAATTGGGCCCGTGATTGCAGGTGGCGCAGTTGCAACCACTTTGGCGACAACATTAGCTGGTGGTGCGATCGGTGCAGCCGCTGGGAGTATTGTAGGCGCACTCGTTGGTTTGGGAATTCCTGAAGACAGGGCACGAGTATATAGCGATCGCTTCCAAAAAGGTGACTACTTAGTAATTCTCGATGGTACAGAAGCTGAAATCCACCAAGCTGAAGCGATTCTTAAACGTCGAGGTATTGAAGAATTTGCAATCTATGATGCAACTGAAATTAGTGAATATCGTCCAGGTTCCGACCGAGTAACGCATAATGACGCAGCAGTAGTCGATCCGATTCGCCCCAATTACTCAACAGAGCCTCATAGAAACGATCCTGCTGTAGTTATTGTCGATCGTCGTGATGAAGTACTTTAACCTAAAGTAGTTTTGACTCACACTAATTAGACAAAATTGCAGGAGCAACAATTTGAAAACTTTGCTCCTGGCTAAAAAAACTTGCTCCTCACTTTTGCCGTAAATATCAACAGATTTCACTTTCGGATTCAAAATTAAACCAATGAAAAAGCTAACCCCCTTTGTAATTAGTTGCCTTTTAGTGTTTGGTGTTGCTGCTTGTGATAACGCTTCTAAAACAAGTGAATCTGCACCCAACAATCCTAATGAGGCTCCCCAAACACCGAGTGCAAAAACAACAGAAGCTTCTCAAAAAGATGCACAAAGTGAAGTTCGTAGAAGACAACTCAATGAGGACATTCGCGCCCGCGAACAGCGTAATAATGTCACTGGTGGCGATACAAAAAGAGATCCAAGTGACTTAGCTAGTCAAGTTCGCTCGAAATTGGAGGCTAATATCCCCAAGAGTCAACTAACAGTTAATGCCGCAGACGGTGGTGTTGTTACTGTCGCCGGAACTGTCACCAATCAGCAGGAGTTGGCTAAAATTGAAAAATTAGCTAAGGAAATTAAAGGTGTGAATAGTGTAGTTGTGAAAGCAACTGTTGCCACAGTAACTAACTAAAGCAACTAACAAAAAATCCAAGTGAGCAGTAGGCATAAACAGATTTAACTGCTCCTGTTAACTCTCAGTGGTCAGTAATAAATTTAACTGACCACTAATAATTGAAAACTGAAACTATATTTGTTGATGCTTAGTTCAGTTATACAAAGTCTTGTAGTTATCAAACATAAAAACTATGGAAACCGAACAACAGCAACGTGAATCTATCAATGCTTCCTTATCACAAGGTACGCTAGCACTGGAAGGGACTGATACTGAAAACTTGCCAAAGTTACCGCCAGCACCTGAACCTGAATCTCAATGGCAGCAAATTAACAGACAAATTTCTCAATTTTTAGAGCAACTGCCCCAATATTTAAGTGACTTTTTTCGGAACTACAAGCAGCCTCTAATAACCGTTGCTTTAATTTTGGCAGCGATTGTTACAGCTAGGATAGTACTGACGATACTAGCTGCAATCAATGATATTCCCCTACTATCACCACTTTTTGAGTTAATTGGAATTAGTTACACCAGTTGGTTTGTTTTCCGTTATCTACTGAAGGCTTCAACTCGCCAAGAATTAGCCGATGAAATTCAATTACTGAAAAACCAATTCGTGGGCGAGTAAATTTACTGACTATTAAACTAGGATTTACACGGGCAAATAGAATTCGCAACTATACAAACTCTTGTCCGCGTCTGCGGAATTGGGTAGAGTTTCTTAATAGTTGCAGTTTCTAATTGCCCTTTTGATGTATAAGTTTACTTCAACCAAAACCCTTGTTCTACCAATAAATATCAATTCACGGTATTTAACCGGACTCTATCTTAGTCTTTTAGATACATCAAAAGATAGAGAATATAACATTATTTTTAAATTTAAGTCACTTCTCAAGATAGTAGCTTGGAGATCAGAAACAGCCTAATCTAGTTTCTGAAGTTATTTAATAGATTCTTTAACGAGGACATAAATTATGGCTAATGAAGCAGTTAAGAGAGATACAGATTCATCCGATAGAGCGGAAGTCAATAATTACGATCGCGGCATTATCCCTGCTGAAACCGCCGCTCGAATGGAAAGAGAAGGAGATAAGTTCAAAACTCGTCCCACGGAAGAACGGGAAGCAGATGCACCTACTGACGATCAAACCGATTCAGAAAGTATACGTACCACTGACGGCTATACCGTAGATAATGAAGGTTTGTCTAATAACTATGCAATTGAACCGGAAATGTATTACGAAGAACCGGGTGATGCACGCCAGCAAGCGGCAGAAGATAGGGAACAACGCATCGAAGAACTTGGAGAAGTGAATCAGGACGAGGAAGGCAAGTTGACAGATAAGGGCGACAGCCGCGGTAGAGGCCCAGGAATCATTTAATTAACTACTCTTTTGCTGGGTGCAATTACACGTAAGAAGGCTAAATAGGTGTTTTCTAGAGACGCAATAACTGCGTCTCTAATTTTTTATATTGTGTCTTTAAGACCGCAGAGCGGCAGGGTTTTTACGCTTTCTGCATAGATTTGAGAATTATAACTAATTAGTCGGACATAATATTACATATTACGTCTCTACATTTATTTTGATACCAATTCAATTAATAGATTGCAACACATCCTTGGGTAAAGACGTGATGAATCGCGTCTCTACAAATGGTCTATTTGTTGATTCTTTTTTCCAATTGGTACGAGTCGAAACAATCCCATTGGGGACTTACAACAAATAAAAGACAAAGCGCTTTGGGGTTCTACGGGTTTAATACAGCAGTATTACTAGATAATAAGTGGCTCAAGTTCGCGATTATGCCATTGCCGCTGATACCATTCGGCAACCAAAGGACGGACAATAAACTTAGGCTGTCCATCGCCTTTAACGTCAATACGTAAACCTGAATAAGGCCGTCGCTTCTGAAAACCTTGACCGTTGCGACCGATGAAGAGATGCGATCGCGCCACTAATCTATTCTCCTCCATCAAATCTGCTCCCTCAATTCGCTGGCGTCGCAAACTAAACCCGCTACCGCCACAAACAATCCAGTGGATATGAGAATCAGCGTGTCCCGTATCCATTGTTTCCAGGTGTTCCAAGCAGTGTGCGTGACCATTTATTACTAAATCTACCAAAGGACGACCCTGATTTAAGGAACCGATTTCTTTAGCTACCGCATCCAATACCCCACGCAGGCGATCGCGAACAATTAGAGTTTGTGCTTGTTGCCACTTCGTCGCCTCAGTTACATAAGGAGGATGATGGAAATAAATTATCCTTCCCCGAACTTCAGGATTATTCCAAGATTCAATTAATCTTTGCTTGAGCCAATCCAGTTGTTCGATATCCGTCAGCGTTGTTTTATTCGTGGCTAGTTGCTTATCGATATCAACAATCAGTTCTTCAATTTGTGACATCTTGGCATGAAAATCATCTAATTGATCGGCTTCATTCGGATTTTCGGGGCGAAGTTTGGCTGAGGTTTCAATGATTTCTAGCTTTTCTTGCTCGAAATCTTCACGGCGTTTTTCTAGGAGTTTGCGATCGGCGTTACCTTTTTTTGTTTTCGGTAGCGGTGGTGGATCGTTAAAGGTATTAGAATCCAAAGCAAAGAAATCAATACCGCCATAACAAAACGTGTAATAGCGATTGGGAAGGCGGGTGAAGTGCCCAGGTTGATAGGAAAGACAACGACCTGTATCTGTCTTGGCTGTGTAGTAGCGATCTAAGTGGCTGGCTAACTCTCCTGGAAGCTGAAACGCTTTTAGATAGTCGAGAAACGCCTTTGCGTAAGCGTCACCGCATCCTGAGCCATGTAAACCGACATCTAAGTCTAACCGCGATCGCAACAGGCGGCGAATGGGTAATGTTGTTAAGGATGCCAAGCTCAATAAAATCGGCAAGTTATAGTAATCGTGATTTCCCGGCACTGGTAAAATGGGCAGCTTAAAAACCATCTGGTCGTAAGCAATCCGTTTGCGATGCTCTATGCCGGAGAGAAACTCTCGGTAAGGCTGGATGAAGTTTTGCTGGTAATATTCACTCGATCCCACTAAATAAATCACATCTCCCGTATGCAGCATAAAACGGGATTCGTTGTGATGGGGCAGCATAAGTTCAGCTACTTGTCGCTGGGGATTGTGTCCTCTGTGTCTACCGGAACCACTATCACCGACAACTAAAAATGAGAACTCAGAATTGTCTGTTTGACCATCTTCCAAAACCAGTCGAGTTTGGTCGATATCGCGTTCAACAATTAACGGATCTTGCCACCGTACCCGCTGATTCATTTTCCGAATTTTCTTAGCGATCGTTGGATCAGATACAAGTTTCAATGCAACCTACTCCTGAGTTTTCAATTGAAGGTGAGCAAGGGAGCAGCACTTCTCTACAAGAGGCTGCACTCAGCGATCAAGGGGAAGTTGCAGTAAATTTTTCCCCTCTGCCCCTCTGCCCCTCCGCACCTCTGCCCTTATTCTTCCGCCGTATCTTTCATCTCAATAATCAGATTAGGGAGTCCCTCTAGTTTTTCGGTCGGCTCAACTTCTTCTACTAATGGCACGAAAATTCTTAAGCCTGCTGGTACACACTTAATTTCTACAGGTGTTGTGCCTACTATTTCACCATCTAGAACAACTTTTTGTGGTGGCTCAGTGGTAATTTTAAATTGTTTGGCTCGCAGGAAACCAATATCATCTCGTTCAACGGCGTTACCTGTGGAAGCCGTTTGAAATAGATGAAACGTAGCAGCGATCGCTCCTGCCTTGTTAGTTGGAGCGACAATTGTTAAATCTAGTAACCCATCATCATAAACCAGACCTGCTGGGCCTTGAGCCAAAACTGAAGTGGGAGGCGCGGCATTTGCTACCGTTACTGCACTGGCACTAGTTTTAATTATCCTATCTTCAGTTTCAATTTCAACATCAAAGTTTTTTAAATTTCTTAATTGCTGGATTCCTGCCAAAACATAGGCCATCATCCCAAAGCGATTCTTGGCGTCTCGGTCTGCCAATTCTACAGTTTCAGCTTCAAAGCCAATACCTGCCAAGAGTACCATTGGGCGCTCGTTGCAATAGGCTACGTCTACATGGGTGGTTGCTCCCTGCAAAATTGTTTGACACGCACCTGCGATCGTGTCAGGAATTCCTAAAGCTGTGGCAAAAGCGTTCGCTGTCCCTCTGGAAATGATCCCAAATGGGATATCAGTTCCCACAAGAGCCGCCGCCGCTATTGAGAGAGTACCATCTCCCCCAGAAGCAATGATTGCATCTACTCCTCGCTCTACAGCTTGATATGCCAGTTGGTCAGCATCGATTTCTTCAGTTGTAAAATAAATATCTAGATCGATCTCTGGCTCTAATATTGCCCGAATTTCTGCTAGCTCTGTATCTGGGTCGCCCTGACCCGCAACAGGATTGAAGATCAGACAGGCGGAACGATTCATAAGGTATAATAACTAAGCTTGGATAACTAATGAAGATAACAAATTATTCTTAGCATTCCTGGAAATTTTCAACTTCTCTTTTCGGGCTGAGTTTTTTAGATATATCGACCAAGTTCAGCGCGGTGTGCGATCGCATCATACACTGCTAACTAGATTTGGTTATTTCCCAAAATTTGGTGGCTACTAGCTGAAACTTGAGATGTTACGATCGCCATTGTGAGATATCGCAACATCTTCAAGTTACAAAAAAGCCAGAAAGTTGATTAATACGATTATTTATACATGATTTCACCGGCTACATTTAATTTATCGAGTCGTCCTTCATCAAAAATTTAAAATTTTCGCTTGATTATTTGAGACAGTAAGAGTAGCTTCTCTAAGCTTCTGCTGCATTCTAAGTGAATCAACTGACCAAGCCAAAGCGTAACTTATATCGCCATTGACCTTTGGAACAGCTATTTGAAAGTGAGGATCGCAAATTTTAAATCTGACTCCTTGCCAAACAGGCATAGCTCCAGGTATTGAATAGTTTTTAGAATACGAACTTACAATAAATGCCTTATCACCTGTCTGTAAAATTTGCTCTGATTGGAATGTAAAATTACCGCTGTTGATAACTGTAAGCTGTTTATCAAAGAATAAACGCGCTATGTAGTACATTACTGGAGCTATAGATTAATTTGTTAACAGTTTTACCTGAATACACAAAAATTTTAGGAGAAACGTTTCCAGAAGAAGTGTTTCCTAGAGAATACCATCAAGCAAATTCATTGGGTAAAACCCGCGGTTCGCTAATCTTGAACAAGCAGATATAGAACCATGTCGTGCAGACTTCGTGAAACAGTTCGGTATCAAAGCAAAGTTGGTAATGCCAATTCTACAAGAGAATCGACAAGCGGATAAACAATGAGATAGTAAAACACCTGCTTCTACCCCTTATCTTTAGGGATTATTGATTGCCGATCAGTGCGATCGCATCCGTATATGGAAATCTTGATAAATTGAATTGATGAACAATACCTTTGCTAAAAAAAGAGGATGAAAAATAGGGCTGATGTAGTAGAGTTATTGTCTTGCACAACGACAACTCAAAAGCTACAAGCAGCCCATGTTCGACAACAAAAGCATTATTATATCGACTTCATCAAATGGCGGGTTAGGCTTTTGAAACAGCACTCTTGTACGTTAAGGCTGAAACTAAGATAGGGTAAGCTTTTCAGCAAGTGCTTTCTACCATAAAATTGGTAAGATAACTATGTTATGGTGCTAGTTTTGATCTAGTTTGAACCAAAAATCGTCGTTTCAGGCACTTAAAAATTTCTTAGCGTACAAAAACCCCGGATTGGTGCGATGAAGTCTATATTAGCTTTTCAGCCAACACTCTAAAAACTACAGGTTTTAATCTAGATGAAGTTTAACTCTAAGTTGAAGACTTACCTGTTGCTATAGCTAGAGCTTGATTTGTTTTAGCAATAACTTGAGTTATTGCTTGCACAGTACCAGCATCCGCTACAGCGTCCGCTCGAGCCTCACCCAGAACCGTTACTGCTATAGATAACGCCCTAGCCACTTGAGTGTTATCTCCCTTCTGAGCTGAACTTTGAGCTCTAGCTAGAGATTGTACGGCTTGTTGAAGCTTCGGTAAGACAATATCTCTATACTCTGATGGGACGTTTACTGGTATGGTCTGTGCCACCGTTTGAGATCTAACTATTACTGTATCTAATGCTTTCACCGCAACGCCAACGGCAAAACCTAGCGATATATTGTCTTGAGCGATCGCTAAGTTGGCCTTACCTAGTCCATCCCCATGACTTAAGTCTTTGTTGTTAGATGACAATGATAATGCCTGACCTGAGGAAATTACCAGCAAGCCGATCGCTAGAAGAGGTACTTTACTAAAGCAATTGTTTTTCATCCTGCTCATCTCCTGATTTAAAAAACTAGAGGATGGGTTCATCCTCGCTGAACTCAAGGGTTCCGAGCGCCAGGGGAAACCCTCCTGTCAAGAGAACGCTTTCTAGTACAGCACGGCGTAAATAAATCACTCATTCAAAATTAATGAAACGCTTATGTTGTATTCATTTTAAATTTTGCGTCAAGTCTGAGCAAAGGAAACCCCTGCTCAGAACTTTTTAAGACGAATGCAAGAATTTTGAATTCTGCCTTGCGGTACTAGGTTGAATTGTGCTGACAAAAGTTACTCTTCAATTCAACTGTCTCTTCATCTTCAACTAGGTCACTCATTAACTCAACTTTATCTATTTTCACAAGATAAGTTTGCAGAGCCTAAAATTTTTATGAAACTTAGGTTTTGACTTTTTCGATTTTATCAAAACTAGTTATGTAGGTAAAAATTTTTGCCACAAAGCTATAACTTTTGTAAAATTTTAAGGCTTACATTCTTGGATTTGGATAAAGTCGAGATTAGAGGATGTTTTAAAAGTTGATTTTATCTATCTTAGCAATTATAAATTGCATATCACTCGCTTCTCCTGTCACAGACACTACGCGAACAAGTGGGGGATACTTGCTCAACGCAGCGGCTTGGTTACAAAAAACAAAATCTGCCGAAGGTTAGTAAATTCTTGATTTTGTATACATTCGACAGAGGTTGACAAGAGCTTGTATAGTAGCGAATTATATTCGCCAATGATTTTTAAAACATCCTCTTAGTTTTATGAGGCAAAGCTCTGAGCAACAGCAGTCGCAGCGCCCACAGCTGTTTTTGCACTGGCTAGTGATTTAGCAAGAGCTGGTTTGCCAGGACCACTAATAGCGGTTGAATTCGCTATAGCCAGCGCATCACCAAGGGTTGTTTCTGCTTTGGCTAGCGAAAGAGCAGTTGCCTTTATGTCACTTACAGCAGTTGAATCAGAACTAGCAACAGCAGTCCCTATCAATGATGTGGCTTTAGCAATAGACTCAGCTAAAGCCTGTTTCTTAGGTCCACCAATAGCTCCTGAAAGAGCAGCAGCTTGAGCCGGACCCAATGCAGTTTCCGCAGCGGCTATCGATTTTGCGAACGCTGTATTATTACTTAGAGGTGGTAGGGTAGCAGCAAGGAGCTCGGAGTTACCCAAACGTGTTGCATGGTTTATTACTTTAACATTAGATGTACTTGCAAATGTCGAACTAGAGAAAGTAAGCAGAGATCCGAGAGTTAAAGCGGCTACTTTTTTGAAATGTGCGTTAATCATGTTTTTAGCTCTTAAGGGTTGAACTTGAGTCTATGTAAAACTACTTGCGCTATCGACTCCACTAGTTTTTTGATGCCAACTGGAGTTTTATCCCAATTAACAGCAGTTATTTGCTCTCAATCGGCAGTGCGCTAGCAGGATAGTACCATATTTTCATCAGTAGATGTACATAAAAAAATTAACTTAATTTAATGTAATACAGCATAATTCCGGAGTCGTAATTACTTTTTTCAGAGAAAAATAGGCTTTCTACTACCTAGCTTTAAAACCTAAATTGTGTACTTCGCTACCTTTAAATATATGTATAAGATTAATAAATAAGCCTGCGTAAAAATTTTAGTTAGGATAATCTAGGAGGCAAGAGGCAAAAGGGAAGAGGATTTTAGCCTAGTACATCTTTCTTCACACAGTTTGGTTTGATTGTGCCAACTTACTTAATGCTCTTTTGTCACTCTCTTCAGAGAATATACTGAAACACTTGCAGATAAAGGTTTTATAAAAGAATCGATATTTCGAGTTTCCGATGAGAATTTTAAGTCTAAATTTCCAACGATATTTGGGTTTGAAATTTTGTCTAAGATTTTTATCTCACCAGATTAAAAAAGAGCGTTAAACACCTTTTTGAGTATGTGCACGTAGGCGCAGCCCGGCGTAGGCATTTGTGAGACTGGAATAATCCCCCCTCTAGTGATATTATTCAGGAGAAAAGCTTGTAACCCACCCACCGCCCAGAGCGCTTCTTGCACTGGCTAGTAATTGAACAAGACGTGGTTTACCTTTACCAGGCCCACTGATAGCGGTTGAACTCGCTATAGCCACCGCATCACCAAGGATTGTTTCTGCTTGAGCTAGCGAAAAAGCAGTTGCCTTTATGTCACTTACAGCAGTTGAATCAGCAGTAGCAACAGCATTCCCTAGCAAAGTTTTGGCTATTCAGATAAAATCTGCTGTAATTGCTGACCCCAAATTTTTAAGGGGATACAGATTTTAGATTTTTTATGATTAATTTTCGATGGTTACTTGCCAAGTGTTTAATGTAGTGCCAAGTAATAAGTCAAGGTTTGTCAAAGTATTGAGATAGTTAATAGTTGCATCGAGTTCAGCATTTCTTGCTTCTACTAAAGCAGTTTGCTGTTGAATAGTCTGGAATATTCCTGAACCCCTGCCCAATTTCTGTTTTTGTTGCTCAACATCAAGTTGTTTTTCAGATAATTCCGTAGCTTGTTGAGCAAGTTTTACTTGAGAAAAACTCAGATTAACATTTCTAATTATATCTGCTAATTGAATTTCTAAAGTTGACCGTGAATCCTCCAAAGAGATTTGTGCTTTGCGTAATTCAATGCGCGATCGCTCCGGCCTTTGTTCTCGACTTAAATCACCAAATGATCGGCTTAAACTTATTCCAGTTCTAACATCAGTTGATGTATTAGTAGTATTATTTAAACTAACATTAAAATTTAAATCCCAGCGTTTATCATTGTCTGCCAGCAACACTTCAATTTTACTTCTTTCCAGGTTTAGCTGTGATTGCAAATAAGTGGGTTGATTTTTTAATGCTATTTCCTTCAGGTTGTTAAATTCCAGAATCGTCGGTTTGATCGTCGGAAGTTCAGCCGCAAATATCTTGGTATTTTGATCGATATCAAGAATTTGCAAAAGAGCTAACTTTCTCCCCTCAAGCTGATTCTGAGCGGCTAATACACTTACTTCCTGATTAGCTACAGATGCCTGATTTTGGATAATAGCGATCGGTGCTTCTCTACCTGCGTTGATTAAAGCTTGCGTGATTTGTAATGAATCTTCGGCATTTTTTAGCGCCAGTTGCTGAATTTTCAGTATTTCCTGTGCCTGAAGTAACTCACGGTACGCCAGGATAGCATTCGTAATTGTTTCACTTAATATAGATTTTAAAGCGAGAATATTGTTTTGTTCATTTAGTCGAGCAGCTTTAATATCGGCTTTGTTGATTTCAGTCCCGGCTCCCCTTAATAAAGGTTGGCTAAAACCTAGATTTAAACTCTGTAGTAAGTTATTCTCATTAAAATTTGAAAATTGATTATTGTTTGTCCATCCAAAACTAACCTCTCCACCTGTGGGAATTTTTACAGAAATTTGTGTATCTAGATCGACTCCCGGATTACCTGATGTGATTCCATTATTACCAAGTTCATCCACTGTAAATGACAAACTTGGTGTGAAGTTAGGTGCAAATTTATTTTCTGCAACCTCCAAGTCTTTTCTTTGAATAATTCTATCGAGATAGGCATTTTTAATTGTTCTGTTATTTGCTAAAACCAGGACAACTACATCTGCAAGTTTCAGTTTAATTTCTTGTAGATTTGGTGGTTGATTAATAGGTAAATTTGATTGAGGATTAGTTTCATTAATTATTTGATTTTCTATTTGATTTTGGGGTGCTGACCGCTGTTGAGCTAGCTTGAAAGAATTCTTCTGAGCTAATAGTGAAACTGGTTCTGAAAAAGCTGGCGTTACTTGTGGTTGGCTGTGGGGATTCAAAATCAGAGGTTGGGAATTGGTAAGTGGTAGTAAAGACGTTTTTGCTGGAGGTATTTTGGATAGCTCTCTTTGGTTGTTCGAGGAATCAGCAAGGGCAAATATTTGATTAAATGGTATAACTTTTTCAGCAAAGGGGATGGCCTTTATTTCAGAGGTTTTAGGTTGCTGAATTTGGCTAATATTATTTTTTTCAATAATAGGCGGCACTATTAATTGCTGCTGAAGTTGAATTTGATTTTTTTTTGTTTCAATTTGGTTAGATTTGATAATTAATTGTGTCCGAACAGCAGGAATAAACACTACTGCAATGCCTAAAGTTGTAGCAAGAATACCTACCCAATTAAGACTGCAAAACAAAATATAAATAAAAGACCAACGGTTTGAGGATTTGGAATTTTCTTGAGAATGCCGATGCATATTAATACCATTTCGGATTGCTAATTACTAATTGTGAATTGCTTTTCTTGTCTTTTTGCTCATTTTTTACGCCTCACGTAATGCTTTAACTGGATCGAGTTGACTAGCGCGTAAAGCGGGAAGAAAACAAGCACCTACGCCTACTACTAAAGCTGCACCCAATGATAATGCAGCGGTTTCGCTCTCAAATTGGTAAGGCAACTCAAACGCATTAACAACCATCAATGTCAAACTATATACTGTGATGATAGCGGCGATTCCCCCCACCAGGCTTAAAATTGCTGCTTCCAAAATAAATTGCGACAAAATGTTAGTTTTAGTTGCACCGAGCGCTCGTCTTAAACCAATTTCTGAAGTCCGCTCAATGATGGCGGCTATGGTAATATTGGCAATACCCACACCGCCAATTAGTAGTGCGATTACCCCCACAACAGTTAGTGCCTGCGTTGCCAAATCTAAAGTTTCTTTTTGCTTAAAGATTGCCTCCACATTGCTTGTAGCGTAGACTTCTCCACCTGGAAAGCGTTGCTTTAATATTTTTTCTGCCTGCTCTTTGATGTTTTTCATGTCTTCGAGGTTTCGCGGACGTATTGAGATTGAGTTAATAGTTTGCTTGCCCGTCATAGCGCTGTAAGTTGATATAGGCATCAGTAAAGCACCTGTAGGTTTCTCGCCACTCATCTGTGATTTGCTCTCCATGACTCCCACAACCAAACAGGGTCTTGCTGTAGTAAAAATCAGTTTACCTATAGGATTTTGACCTTGAAAAAGTTGCTGTGATAAAAATTCATCAATCACCGCTACGGAGCGGTAGTTGGCAAAATCAGCAGTTGAAAAGGCGCGACCTGTTTTGAGTTTTCGGCCTGAAGTCAACAAATAATCTTTGGTAACAGCCTGTATATTAGGCTGGGCTTGTCGACCGTAAAATGAAACTTGTTGAGAAGGCACATAACTAGAAGCACTAACTCCTTGCAAACCTTTAAGTCGTTGGCGCAAGAATTCCATGTCTTCTAAGTTTGGCCCCCTGATTTGTTCTCCCAGCACAATAACAAGGATTTGAGGCGCTTCTGTTTCTGACAACTGCTTGGCAATCATCGCCCGACTTATGCTACCCACTTGTAGCGTTGCATTCACCGCCGCCACACCCATGAATACGCCGAGGGTGGTAAGGAAAGAACGCAGTAGATTACTACGTAGTGAGTTACTGGTGAGTCTGATCAGGTCTAGGGGAGAAAGGCTCATAAGCAGAATGGGGAGATGGGGAGATGAGATAAAAAGAGGGGGAGATCCCGATCTCAAGCCATCTTTTTTTTCCAACCTCACAGGAAACCTCTAAGCCCCCGTGATTGGGGACTCATGGGATTTTTGTAACTGGCATTCCTGGTTGAAGTTCAATTTCAGGTGGGGGAAGAATGATTTTTTCACCTAGTTTTAAGCCGGATTTTATTTCTACCTTGGTTGGTCCTTCTAGTCCAAGGGTGACTTTCCGCTTTTGAACCAAGCCTTGGTTGTCCTGTACCCAGACAAAAGGCTCTGGTTCGGAGCGTTGAATTGCTTCTATGTTTACAGCTACTACCTTCTGCCGTTGCTGTACGATAATTTCAACACTGACTTGGCTACCAGGGATTAAAGTACCACTAGGTTTGTCTAACTTGATAGTGGCGGGGACTTTAGCTGAACCTGATAAACCAAAACTTAATCCGCTGCCCCCAGAACCAATCGCCTGGGGATACAAGCTGGTGACTCGTCCGCTAAATTCCTGAGCATTGGGACCAAGAACTTTGATCTGCACTGGTTGGTTGATTTTGACTTTGGCAGCATCTAGAGTCACTAGCTCTAGTTTCACAATTTCTTGCGTCGGATCGCCTAAGGTAAGTAACGTATCACCAGATTTTACACCGTCCCCATCCTGAATTTTTAAATCAAGGACTTTACCAGCGAAGGGTGCGGTGAGTATGTTTTTTTGTAGTTCCTTCTGAAGATTTTGTCTCTCTATTTGTAGGCGTCGGAGTTCCTCACTTTCAGTATTAAGTGTTGAGAGAGTTTCTCGCAACTGTGAGTGTGCATCCACAACCTTCTGTTGCTCTTCTGTTTGGTGCTTCAACTCCAAATTTAGACGCTGGAGTTTAAGCGTTTCGCTAGTGATTGTTAATTCAGCCTGTTTGACAGTAGATTTTGTTTCACGGACTTTTTCTTGTTGCTGTTCGAGTTCATTGCTCGAAATAAAGCCTTTTGCTGCCAAAACTTCCACATCCTGAAGTTCCTTGATCGCCGCAACTTGTTTTTCTTTTGCATCAACAAGTTGATCGCGGCTACGTGTTAAGTTTAGCTCCTGTTCTTGGATTTCTAGCTGTTTTTGTGTTACAGGCTCTTGCAGATCCTTTTGCTCTGTGGCAAGCTTGTTCTGCGCTTCCACAACTTTCTCCCGACTGCGTACCACGATGAGTTCCTGTTTGCGAATTCTTAAATCAGAATCAGTAAGATTTTTTTGTCCTTCTGGGTTGCGAAAAATCACTAATTGCTGACCAGACTTAACACGATCGCCCAGTTTGATTAACACCCTTTCTATCGTCACTTCTCCAGGAGACTTCAGGGCTTTTTGATTTCCCAATTCTAAGATGCCACTCTCATTAATTGTAATTTTTACGTCATCAGAGTCTACGCTTATCGTAGGTACTACTACGGCTTGAGTTGATTTATTGAAACTTTTGATATACATAAACCAACCACCAATACCTACCAAAGTTAGAATTGCAGACCAAACTAACCATTTAACTCCGGTTTGAAATTTCTTTTTACTTTTACCGGGAAAATACATTATGAGTTATAAGTTTGAGCGCGATTATATAATCTGCTTTTTGTCAATAATCTTTTGGGTAATGTCGATCTGTATTAAGAACGTCGCCGTTGGGGTACTAAACAGAGTAATAACAATAACATTGCCCAAGTTGCTCTAACACCAGAACGAAGAATTAAAAATAATAATTATTACCTTTGCAAAAGTATACCATAAGACTATTGGTACTTTCTTTATATGCTGATAGCGATCGCCCTTAATTAGCTGGTAAAAAAGAGCGATCGCTAGTGCTACCAACCTCAATGCCCGCAAGGTGATGGGCTATTTAAGCAGACATATTTTAGTGCAATAAACAAATGTTCCCAACTTTCTTCTTATTATGGCGATTGAATGCAAGCGATCGCAATATAGCTTCTTAACCTACGCGTCTGTTGCAGTTTGAGCGTTTTGATAGAAGTGAAATTGGATAATTTATTTTTTGGAGTTTCCTTAATATTCGCACTCAAGCAGTCTAGTTTTCTTGCTTTTTTCTTACCCCACACCCCACTGGACACTACGTGTCTTTTAATACATCTTTTTCTTTTCATGGGCTTTAAACTCACTCCGGGCATGAACTTTTCTTTCCCCTACACCCCTAATTTTACTAAGTAGCATAGTGTAGGTTGGCAGTATTATAAAATACTGTTAGTTAGGAGTGGTACGTTACGTATCTAACGTATCCTACGAGATTCAAAGTTTTGCACTCTATTAAATCCACCTTTCTTAGTATTATTTGAGATTTCACAAACAAGCTTTTGGTAAAGAATTGTAATCCAAAATCCAAAATCCAAAACCCAAAATTCGCATGAGTCCCTGACTACGGTAGTCTAGATGAGAGTGAATTTATCGCCTCCTTTGATATATTGTTTTATGACTTCAGTTGTTTCTAGTCCCCCACGCACTATTCGGATTGGTTCGCGCAAAAGCCAACTTGCTCTGGTTCAGACCTACTGGGTACAAGAGCAGCTCCAGAAATCCTTTCCTGATATCACTTTTGAAGTCCACACCATGTCTACCCAAGGCGATAAAATCTTGGATGTAGCATTAGCTAAGATTGGCGATAAAGGACTTTTTACTAAAGAACTTGAACTCGGAATGATCGATCAAGAGATTGACTTTGCAGTTCATTCTCTTAAGGATCTGCCGACTCACTTACCAGAAGGGTTGACGTTAGCAGCAATTACTGAGCGAGAAAACCCAGCAGATGCATTAGTGGTGCATGAAAAGCACAAAGATAAACAAATCGATACGTTGCCAGAAGGTGCGGTAATTGGTACATCTTCTCTGAGACGTTTAGCACAGTTGCGCCATCATTTTCCTCACTTTACCTTTAAGGATGTGCGGGGAAACTTGATTACACGGTTAGCAAAACTGGATGCAGGCGAATACGATGCTTTGATTTTGGCAGCAGCAGGATTAGAGAGATTGGGAATGGGCGATCGCGTTCATCAAATCTTACCCAAAGAAATCTCCCTCCACGCCGTTGGACAAGGTGCTTTAGGGATAGAATGTCGTGCTGATGATAGTGAAGTGTTATCTTTACTCAAAGCAATTGAACATACCGAAACACGCGATCGCTGTCTCGCTGAACGATCTTTTCTCCGTTCTCTAGAGGGTGGATGTCAAGTACCTATCGGTGTAAATACAGAAATATCTGGTGAAAATTTAACTTTAACCGGGATTGTCGCCAGTGTAGATGGTCAAAAGTTCGTCAAAGATACCGTCACCGGACTTGCCAACAACGCCGAAGCACTAGGCACAGAACTAGCAGAACTATTGCGGCAACAGGGAGCGCAAGAAATTTTATCAGAAATTTTTGCGGTGATTCAGCGCGGTTCCTAAGCAATTGGGCAAGCCAATGTGATTAGATAAGAATTGATCGCCGTTGCACTAAATATGTGCCAGACGCGACAATTCGCGTTGAGCGGAATTTCAGAAAGTTAATTTGACAATATAGACTCAGGGAAACAAAAATTACCATGCGGATTCTATTTGTTGCAGCAGAGGCAGCACCAGTTGCGAAAGTAGGAGGAATGGGTGATGTTGTCGGGGCATTACCCAAAGTCCTGAGAGAAATGGGGCATGATGTGCGGATATTCTTGCCTTACTACGGCTTCCTGCCAGACAAAATGGAAATTCCCCAAGAACCGATCTGGTGGGGAGATGCCATGTTCCAGCACTTTGCAGTATACGAAAGTGTTCTGCCTGGTACTGATGTTCCCTTGTATTTATTTGGACATCCGTCCTTCATGCCGCGCCGCATTTATTCTGGAGATGATGAAGATTGGCGGTTCACATTGTTTGCTAATGGTGCAGCCGAGTTTGCTTGGAATTACTGGAAACCAGATGTTATCCATTGTCACGATTGGCATACAGGAATGATTCCCGTATGGATGCACCAAGATCCTGATATCACCACAGTGTTTACCATCCATAACCTGGCTTATCAAGGGCCGTGGCGTTGGTATTTAGAGAAAATTACTTGGTGTCCTTGGTATATGCAAGGACACAACGTCATGGCGGCGGCAGTACAATTTGCCAATAAGGTAAATACAGTTTCGCCTACATACGCCGAGCAAATCAAGACAGCTACTTACGGTGAAACATTAGAAGGTTTGCTGTCCTTTATTAGCGGTAAATTATCTGGGATTATCAACGGTATTGATACTGAGGTATATAACCCAGAAAATGACAAATATATTGAGCAAACCTTTACTGCTGATACTTTAGAAAAACGCAAAGCTAATAAAATTGCTTTGCAACAAGAATTAGGATTAGAAGTTAATTCCAAAGCCTTTTTTATTGGGATTGTTACCCGATTAGTGGAACAAAAAGGGATTGATTTGATATTGCAAATCCTCGATCGCTTCCTATCTTATACAGATGCCCAGTTTGTGCTGTTGGGGACAGGCGATCGCTACTATGAAACTCAGATGTGGCAATTAGCATCCCGTTTCCCCGGACGCATGGCAACTTACTTACTGTATAACGATGCCTTGTCTCGCCGGATCTACGCTGGTACTGATGCCTTTTTGATGCCCAGCCGTTTTGAACCATGCGGTATTAGCCAAATGATGGCTTTGCGCTACGGTTCTGTACCCATTGTCCGCCGCACAGGTGGATTAGTGGACACCGTAACCCATCACGATCCTGAAAATGCTGCCGGTACTGGTTATTGCTTCGATCGCTATGAACCGCTAGACCTTTTCACTTGTATGATCAGAGCTTGGGAAGGCTTCCGTTTCAAACCGCAATGGCAAGAACTACAAAAACGGGGTATGAGTGAAGATTTTAGTTGGTATCAATCTGCTAAAGAGTACGTGAAGTTGTACAGGTCAATTTTCGGTTTGCCAGAAGAAGAGGAGACACCAGAACCAAAGTTAGTTTTAAACGAAGCAGTCACCAATAGCAAGTCCTAAACAGCCAGTAGAGGCGTACAGATGTGCGTTTCTACTCCTAACTTTGAATGACTCAAGTTGCTAGTTATGGATTCGGGCGATACCTTTATTGCGAGACGCTACGCGAACGCGAGCTCCGCTAACGCAAAACTTTTCGGTCTACTGAAATTGAAATCCGATTTAGTATTTTACTTCATGAACCTGCAATCTGCTGTAAAGAGGCGTTATTGTGCTTAGTGAACGCGAGAAGATGTTGGCGGGAGAGCTGTATAACAAGCTTGACCCCGAACTAGTCCGCGCTCGCGACCGGGCGCGGGACTTGTGTCAAGACCTCAATGCCATGCGCTTTTCCCAACAGCAGGAGCGTCAGCGCATCCTCCAAGAACTATTGGGCGCAGGAGGCGAGGACGTATGGATACAGTCGCCATTCTTCTGCGACTACGGGTTCAACATACTGATCGGGAAGAAGTGCTTCTTCAACTTCAACTGCCTCGTGCTCGATGTCTGCCAGGTGAAAATCGGAGATTACACATTGTTCGGTCCAGGGGTGCAGATCTATACTGCCACCCATCCGCTTAACGCAAAGTTGCGCCGCCAGCAGGAGTTCGGCAAGTCGGTCGAGATCGGCTCTGACGTGTGGGTTGGCGGCGCGGCTGTCATTTGTCCGGGCGTGACAATCGGTTCGGGGTGCGTCATCGGCGCGGGCAGCGTAGTCATTCACGATATTCCCGCCGGGGTGTTAGCTGCCGGCAACCCCTGCCGTGTTATCCGGGAACTAACGGATATCTAGGCTTAATATAACTCCTGAATTCTAACTTCTAACTATTAAGTACTTGTTGCTTTCGCCCTAATTAACCAATCACGATCGCCAGCACAAATTTCTCGACCAGACGAGTCTCCTAAGCAGTCTATTGCTAATAAACAAGCGTATTTCAAATCCCAAATCGGTGTATTCAGGCAAATTTTGAGTTCAGGAATCGCTCGTGAATCGCCCAATTCACCAAGAGCGATCGCACACGCAGCACGAGATTTTTGAAACTGGGGTTCGCGGTTGTGCAGGTTTTCTATTAATAAATCGTAGGCGGGAGCATATTTTAGCCAGCCGAAAAGTTTCATCACATGATAATGAGCGCCATAGTCGTTATATGCTTTGTCGCCATAAGTTACTTCAAGTGCTTGGGGTGCTTCCTGTGGATAGATATCTAGTAAGGTTTTTGTTGCTAAATAGCAACGTCCAAAATCGGTTTCGTAGAGTTCGTTAATCACAAAATCTAGAACAGGGGTAGCATCATACTCATGTACTAGATCGAGGTCGTTGGGACGATCGTAGAGTACTTGCTCTAAGTAAGGTTGAATTTCTGTAAAGGTAATTTCACCATTGGGAACCCCTGCATCCAAAAGCATCCGCAATGCTCGTAACCGGAACACCAAAGATACAGGACAACGGGCGATTTCTGGGATGGCTTTGTAGTAGCGGGAATCAATCAAATCTTGAATGCAACCGCGTCGTGCATTGACGCTGGAACTTTGCAGTAGTGCCATTACCTCAGTAATTTGGGAGTAGTCACCCGTGAATCGACAAACTGTAGCGAGCGCCGCACTACGAGTAGGTTCATCCTCAACTTGGGTAAATTTCCGAATACGTTCAAGAGACGGACGGTAATCAGCGTTAGCTAGAGTGTGGATAATGACTCGATAAATTTGGCCTGGTTTATCAAGGAGTTGCGCCACCTCTTCGAGAATTTCTGGATCTTTAGTCCCGATTTCTCCGATCGTCCACACGGTATTTTCAACAGTATAAATATCATCATCTTTAAGACATTGCCGAATTACAGGTAAAGCTGATTGTGCCTGCAATCGCCCCAGACTTTCCACAGCTTTGCGTCGGACAATGCGGTGGTCTAACTCATCAGGGTTACTAGTTTCAATCGCCCGCACCAAAGCCGCAATCGATTGCTCAGTCGGGAAGTTAATTAAATGGGAAACAGCAATATACTTATCAGAAGCGTCTTCGAGTTGTTCTAATGGGGTATCAATAATTGCGATCGCTTCTTCTTCTGTTAGCCCAAACATTTTAAAAAAACGTTTATCCATTGATCTATAAAATGGCTCTTGGATAATTGCTTTGAAGTCACTTTTACTATCGTACTAGGGACTGGCTACTAGTGATTAAGGACTGGGAAGATGAAGCCCAGACGAGGCGAGTACAAAATAACAACGTTTGGCCGAGGTAGAGCCAAACAAACCAAAAAACCGCATCATCGCCCTCAAAAAACTATACAAAAAGAGCTATTCATCCTCATCTCCTGATGGTCGTTCGCTGTCACTTTGTTGGGTGTTCCATTCTAAAACAATACGCTCTAGCATTTCCGCCTGCGTACAGTGATTTACAGCAGCGTATTGCTTAATTAGCTCTCTTACGTTAGGGCTAATATGGCGTATATCTAGTGGGTTGTTTCTTGTCGTTTCCACGATCTTTTTCCTGAATGTTTAAGATAGCAACTGCTTATACTTGTGGGGAGGCGTTTTACCACTGGAGCAAACATCTTAAGTAGTTTTTGCAAACTGCTAAACTATGCTACGCCTACACACTTGCAATCTAAGAAAGCTTAAAAGACTTATCAGAAATGTAGTTGGGTTAAACTTTTGAAGATTTACATCAAAAAGCTTTACCAGTGGTAACGCGATCTGAGAAGATCATAATATGTGCATTTATCAGCTATTAGTTCAGTTGCCTCTTGCTAATTGTTCAGTTTTATGTAATAGCTAAATGTTGCTCTTTAGCGAGTAACCAAATACAAACATTTTTTGGAGCACCGATCGCACATCATTCATATAAACACATATTTAGGAAACAAAACTTATGGATGAAACCTCAGAACTCACAACAACCGATAACGTCACTGCTCAAGATGTAGCAGAAGTGATTGCAGAACTTGAGCAATATCGGGAACGTCTAGTTCAAGAAACTACGGAAACGGCAAAACGGGCTAAGTTGATGAGAGTAAGCGTTATGGCAAAACTAGAGCCTGAGCTTGCCAAGATTGATTCTGCCCTCCAAGAACTCCGCAATCAACAGGCTGCCCTGAGTGGCAGCAACTAGTCATTTATCTTGATAATTTAGCTAGAGATTATATGCTCAACTCCGAAACTCAATCCGGGGCAGATTCGTTAAATCTGTCCCATGCAGAAACTGACGCTTTATTTAAAGCGGTGAGTGAGCAATTAAGCTTAAACACCTTCAACTCGGATGACCAAGAGCTACTAAAGCGGATGGTTGAGAGTATGGGAGACTCACGAGGCATGGTTAGGTTGAGTTTTGCAGAGGCTTTGGGCAAAATCGGCAAACCAGCGACCCCTTTATTGATGGAAGCTGTGGCAAATCATCCCAACCCAGTTGTGCGGAGAGCCAGTGCTAAAACCTTGACACTAATCGCTGACCCGATCGCAGTTCCGACTTTGGTCAATGCCCTCTTAAATGATGAGGATATGGTGGTCAAAACCTCGTCGGTGGGGGGGCTTGCCAAAATAGGTGAGGCAGCTGTACCAGCATTGCTGAAAATCTTAGCGTCAACCGAGTATCCAGAAAGTGCCAAAGGTCATGCTGTATGGGCGTTAGGATTTATTGGGGCAGAGGCGAAAGAGCATTTATATCGAGAGATTAACTCCGACTCGGCTGAAGTTCGGGCTGCGGTAGTGGGTGCGATCGCTAAAATTGCTCAAGAAGGCACTCAAGATGGAGCATTTAATATTTTAATTAATGCCCTCAACGACCCATCTGAAATTGTCAGGTGTGAAGCCGCAGCAGCTTTGGGTAGCCTGACCTATCGTTCGGCAATTCCTAGCCTTGTTGAATTACTACATCATCCCGATTGGGAAACCCGAAAAGCAGCGGCTCTGGCATTGATGAAGATTGGCGACGGTGCTGCTTTAGAACCCCTGCAAGCTGCATTAACTGAGGAAAAAGAAGCGGGGGTTCAAGCAGTGATTAAGTTGGCGATTTCTCAAATTGAGAGGCAGTTAGAGGAAGAAACTTGGGAGTAAGGCGATGAAATTTCCAACTTGACATTATCCTCTCTTTTTGAGAGTATTTAAGCAGGAATTAGTTTTTCGTTGATTGATGAATATAGACAAACAACGTAGAGACAAATGCATCTGATTGCGATTCGTAACCTCCGCATTGATGCTGCCCAGTACCCTGATGTTAAAAAGCAAGTTGACAACTGGTACGCAACCGTCAACAAAGTGGAATGGCAGAATTTGGAGGACGTTCGTCAGATTTATCGGGATGCTGAAGCGGTTGGAAATTTTACTGTCTTTAACATCAAAGGGAATGAATATCGTCTGATTGTTGGTATTGACTACGAAAACCAAACGGTTTATTACAAATACTTTCTAACTCATGCCGAATATAACAAAGGTAAATGGAAAAATGACCCTTACTTTTGACCAAACTGCTTATAGTAATTTACTAGCTGAAGTCGCTCCCAAGGTGATTGAGACGGAAGAAGAGTACGATCGCGCCCTAGCAATAGCAGAGCGCCTAACATTTTGCAAAAACCGGACTCCAGAAGAGCAAGCTCTGCATAAGTTGATAGTAACCCTGGTTGAAGCGTATGAGGCACAGAACTATCCAATGGATGAATCTGCACCGCATGAAATTCTCCAACACATTATGGAAGTCAGTTGCACCCGTCAAGCGGACTTGGTGGGCATCATCGGGTCGAGCGGCGTGATATCTGAGGTTGTGAACGGTAAGCGGTCGATTAGTAAGGCACAAGCTAAAGCACTTGGAGAGTACTTCAAGGTGAAACCCAGTCTGTTCATCTAATGTATCTGCCCTATTGAGATTGATAAAAGTAGTTGTAAGAGCGATCGCTACTATCGGTTATATTTAATCACTTGATCTAATCGGGGCAAAGCGCTTACCGCTGACTCTCGAATATATGGATCGACAGATTCATCATTTGTCAATGCCGTCAGCACTTCCACCCCGCGGATATCGCCCATCGAACCGAGTGCATTGACGATCGCCACAGCTACCGCCACATTATCTATTGTTTTCAAAGCTTCAGCCAAAATCTCAAAGGCAGGAGATCCAATCTCACCCAGTGCCATTACTGATGCAATATAAACAACGGGATTTGGGTCATTGAGCGCTGTTTGCAATCCCTGTAAACCCTCATTCGGGAAGGGAACGTCAGGATGATTAGCAGCAACCTGTGCTAGAGCTTTAGCACAACTACCCCGAATGGTTGCATTATCACTATTTACTAATGACTCTACCAGTAGCGGAACAGCATCTGTCCCAATAGCACCCAGTGCTTTTACCGCAGCTCGACGATAAGTGACATCTTCTTCATCTAAAATACCCATCAGCCGAGGAATGGTATTTTCATCATGGACATTAGCCAGTTCCCACATGGCTCGTTCCCGCAAATTGGGATTGGGGTGTTTTAACTGTGCAAATAGAGAATCTATTGTCATAAAAGAAAATTTCCCTGTTTAAATCCCCCAAGTTCAATAATTACGAATTACGAATTACGTTAGCGCAGCGTTAGCGACGTAGGAGCGTCATTACGAATTATTAACAACAGAGGGACTCTTGGTCAATCACCCAACCTGATACAGGCAAAGCAACAGACTGAGAGTCCCTAAGTTTTAGAGTATGACGATCGCTCGTCTACGTCTAGTCAATCCTGATGACTATGAAAGGGAGTTGATTACGTAGTCGAGGAGATTGCGGAACTCAACCAACGCTTGAGGAGAGAAGTCGCGAGGAGCGCAAGCGCGATCGCGAGTATAAGTCATCGCGGTAACGTAAGGAGCGGTGGGCAGATTCAAAGAGCGATAAACTTCGCGAGCACCTGCAATACCCCACTCATCGAGAGGGCCAGTACCGCCCACAACCAAGCTGTAGTTGATCAAGCGTAAGTAGTGCTTGATGTCGCGCAAGCACTTGTCTTTTTTAACTTGAGTGTCGCCAGCTTCACCTTCTTGGCTCAAGTAAGGATATTTCTTGAAGGCAGCATCATAAGCTTCCTTAGCTACGGCATCGATACCAGAAGCTAGCTTTTCAGCAGCTTCTAGACGGGCTGTAGCACGCTGAATGCTACCTTGAACTGATTCTAGATCGGAGGTGGTTGGAAAACGACCTGCTGCATCAGCAGATCCAATAACTGTAGTGATAACTGATTTCATTGCTTTTTATACTCCAGATTTGATTTGATCGAGTTTTAATTTCAGTTTGCTTGGCTAATAGCCTTTAGCCATGAGCGATTAGCTCAAAGCAGAAATAACGCGATCGAAGTAACTAGCAGCTTCAGCAGCTAGAGCAGAGCAGTCGCCTTGAACAACTTCTTGTTTGCGGAATTTTTTACCAGCGTTAGCTTCAGTGTTGGTATTGGTGATGTGAGCGACACTGATAGCCTTCAGGATTTGGAAAGCCCGTACAGAAGAGCCAGTGGGTACGCCCAAAGCTGTGTAGGTTTCTTTCAAACCGTTCAAAGCACGATCGTCTAATACGGAAGAATCACCAGCTAATAACGCATAAGTTACATAACGCAGAACGATTTCAGCATCACGCAAGCAAGCAGCCATCCGACGAGTAGGATACAAGTTACCACCAGATTGAATCAAACCTGAGTTTTCACAAGCAATCCCAGCAATGGCATCAGAAACCGCACAGCTAGCGTTGCTGGCGATCGCATTCACTGCATCAAGGCGCTTGTTGCCTTCAGCGATGAAAGACTTCAGGGCTGCCAAGTCAGCACCACCGATAGGAGCGGTTTTGGCATCAGCCGCAATTACAGCTCTGGAAAAAGCATCAAGAACCATGAGTTCTCCTTAATATTCACAAATGGCGGATATTATTTTTGGCGTGTTCTCGATCAGATTAACTGCGAGTAGCCAAACAAAAACATAGGGGATCGATAGTACCCTAGTCTTTACTATGAGAGACAAAGTAATAATCTGTAATATTTACCTATATTTGGCTTTCCCGATCAAAAAATCAAGATTTAGCCGAAATTGAGCAAAAAAAATTAAGACTTACGCATTTTGATGGAACCTCCCATTGCGTAAGTCTTAAGGAAAAAATTTTGTTTTTTAGTCGATCAAGCTTGTTTTAGGAGATGTTTGACCAAATTATCTTTCACCATCATCTGCCGTAAAACTTCTAGTAAAAATTCTTGAGCCTCTTGTTGACTCAAATTTTTTACCTGGTCTTTCAAATTTTGTAAGCGAAACTGTTGTTCTAAAGTTAATTCGACTGGAAAGTCCATCATTCACTCCTGTGATTGACTGAATCGAAAGGTATTTGTTGTTAGTGGAAGACGATCGCTTTTTACTAGTGTAGCATTCGGATATTAAAATGTCTACATTGTCAAGCCATATAAAACTGTGCTCATAAAAATTTACAATTAGATGACAACATGTCTATCTCTCCCTTTCTAGGGTATTTATTGAACCTGACCACTAATCGCTGTAATGTTTAGAATGTTTATATACCAACTACTCTAAAAAGAAAGAACTCGTAAAACATCATCCGCAGGAGTAATAAGTAGGAGTCAGAAGATTGATAGACGCAATGGAATTTTTTCAGCTAAGTGCTGGTAAGTGGCGATCGCAACGTGCAACTCATCATCTGGCGTTCAAGCGCTCAGAGATAGGAGAATCGGATATACAGGTAGAAACTCTCGATGCCGATCATCCCGAAATCATTGAATTGTGCCGCTATCATGAGATTGACCCCAGCCTTTCAGTCGGTGGCTCGCGTGTGCGTTGGCTAGGGACAATGGCTTGGGATCGAGAGGATGAGGAGAATCATCAGGGGAAAACCATATTTGCGATCGTGCCTGATGGCGATAACCCAAGGCAAGGCAAATTACTCCGCGAAAGAGGTTATGCCGAAATAGTGCCTGTAGTTGGTCTTTTTCACATGGATGATGAAGATGGACTAGTGTTGACAACCGAATATGAAACAATGAGTTCCATTGAGCGATTCTGGTTCGCCAGCCCAAATATGCGACTAAGAACCAGTACAGTTAAAAGGTTTGGCGGCTTTAGCACCGCATCGTTTTGTAGCGAAAGCCGCATTGAAACTTCTGTTGAGGCTTCTAGCTCAGAAGAAGTAACACAAAGACAAGGAGCGGATATTTTAGAAAAAAGACAGTTTTATTCAGTTTTGGGCTGGTGAATGATTCTCAAGCAGAGCGATGCTTTTACTCGTGGGCAAGATTATCTGCGTCTGGTACAGGGACTTGCCCTAGAACCGGGTATGGTGGATGTGTTTGATAACCTGCGCGATCGCATTCCCATTTGCACTTGGATCGGTGAGAATATTAACGCTGTGAACGCTCAGATCAACACCTATTTAGAAGTTTGTCATCAGTGTTTTCATCCCCAAGAGCGTCGCCATATCCAAATTTTTGCAGTCCCCATAGCTCAATCTTTTGGCATAGATGGGCTGTGCAACATTCTCACAAACCCAATCACTATTCTGGTAGATGTTGGTCGAGTTGCACCTAAAGACTGGTTTGGTGTAGTTGTCCATGAATACGCCCATGCCCATCTAGGAGAGTTTGGTCACAATGAGCAGTTTGCTACCATCCTATCTCATCTATGCTTAGGGCTGGGATTGGAACCACCCTACTGGGAGGCAGGAATGGAAGTAACTTTGCGTAGCTGGCCTTACTGTAAATCAACCATAGATCCCCTGGAGTTTTGGATAGGTCGCTGAGTCGCCGAGGGAGGCAGGGGAGCAGGGGAGCAGGGGAGCAGAGGAGCAGAGGAGCAGAGGAGCAGGGGAGCAGAGAAAGTTGCAGTAAATTTTCCTCTCTGCCTCTTATGCCCAATGCCCAATTAATTTCTTTTGCTAAATGTTAAAAATTATTGCTTCAGTTCAAAAAGGTGAAACTGAATCTCCTAATCTAAAATATGTGAATAAAATTTTTAGTCATTTACGTAGTTATTAAGCTGGCAAGATCAACTCCCTGTTTATTGATTAGCTATGGGTTGAATCCAACAGCCTAATCATTTATCCTACGAATACTTAAAATCCCCTTAGTTAAGTTTCGTGAAATTTTATCAGAATCTGAAATTCTGATACAATTGCTCCCTTAATATGTGATTAAAAGTTGTTAACTTTAATTAAGAACATGGAGGCTTTAGAGTGCCACTTCCTCTGTTAGAATATGAACCTTCAAGTCAAAACCAGCGTGTAGCTGGATATGAAGTACCGGGTGATGAACAGCCCAGGATTTTTACTACAGACAATATCCTGTCTCCATCAGATTTAGGCGATCTGATCGAAGCAGCATATCGTCAAATTTTCTTCTATGCCTTTGCTGCCGATCGCGAAACATATTTAGAGTCTCAACTCCGTAATGGACAAATTACAGTACGGGACTTTATTCGTGGATTGGTGCTTTCCAATACCTTTAAGAAAAGCTTCTACGACCTCAACAATAATTATCGCTTTGTTGAGCAAGTAATTCAGCGGGTTCTAGGACGCGATCCATACAACGAGCGGGAAAAAATCGCCTGGTCAATTGTAGTCGCTACCAAGGGTATTGTAGGGTTTATTGATGAAGTGCTCAACACTGAAGAGTACCTGAGCAATTTTGGATACTCCACAGTGCCTTATCAGCGCCGTCGGATACTCCCATCTCAATCTCAGGGTGAGTTGCCATTCAACATCAAATCTCCGCGATACGAAGATTATCACCGTGCCAAATTGGGTTTCCCCCAAATCATTTGGCAGGTCGAAGTACGCAGATTCCTTCCACAAGAGCAAAAAGCAAAGGCTGGAGATCCATCTCTATTCTTGGGTATGGCACAAAATATCAATGCAACTGGCAATGCTCCACAACGGATCTCGCCATACAACATCGATATCGAAAAGTCTGTACCTTATCGGCAACTGGCAGGAATTAAATAACGATTTTTGGTCGGTGGCTGGCTAGTACATCCATTTGATGGTTTTATAGCGTGCATAAGTCTTGGGTTATGTAGGAGTTTTATTTAGATATAACTAAGTGAAACAGACTCTATCCCATGTCTAATGCACGCTAGTTGTTAATGGTTTTTTATCAATGCTTGATGTATTTAAAACGGGGTTAGATTCAAGCGTGGATGAGCTTAAAGTGTAGTTCGTCTTTTTAGCATCTCCAAAAGTTTTATAAAGTGAGCGGGAGGAGTAGCTGTCACCTCAATCAACTCCTCAGATAGGGGATGCTGCAATTTGAGTCGCCAAGCGTGTAATGCTTGACCAGGTAAATTTACTCCCACTGAATGGCCAGAACTATAAACTGGGTCGCCGACAATCGGATGACCAATTTTGCTGCTGTGGACACGAATTTGATGGGTGCGTCCAGTTTCTAATTGAAAGTGAATTAAGGTGAAGTTACCAAGACGTTCTAATACTTTCCAGTGAGTAACGGCGACTCGTCCGCCTTGTTCGACAGGCATAACAGCCATTTTTTTGCGGTCTTGGGGATGGCGACCAATAGGCAAGTCGATAGTGCCACTTTCCGTTTTTGGCGCACCGTAAACTATGCCCAAGTATTCTCGTCGTGCAGTTTTTGCTTTCAGTTGTGCTTGTAGATGATGATGGGCAATATCTGTTTTAGCGATCGCGATCGCACCCGTAGTATCCTTATCCAATCGATGGACAATTCCTGGACGTTGAACTCCGCCAATTCCTGGTAAATTGGGGCAGTGAGCCAATAAGGCATTTACTAAAGTGCCATTTGGATGACCGGGCGCAGGATGGACAACCAAGCCTGCGGGTTTGTTGAGAATAAGTAACTGGTCGTCTTCGTAAAGGATATCTAAGGGGATGTCTTCGGCTTGTAGTTCTAAAGGTTGAACTTCTGGTATTTCGAGAGTGATGCGATCGCCTAGCTTGACATTGATCTTCTTGGATGTACAAACTTTGTCGTTAAGTTGGACATTACCCTGTTCAATTAACTGTTGGATGCGGGAACGGGATAAGTCTGGTAATTCTTGGGAAAGGTAACGGTCGAGGCGATCGCCTTTGGTGTTGACGCAGTGTATCGTACTCTTAAGGGGAAGCAAGCTAGGTTTAGCATCTTCAAGTAGAGTTGACAAGCGTTCGCCCTTGGCGTTGGCAAAGCGATCGCTATTTTCTTGGATTTGTAAATTAAATTCGGTCACAATTGCTCTAGATTAATTCCCGTTCTTTAAGTAAAGCGCGGAATGCTTTAAATGGCTTCTCGTCTTTCCTCTTCAGCATTCTTGGCGTTCGCGCCGCGTGTCGCAGACAAGCCTCTCGCAGAGAAGTGGTTCGTTATTCTAAATCTATAACTTCTTGCGGTAACTCAAATAAACCATCTTCCCCTACTTCAAAGTCAATCACTTGATACACAGCATCAATATTTAACTCACCATAAATGTGAGGAAATAATTCTCCTATTTCAGCAGGTTCATAGCGAATTTCAGCTTGGACTTTTTCAGAATCAATAAAAAGTAGTACTAATTCTTTTTGATTATCAAAAAACCTCTTTGCAACCTTGAGTATTTGCGTAGATTTTGAACAATGTATAAAACCTTCACTATCTAAAGAATCAGCGCGATATCTACCGAGATTTTTTGCTTGTTCCCATTGCTGGCGTTTGGTAATGTGGAGAATAGTGTTCATGTTATTTGTATTAATATTATTATTCTATATTAATAGATTCATCGGGATAAAATTCAAGACATACATTATTTGGCTTATGGCTATTAGGATATATAAATATCTGAATTTCTAATTTTCCTTTCTGCCAACCTTTACCGTCGATTTTAAGAAACTGACAATCTTTGACAGCATTTAGTTTAATTTCACTAAAGGGTATGGACTCGTCTCCAGCAGAGATACTACCAAATAAACTATCAACGGAATCATTATTAATTTTAGTTTTATATGTGCAAATTTCCCGCCGCCATTTATTTACAATTTCTCGTATAACTAGCTCTCTCAGTTTACTTACTTTAAAAGTATTTTTCTCAAAACAAATGACATCATCTCCACACTCTAAAAGAATAAATTTATTTTCCATATAGGAATAATATTTGATTTTTGAACAAATTTTACAGAGAAATCCTTGCTGGACATACATTTAAATCTTAGTATGTTTTTAAAATTAAAGTTGGATTCCTATATCAATGCCTATACTGTAAACTAAGATTTGTATTAGTTGCTTTTTTGTTTACCTCAACATCAGATTATAATTTAAAACTTTTAGTGTAACTCTAGTAAAAATACTGAATAAAAAGCTATTAAAAATATTAAGTTATCACTCTAAAAGAGTATTATTGAAAATACCATACAAAGGTACTTATAAAAGGGAGCATCCCACTTTTTTGTATGTCATTGCGAACGTCGTTCCTCCTCTCTACGAGACCTATACGAACGCAATGACAATTATTTCATCATTAAAAAATAAAAACTCGGATGCACCCCTTATAAAAGCTATACAGATATATATGAGAGTATCATTTTATAAATTATGTGGAATACAAATATCCGGCGCACATAACCCAATAAATTCTAGCGTTGTCACCTCAAAAGTATCCAAATCTACGCGGCGGATAGCGTGGTTATTAGTATCAGCAATATATAGATATGAATTTCTAGTACTCAATCCTGAAGGTTCAAAAAAACGAGTATTTTTACCTTGACCATCTTGTAAACCCGCAGAACCATCTCCCAAAACTGTTTGACAATTCCCACTGGGGCTAACTAATTTAATTTTATGGTTATAAGTATCTGCGACCCACAAAAAATTCTGCGCGTATTCCACTCCTAAACAGTGTTGTAAACGGACATCTTCACTTTGTCCATCTACATCGCCAAACCCAAATAAACCGCCACTACCGCAAACAGTTCTTACTTGATACGGTTCGACAATTCCCACACCACGAATTGAACTAACTTCACTGTCAGCAATATATAATTCTGGCCCATTATTAGTAATACCACTAGGTTGAGCAAAAGCAGATTCAGTAAGTGAACCATCAATACACGCTTCTGCACCAGTACCAGCATAAGTTTTGATGATGCCAGTTTCTAAATCCATTTGCCAAATTTGATGCGGCCCAGCCATTGCAATAAATAGGGTATTTCCCACTTTCACTAAATCCCAAAGGGAATTTAGCGCGGTTTCTAAACCAGCACCGCCATGAGGATGGATATTGCGACTTTGTTCGCCAGTCCCCGCAATAGTTTCAACTACCTGGTGCTTTAAATCAACTCGCCGCAGCGCATGATTTTCTGTATCAGCAGCATAAAGAATCTGATTTTCGGCATCATAAGCCATTCCTTGCGGTGCAAAAAATTGCGCTTCATTAAAAGCACCATCAGTTAAGCCAGATTTTCCGGTACCAATTAAGTGCAGAATTTCTCCATCAAAGCTACTCACAACCAGGCGGTGATGTCCAGAGTCAGCGATAAATAAACCTGCTTGGGTAGCTAAAACTTTACCAGGAAAAGCTAAAGGTGTGATTAATGGTTGACGCTGTTTTTCTAAAGTCAAGCTGATTTCTTGGAAATTAATTGTGCCTTTCTCTTGGTGTTGCTGAATTAATTTTTGAATCAACTCATCTAAAGTGTCACGGTTTCCTTCACCAGAAATCTGGCCGATTGCGTAACCTTCTGGATCGATAATTATTAATGTAGGCCAAGCACGCACAGCATACTCTTCCCAAATCCGAAAGCCCCTGTCAACTACAACTGGATGTTCAATATCGTAGCGCAGGATAGCTTGGCGAATATTTTCTGTTTCCTTTTCGTTGTCGAATTTAGCAGAGTGAACGCCGATAACAGTAAGGCTATCTTTATATTTTTGTTCTAAATATTTTAGATTTGGCAGAATATGCAGACAATTGATGCAGCAGTATGTCCAAAAGTCTAAAATTACGACTCTACCCTTGAGTTGTTTAAGAAATAAGGGTTTCTCGGTATTGAGCCAAGAGTAATTTGTTGGTAATTCTGGCGCTCTGACACGGGGAATCATAAAATATTCCTGACTTTTAGTATTTGCCGAGACGAATGGTTATTATTTTTAATAATTTAAATAATGCTTGTTTAGCTTCTTTTTCCGGTAATACCCCAAATTAAGTCTTTAATAGCGAGAGGATCTTCAACAGTGGAAAACTCTACCCAACGAAATATACGGATGAATAAAGGCAATTGATTCTTATCTCCAAAATTTGGTAACAGTACTGGAATAACAGTAGTTTCTTTTTCAAAACAACGTGCCATTGCTATTGCTATTTCTCCAAATTGCCAATTGCCTACGTCATGCTGACTGAAAAATATAGCAATTGTTTTACACCGTGTTATTGCATATTCAATTTGCTGAGTAATAGAAGAGCCGGGTGAAATTTCTTTAATATCAATCCAAGCCTTTAATTTAAAATCATTTTCAATTCTTGCTTGAATTTGTTCTACTGCTTCTTTATCTTTACTATTATGAGCTAAAAATACATCATATTGATACTTATTTGTCATCCATTCAGGATATTGCCACCAATCTGTTTCTTTGCATATATTTAAAATATCGTTGGATAATTCCTCTATATTTACTCCATGCCCATCATTTTGACAATATTTTACTTGATACTTATCCTTAAAAATTTCCCATACTTGTTGAACTTGTTCAAATCGAAGGTTGTTCTTTAAAGAAGTGTCTTTATTACATAGCCACTGGAAAGCTTTTCGCAGAAGTTCATCTGTTGAATCATATAAAGAAATGTCATCTAATTTAATAAGTCCAGAAAGAATTTTGTGATAAGCATGATTTTTCCGTATACAAACAAACATTTCATGAAAATATTTTTCACTATCTCGATTGTATATTCTTTGTATTCTATGTCTTTCAGCAAGTGCCATTCCTAATTCAATTGGTAAATTATATCTACCATATTGACTTGCCTTAGTATTTGTAATCTGACAAAAACTACAGTCATGTATGGAATACTTGGATTCAGATATGTATTGTGCTAGAACATGAAGACGAGGATTATATTGATCGTGAGGTTGAAAATCACCTTTTACTCCATGACCGCTAGCAATTACTGCTAGTGTTAATGCACACAAATGTTCGCGATGTCCTGGTTCAAGAGGACAATGAATAAAAACAGTATGATTTTGGTCAGGTTCAGGAAAAGAAATATATTCATTCATTTATTTAGTTTTGACTTTTTAGGACGAACACCAGTAATAGCCCAGATTAATGAATCCAAGGCATCAGATTCACCATTGCGAAAGTCTACTGATTTTAGCGATTGCAGCGAATTAGGTAGCTTTGTACCTTCTTGAAAATTAGATAGAATTACTGGTATAACTGTACGCCCTTGACGTAGTGACTCAGCGATTAGATATCGAAATTCCTTTTCTTCCTTTGCATTCGCTGTTTTTTCACCAAAACATATTGCTACTGCTGAGATATTAGCTAATTCTCTGAATCCCCGTCCTGGCTGAAGAATATCTTTATTAAAATATGTTTGAATTTGATTTTTTTCTAATTGTTCAGCTATTTTTTTAACTAATTGTTCGTCTTTTATTTGATGAACAAATAAGACAGCCTGATCTTGATTTTGATGGGAGATAATTAGAGGATTCGCAATACTTATGATAGCTTCTATGAGTTTTTCTAAAGGTTCCTTCTCATCAATACTTTGAGAAAAACGCACCCACATAAACTCCCTTAAAAAAAGTAGCATTGGCTCTTGTGGAATATGATTGATACCTGGTAACAAAACTGGAATTAAAGGCAGACCTTTTCTAATCTGTAGATTATTCAGTAATATCAATTCTTCTTTTTGACAATCTCCCAAACCATGAATACTAAGAAATATAGCAGCTGATTTAACTTGCTTAATACCTTCTTGTAGTGAATTTTGAAATCTCTGTCTTGCGTGAATTTCTTTGTTATCTAACCAAGGATTTAAGCCTCGTTGTCGCAGTAGGTTAGCAATTTTATTTATTAGAGGTTTATCTTTGATATTGTAAGACAAAAATACATCAAAATCATTGACTGCAATCTTGCCTCTGATTATAGAAGTAACTGTATCTATTTCGCGCTGAACATCAGCAGCCTTATCCATTTGGGGAATAATGGTACGATCTGCTGTCAGGCGTTCTTCACCATCTAGTAGAGAGATATGAGTGCCGCAGACACTACAAGCAATCCAGTTAAAATCGCGCTCTCGCCTGCGTATCGCCTGTAATTCAGTAATTGGTGTCTTGCAGTCTGGACAAACAAAAATGCGGCGACGACGAATACTTTCTGGCAAAGCTCGCCGCTTCAGGTGGGTATATACGTACTCTTCGAAATGCAGCCTTGTCTCCTCACTCGCTTCCGGTTTAAAGAACAGAGTTAACTCCGCTTTTCCTTCATCAGTATGGCGCAGCCAGATACCACACTCACCAACCTGGGCTGTGAACATAGCAGCATTTTTCCACATTTCTTTGCGTCTAAAAATTTCGCTGCGAGACAAACGTACAGCCAAGGTTGTGTATACATTTAATACAGCTCCTTCAAACTCAAAAATCACCGCTTTGCCTTCTGGATCGGGAGCTTCTGGCCATTCGCGGGTGAACTGAGAGGGGAAAACCAGCAATGGTGCAGCCTCAGTTTGCACTCGCAAAGCAATTTCACGAGTCAATAATTCTTCTACTGTGGAAATTAGCAGCAATCTCTCCTTTTCTCTATCTGCCATACGTTCATCTTCTGACATCCGAAACCGCCCCATGAGTACGTCTTCTTCGACAATACAACCCATACCCTCTGGTTCATCTTTGGCGGCGTTTACAATTGCTGAAGCGTAAGCATCCAATACTTCTGGTTGCAAAAGAATCAGATCGCCAAAGCTGAGTCTACGGATTAAATCCCGTGACTCTACTAACCGAATACAAGTTTCAAACTTGTCTTGCACTTCTTTAGAATCAGCAAGAGCATTGTTGCTTTGTAAGAAGGCGCGGTACAGGTCATCCACTTGACATAAAAGCCTTTTTGACTTTTTTTCTTGAATTAAGAAAAGTTTGATTTTCTGAAATAGGTCTGTAGAAATTATCTTTGGCAAATGCTCCCAGTCAATAGCGTTGCGAATGGCTGTAGCTAGTTCCTTGATTTGCAATCCTTCTTTGGCACTAGTCTCAAAGTAACCATCAAAACCAAGTTCGCTAACTAAAGCATTGATGCGTGCTTTAGTAACACCGATGCTACCCCGGTCTGCACGGGCGGATACTAAAAATTTTTTCAAAGCGATCGCAGAATTACCTGGCAAGTTTTGTGCTTGTTGTAAAGCACGGTTCCAATAATATACTCCCGCAAAGGGTTCGGTTTCACTCCGAGCATCAAATACAATTAGGGCTACTGCCAATTCGTTCAAATACAACTGGTGAATCAGCCGATAACCCGGCTGTCCTGCTAAGTCCCACAAAAGTATTTCCCGCAATTCTTGGCGATCTGCGCTTAACTCCAACTCCTGTTTGTCAAAAGTCCAAACACTACGACCGTGGGTTGATTCTGTGGGGCGAAACTCTCTATCAGTTAGCACCAAACTCAATCCAGACTTGCCTACACCACTTTCACCCACCAGCACCACTTTAGCGTTTCTATATAGATCAGAAGGATTCGCAGGAGGTGCATTGAGCAAAATTTCTGAGTCTATTTGCCAAATGCGGATGGCGGTGTCTGCTTCTCCCAAAGTAGCCAAAATAGGTTCTTTGGGGTGGAAAGCTAACCCAAAAGGCAATGATTTAAAAGTTTCTTCCTCTAAGACTGTTACCGTTTCCCAAGTGTCGCAGCGCCAGAGACGAACAGTACCATCAGAAGATTTAGAAGCAAGTAATTTAGCATCATTAGAAAATTCTAAACAATTTACCGATCCTGTATGTCCTTCTAAAACAAATAATGTTTGTCCTGTTTGGGGGTTCCATAAGCGGATTATATTGTCACGTGAAGCTGATGCTACTATCTGCCCATCTGGAGACCATGCAATGCTGTAAACATCTGCCGAATGTCCAACCAGGGTTTTTTTTAGTTTCGTTGTTTCTTTATCCCAAAGTTTGATTGTGCTGTCGTGAGAAGCAGATGCCAGCATTTTTCCATCTGGCGACCATGCCAAGCTATTCACTTGTCCCGAATGTCCTTCGATGGTTTTGTATCGTTCTGTGTTGATATACTCCAATCTAATCGACCAATCATCTCCCATCCCACCGACGGCGAGTATCCGACTATCGGGAAACCATGCCATACTCAGACATACACCAGTAGGCATGGGAATTGTTTTTTCGAGTTCGCCAGTCTCTGTTTTCCAAAAGCGGATGGTGTTATCAGCAGATCCAGAAGCAATTGATTTGCCATCTGGCGACCAAGCAACTGTCCAAACCCGTCCTTTATGACCCTCAAGGGTGCGTATACATTCGCCAGTATATACAGACCAAAGTTTGATTGTGCTGTCAAATGATGGTGAGGCCAGCATCGTACCATCTAAAGACCATTCCACTCGACTAATTAACCCATTGTGCCCCCGAAGCGTATGTTTCAGTTTCCAACCAAAGGGTATTTCGCTGTCGTTGCCTTGATTTATCATTTTAATTTATTATACCTTCAACTAAGTAGTTGAATTTGCATTCCAAAACACATCCAAAGTGTGCTAATCGCACATCCGCACATCTAAGTAGAAAGGCGCAAAGAAACAGAACTATGTAGAGAATATTTATATTTTATATAATTAAATAATTTTTAGCATATGACAATGGTGTGTATTATGTGGTTAGCCAAAAGGAGGAAGAGATGGCAGGAATTCAAGTCGATCAAGATGTTTTTCAGTTATTGAGACAAGCATACTCTGAAAAATTTGGAAATTCACCGAGTTCTTTAATTAAGAGGTTAAACCATCTCTTTAGAGAAGAATTAGTTGATGAAAGCGATAGTTTAATCGCAGATCGAACAATTCGTGCTTTTTTTAATTCTTTTGTGCCTCCAAAAATGCAAGAGAAAAATCTTAATTACTTATGTAGTGTACTTTTAGACCAAACAAGCTATAGAGAAGCGTTAAAGCAACATATTAATATTAAGTCCCATCTGGAAGGAGATTGGCTAGATCCTTACTGGAAGCATCTCGATAGAAAGTGCAAAACAATGCGGGTATTGGATATGAATGAACCAATACTTATAGGTAACATTTATGTGAGATTTAATATTATTAAAAATATTCAAGGACGTAGGCAGCAAACTATTCAGTATTTACTAAATAGTAGTTTAGAAAATGAGCCCAGTAATAAAACTGTTAAACGCTTCCCTTTTTCGGGGAATGAAGAGCATGTGCCAGCATTAGAAGCTGCAATTCAACACCGGAAACTTATGATATTAGGAAAACCAGGAGCAGGTAAAACAACATTCTTAAAATATTTAGCTAATCATTTTCCAACCGAAAAATCCAAGGAGAATATTATACCAGTTTTTATTGCTTTGCGAGATATATCAGATAATGAAAGAAAGATTAGTTTAGTAGATGCAGTAATTCAGGAATTTACTAATTATATTCCTAACTCAGAAAATACTGTTAGGAAGTTATTAGAACGTGGACAGTGCTTAATTTTATTAGATGGCTTAGATGAAATCAAAGGAGACGATACTAGCATTTATCGCCAAATCGATCAACTTACGGAACAATTTCCAGATAATCACTTCATAATTACCTGTCGAAGTGCAGCTTGTGATTATGTTTTTAATAATTTTACAGAAGTAGAAATTGCAGATTTTGAACATGAAGAGATCGAGATATTTGTAAGAAATTGGTTTCAAGCTCGTGGAGAGCAAAATATTTGCGATCGCTTTCTAGAAAAATTAGAAGAAAATCAACAAGTTAAAGAATTAGCAACAAATCCTTTATTGTTGACAATTTTATGTTTGACCTTTGAAGATAACTACAATTTTTCCAGCAATCGCTATGGATTATATGCAGATGCAGTAGATACTCTTTTGAGAAGATGGGATGCTAGTCGTCGCATAGAACGTCAACCTAATTTTCATCTATCACGGCAGCGAAAAATTAATATGTTTAGTGAAATAGCTTATGAAGGATTAAGTCATAAACCTCCCAAATTTTTATGGACACAGTGGGAATTACAAGACCAAATTGCTAAATTTTTGAAAAATGTTAATTTCGAGATAGACACTCAGCAAATTATCAAGCTCATTGAAGCTAACTATGGATTACTAATTCAGCAAGCTAAAGGTATTTATTCTTTTTCTCATTTAACTTTTCAAGAATATTTTGCTGCTGAATATATAGTAGAGAATCGCCAACCGGAATTTTTTAAAGCTTTTGTTGAACAAAACCTCTTAGAACAACAATGGCGAGAAGTATTCATTTTAATTACTGAAAGATTGAGAAATGCGGATGAATTTTTAAAAGTGATGTTTAGATGTATCAATGACATTGTAAAAAATAGTCAAGAATTACAATCTATGCTCAAGTGGCTACATAAGATGACTGCTGATGCTGATATTTCATCTAGTGGGTGGAGAGCTTATTACTTAGCTATTGATTTAGACGTAGAACTTTATATTAGTCCAGACATTCAAATTGAACGCTCTATTTTTGGGAAATTGGCAACAGAATTGAGAAATCATAATAAAAAAAATAAAAAATTAACTCGTCCGCAACCAAAGGCTTTACTCATTTCTCGATTAGTAGCTATTCATGCTTTAGCTATAGATCGCGCTAATGGTAAACATGTTCAAAAAACTGATTTTACCCGTCAACGCTTAGAATTTAGTGACGATTTGGATATAGATATTAATAAAAAACTAAGTTTCGCAATTGAGAAAGCAAAAGAAGCAAAGATAACTGATTTAGTTAGCGAATTGATAGATTTACAAGATCGTTATCCTGCTATTGATGCTTCTAGCTCAGAATGGAAAACATGGGCAGAATATCTGCAACAACTTATGGTTACTCATCTTGATGTTGGTTACAGCATTGATCTGCCAGCAGATGATGTTAAAGCTTTAGAGGAATATATTTATGCAAATTATTTACTATTAGAGTGTATTTCTGGAGAGAATAATTCCTCGAGAAGCCTGAGAGATGCAATTATTGATAATTTGCTACTACCTCAAGATGAAATTCCAACTCATTTATTAAGTATTTGAGCTTTTATTAAGCATATTTTAGACAGAACCGTACCTGAATATCTTGCACCATTCTCAAGCAGTGTCCACTATACAAAAATCGTGATAACTTTATAAATAACCTCTCAGTAGATTTTATTTAGATAATTCAACACAAGTCAACTATTTTTGAGTATAATGCCGCTTATTACTGTTTGTTGCCGCCTATTGCCATAAAAGTTTATACTTAAGCAAGCATTTTGATAGGCATCTGCAAGCAAGTTAAGTAAGGCTTAGTTATGTTTAACACAGACAATAATATTAAACAATCTGTCAAATTCTGCAATCATAAACCTGGCGATCCCTGGGAAGAAGAAGGTTGTTGTGGACAGTTGGAAGCGGATAATCAGCTTAAAGCAAATCAGATAATTAATGAAGAAACTGGAGAAATAACCCAGCAAGCCGAAGAAGATAATTTTAATCAGATAATAATTAAGTAAGGTAGTCGTTTTATCTTGCTAAAAAAACCTCTGTGTGTTGATCGCTGTTGAAAAGACTTACAAGATTAACTAATACTGAATTATTAGCTTGCATACAGCAAGCCACATCCCAAGCTGACCAAGGGAAAGTAAGCGATCGCATTCCGCAATTAGCTTTAGCCGATCCTGGTTGGTTTGCAGTTCACATCTGCTGTGAATCGGGGAAAAATATCAGCTTTGGGGATACCGCTTGTGTCTTCCCGCTAATGAGCGTGATTAAGACATTTTCTCTACTTTATCTGCTAGAACATTTAGGAGCAGAAACGATTTTCGGCTGGGTTGGGGTGGAACCATCAGATGCACCCTTCAATTCTTTAGAACAATTAATTAGCGATCGCGGCTATCCCCGTAACCCGATGATTAATAGTGGGGCAATTACCCTGTCTGATAAGTTACCAGGAAAGAACGCTAATCAACGCACTCTTTTATTTTGTCAATGGCTCAACCAATTAGCAGGTTGCCAACTAAGTTTACATGAAGAAATGCTGGCTTCAGTGCGATTAACCCGTTCAACAGCCAATGAAGCGATCGCTAATTATCTCGCCCAAGCCGGTCATTTAGAAAATATTGAAACAGCACTTGATACTTATGAGCAAATATGTTGTATTGCTGGGCAAGTTGAAGATTTAGCCCTGTTAGGAAAACTGCTAGCTGATGAAAATAGTTATTTATCTCCACAAAACCGTCGAATTGTCAATGCTGTGATGTTAACTTGTGGACTTTATGAAGCTTCTGCCGAGTTTGCAGTCAGAATTGGTTTACCGATGAAATCAGGGATTGGTGGTGGGCTTGTAGCAATAGTACCAGGAGAGGGAGCGATCGCTTGTTATAGTCCAGCTTTGGATGGTGTAGGAAATCCGGTCGCAGGACTTGTTTTTGTTGAGGCTTTAGCACAAGAGTTGCAGTTGAGTATTTTTGGCTAAATCCTGCTTTTGAACGGGGAGAGAAATGATAAATTCTGTACCACTACCCACCTCAGATTTACAAGTTAGTCGCCCTCCATGTTTTTCGATAACAATCTGATGACTAATCGAAAGTCCCATACCAGCTACCATTCGTCCTAAACTAGACATTTTCTCACTTTGAAGTCCGATGACGCAGAAGAAAAGTGATTTATTTCACTTCTCTGCTGCCTCTACCAGCCTTCAAGGTATAACTAAATCCTGTTTTTTATGGCTGTTGCACTTGTTTTTCGGGTAATTCAGCAGAAGGAGGTGTTGGCGTTACCTCTGCCTGTGGTTCTAGTGTTGGCGTAATAATTTCGGGTGCTGGAGATTCAATAATCTCTGGCAGCGTGGATGGCAAACTAGGAGATGGGGCAACTGTTACTTGGGGAGTAGGTGTCTTGATCGTTCGACGGTTAAAAAATCCACCGAATCTAGATTTTGCTGGCTGAGGCGCAACTTTTTCGGGTAACGGCGTTGATTCAGGAGTTGGCGTTACCGTTGGCTGTGGTTCTGATGTTGGCGTAATAATTTCTGGTGTCGGAGACTCAATAATCTCTGGCAGTGTGGGTGGCAAACTAGGAGATGGTGCAACTGGTGCTTCTGGGGTAGGAACTTTACCAGCCCCACGGTTAAAAAATCCACCAAATCTAGGTTTTGTTGGCTGAGGCGTTACTTTTTCAGGTAACGGTGTTGATTCGGGAGTTGGTATTACCTCCGGCTGTGGTTCTGATGCTGGAGACTCAATAATTTCTGGTGGCGTTGGGGACAAGCTGGGAGATGGTACAGCCGTTGGAACTTCTAATTTTGGTTTTTCTAGCTGTGTTTTGGATTGTTCTGGAATTTCAGTTTCAGGAATCGGCTGTTTTTCTACTTTGGGCTGTGTTGGGGGTGTTTTTTCAACAGAAGGTGTGGGTGTAGGTTTAGGTGCAAGTTTATAATTCGGGTCTACAATAGGGCGCACCTCAGCTGCTGTGAGTTCTCCTCTGACAATTCTCGACAGAGTGTCTTTACCCTTTGGCTGGTAGTCAATCAATCTAACTGTAGTATTAAAAGCATTTTTGACCGCATTTCCCTGATTATCGAGAAATTCTAGCTTTACCCAATTTTTCCCTGGACGGAAGCCTTTAAGATAAACTACCTGCCAGCGATCGAAAATAAAGCTTTCACCATTAATAGTGGAGCGAATGCGCCAATCACTGAACTCGTCGTTGGGGTTTTCCTTACCAACAAGGTGCAAAGGAGCGTTGGTTAGGTAAAAGTCCAGTAAGATTGGTTCTGCTCCGTAGCTACTTTGAGGACGGCTGTAAGTTAGCAGGGGTAATTTAGGATCTGGGGTGTTGTCGTCGGTTTTGGTGAAGACGTGAAACGTTGTTTGGGCATAAGCACCTTCATTCTTAAAGCTTTCATGCCAAGGACGAGAGGCAAATACACGCAGGGTATGACTACCTGGAGACAAGTCTGGCAAAACTAAGGACTGATTCAGGTCGTAAACAGGTATATAAGGTTGATTATCCAGAATTACGTGTAAATGTGGCCCGAGTTGTAATTGCGGGTCTTTAAATATTGGTAGATCCTTAACCTGAAAACTGGCTGTAACTTCGTTGTCTTGAAGAATTTCATCAAATTTTGGAGTAACAATTGTTACTTGTGGCTGATAAACTTCCAAAATTGGACGCAGTTCTTGAATAACAGATGGAGGGGAAACTTCCGAAAATTGCTTTGAAATTTGAGAAATCTTTGGGGAGTTTTCTTTATAGGCAGTAGATACTTCCTGGCTGTCGGCTTTCTCACCGCAACTAGTCAAGCTTAATACCAGCACCAATGTCATTACCCACCTGAGAATCGGGAACCTCTGAGGGAGGAGCTTCTCTAACACCCTTTTCTGCCACGAGTTCATGCGTTGCACCCAGTGATAGTCTTTGAAAATTGACAGATTATTTTGGCTCAAACTGTCCATAGGGAACTATAGCCCAAAAGGTGAAATTTGCTTCACATCCCATAATTTTAAAATAAGTCATATTTCTTACAGCTTTTTACTTACAACAATGGAAATATGACATAAATGTTCATAAGTAATAGCAGTAAAAGCTGGAACATCGGCTCATACAGCCAAACTATAAAATTTGCAAATTGTTATTCTTTGTAAATTAAATGGATAATCTATTGACTTTTGGACAAAGAGTTTCAAGTTAAAAGGCAGTTAAGGCAGGAATTCCAGCAATATTTCAGCAAGTTTGAATTATTGTTAAAATATCTCCAACTATCTCCAACAAAGTACAAGTTAAGACTCTATAATTCAACGAGAAACAACAATCCACATCGGTCTTCATCGCGGCTTCAGCAAAATGGAATTTGCGGTAATGGTTAACTTTGTGGTATTCATGATTCCTCATTCCTTATCAAGAGAGGAGGTCGAATGACAATAAGTCCTCCGGAGCGAGAGGAAAAAAAGGCAAGAGTAATCGTCGATAACGATCCAGTTCCAACCTCATTCGAGAGATGGGCGCAACCTGGACACTTTGACAGATCCTTGGCCAGAGGTCCCAAAACCACCACATGGATTTGGAACCTGCACGCACTCGCCCATGATTTTGATACACATACAAGCGATTTAGAAGATATATCCCGCAAGATATTCTCAGCCCACTTCGGCCACTTAGCCGTAATAATGGTTTGGTTGAGCGGGATGATTTTCCACGGCGCGAAGTTTTCTAACTACGAAGCTTGGTTAAGCGATCCGTTGAACGTTAAGCCTAGCGCTCAAGTCGTTTGGCCCATTGTGGGACAAGACATTTTAAACGGTGATGTTGGCGGTGGTTTCCACGGTATTCAAATCACCTCTGGTTTGTTCTATATATGGCGTGGCTGGGGGATCACAAACTCCTTCCAGCTTTACGTAACTGCGATCGGTGGCTTGGTATTAGCAGGCTTATTACTATTTGCTGGCTGGTTCCACTACCACAAACGCGCTCCCAAACTGGAATGGTTCCAGAATGTGGAGTCAATGCTGAATCACCACTTGCAAGTATTGCTAGGTTGTGGTTCCTTGGGATGGGCAGGTCACTTAATCCACGTGTCCGCACCGACCAACAAGCTTTTGGATGCAGGCGTTGCTCTCAAAGACATACCCTTGCCCCACGAGTTCATCTTGAACAAAGACTTGTTGACCGAGCTGTATCCTAGCTTTGCTGCTGGTTTAGCACCTTTCTTCACCTTGAACTGGGGTCAGTATGCTGACTTCCTTACCTTCAAGGGCGGTCTGAACCCGGTAACAGGTAGCTTGTGGATGACTGATATTTCTCATCACCACTTAGCGATCGCAGTTCTCTTTATCGTTGCTGGACATCAGTACCGTACCAACTGGGGTATTGGTCACAGCATTAAAGAGATCCTCGAAAACCACAAAGGTCCTTTCACCGGTGAAGGTCACAAAGGTCTCTACGAAAACCTGACCTCATCCTGGCACGCTCAGTTGGCTACTAACCTGGCCTTCTTGGGTTCGCTGACCATCATCATCGCGCATCACATGTACGCGATGCCCCCATACCCATATTTGTCAACTGACTATGCTACGCAGTTGTGCATTTTCACCCACCACATGTGGATTGGTGCATTCTGTATAGTAGGGGGTGCGGCTCACGCTGCCATATTCATGGTGCGGGATTACGATCCAGTTGTGAACCAAAACAACTTACTGGATCGGGTGCTTCGTCACCGAGATGCGATTATTTCTCACCTTAACTGGGTATGTATCTTCCTCGGCTTCCATAGCTTTGGACTTTACATCCACAACGATACAATGCGTGCCTTGGGACGTCCCCAAGACATGTTCTCTGATACTGCAATTCAATTGCAGCCAGTGTTTGCCCAGTGGGTACAAAACATCCACACCCTAGCTCCTGGTGGTACTGCTCCCAATGCGCTAGAACCCGTTAGCTATGCTTTCGGCGGTGGGATTTTGGCTGTAGGCGGTAAGGTAGCGATGATGCCCATTGCTTTGGGTACGGCGGACTTCTTAATCCACCATATTCACGCATTCCAAATCCACGTTACTGTCCTAATTCTGCTCAAAGGTGTACTGTTTGCCCGTAGCTCTCGTCTGATTCCAGACAAGGCAAATCTGGGTTTCCGCTTCCCCTGCGACGGCCCTGGTCGTGGCGGTACCTGTCAAGTGTCTGGTTGGGATCATGTGTTCCTCGGACTATTCTGGATGTACAACACAATATCCATTGCAATTTTCCACTTCAGCTGGAAGATGCAATCAGATGTGTGGGGAACCGTAGATGCAGATGGTGCTGTAACTCACATCACTGGTGGTAACTTTGCCCAAAGTGCCATTACCATCAACGGTTGGTTGCGAGACTTCTTGTGGGCACAAGCTACACAAGTCATCAATTCCTATGGCAGCGCGCTATCTGCTTATGGTCTACTCTTCTTAGGCGCTCACTTTGTCTGGGCATTCAGCTTGATGTTTCTGTTCAGTGGTCGCGGCTACTGGCAAGAACTGATTGAGTCCATTGTTTGGGCGCATAACAAACTGAAGGTAGCACCAGCAATTCAGCCTCGCGCTCTGAGCATTATTCAGGGTCGGGCTGTAGGGGTAGCTCACTACCTCTTGGGAGGAATTGCCACAACTTGGGCATTCTTCCATGCACACATCCTTTCAGTAGGGTAGCAATCAGTTATTGAGTGCTGAGTACTGAGTGCTGAGGCAAAACTCAGAACTCAGGACTCAGAACTCAGGACTCTAGACGCTGATATTTGATGGCTAAAGGTCAGAGGATTTATTAAACCTATGGCGACAAAATTTCCGAAATTTAGCCAGGATCTCGCACAGGACCCGACGACTCGTCGGATATGGTATGCGATCGCTACAGGCAACGATTTTGAAACCCATGATGGCATGACGGAAGAAAATCTTTACCAAAAGATTTTCGCAACTCACTTCGGTCACTTGGCAATCATCTTCCTGTGGGCATCCAGCCTCCTGTTCCACGTAGCCTGGCAAGGTAACTTTGAACAGTGGATTAAAGATCCCCTTCACATCCGTCCCATCGCCCATGCGATTTGGGACCCCCACTTTGGTAAACCAGCGATCGAAGCTTTTACCCAAGCGGGCGCTAGCAATCCGGTAAACATTACCTACTCTGGTCTCTACCATTGGTGGTATACCATCGGTATGCGGAATAACGGCGAACTGTACAACGGTTCAGTGTTCTTGCTATTATTCGCTGCTGTATTATTGTTTGCTGGTTGGCTGCACTTGCAACCCAAGTACCGTCCTAGCTTGGCATGGTTTAAGAGCGCTGAACATCGCCTAAACCACCACTTAGCAGGTTTGTTTGGTGTTAGTTCTTTGGCTTGGGCTGGTCACTTAATTCACGTTGCTATCCCCGAATCTCGCGGACAGCACGTAGGTTGGGATAACTTCCTGAATACCCCACCCCATCCAGCAGGTTTGACACCTTTCTTTACAGGTAACTGGGGTGTTTATGCTCAGAATCCTGACACTCCTGGGCATCTATTCAGCACATCTCAAGGTGCAGGTACTGCAATTCTGACTTTCTTGGGTGGTTTCCATCCCCAGACAGAAGCTTTGTGGCTGACTGACATGGCTCATCACCACTTGGCGATCGCAGTTATCTTTATCGTTGCCGGTCACCAGTACCGGACTAACTTCGGAATTGGTCACAGCATCAAAGAAATGCTGAACTCCAAATCCGGTTTAGTACCTAATACCAAAAGTGAAGGTCAGTTCAACCTGCCTCACCAAGGGTTGTACGACACCTATAACAATTCACTGCACTTCCAGTTAGGTATTCACCTAGCTGCTTTAGGAACCATCACCTCTTTGGTGGCACAGCACATGTACGCCATGCCTCCTTATGCATTTATTGCTAAGGACTACACAACTCAGGCAGCGCTGTACACGCACCATCAATACATTGCTGGTTTCCTGATACTTGGTGCTTTTGCTCACGGAGCAATCTTCTGGGTTCGTGATTACGATCCAGAGCAAAATAAGGGTAACGTTCTTGAGCGCGTGCTGAAGCACAAAGAAGCGATTATTTCCCACCTTAGCTGGGTATCCCTTTTCTTGGGCTTCCACACCCTTGGTCTGTACGTCCACAACGACGTAGTAGTTGCTTTCGGTACTCCTGAAAAGCAAATCTTGATTGAGCCAGTATTTGCTCAATTCGTCCAAGCTGCTAATGGGAAAGTACTGTACGGTTTAGACACCTTGCTATCTAACCCAGATAGTATTGCTTACACAGCATGGCCCAACTACGCTAACGTTTGGTTGCCAGGCTGGTTAGATGCCATCAATGCTGGTACTAACTCCCTCTTCTTGACAATTGGCCCTGGCGACTTCTTGGTACACCATGCGATCGCTTTGGGTCTGCACACCACCACCTTGATTTTGGTCAAAGGTGCTTTGGATGCCCGTGGTTCTAAGCTGATGCCCGATAAAAAGGACTTCGGCTATGCCTTCCCTTGTGACGGTCCCGGTCGTGGCGGTACTTGCGATATCTCAGGTTGGGATTCCTTCTACCTTGCTACATTCTGGATGCTCAACACCCTTGGTTGGGTTACGTTCTACTGGCATTGGAAACATCTAGGTATTTGGCAAGGCAACGTAGCTCAGTTCAATGAGAACTCTACATATCTCATGGGCTGGTTCCGCGATTACCTCTGGGCTAACTCTGCTCAGTTGATTAACGGTTACAACCCTTACGGCGTGAATAACCTGTCTGTCTGGGCTTGGATGTTCCTGTTTGGACACCTCGTTTGGGCAACTGGCTTCATGTTCTTAATCTCCTGGAGAGGTTACTGGCAAGAGTTGATTGAAACCCTTGTTTGGGCACACGAACGCACTCCTCTAGCTAACCTAGTTCGCTGGAAAGACAAGCCCGTTGCTCTGTCCATTGTTCAAGGTCGTGTAGTTGGTCTAGCTCACTTCACTGTTGGCTACGTCGTAACTTACGCAGCATTCTTGATTGCTTCTACTGCTGGTAAGTTCGGTTAATTCAGCTGCTAGTTTTGTAGATAAGTAATGAAAATCCCCTGCCGCAAGGTGGGGGATTTTTTGTAGAATTAGTTAATAAAATTACAGTAATGGAAGTTGAAGTCCCAAAAGGAAAAAACGAAAGGAAGTTAATAGAAAAAATGTATGTAAAACAAACCGAAATACGAAATGAACACTAAGCTTGTTGAATCACTGTTGCAAGTTATATTATCTCTCTCTAATGATGAGCGATCGCTTTTGGAAGAAAAACTATTTTTCGATTTATCAAAGCCTTTAACCAGTGACTTAATGCAACTTGCCCAGACTGGAGGAGCCGTTAACTTTCTTGAAAATGAACCAGATATATACTCACTTGACGATGGAGAACCTATCTAATGTCTCTCCAAAAAGGTGATATCGTCTTGGTTCCATTTCCATTTACAGACTTGAGTAGAACTAAAGCTACGCCCTAGTTTAGTTTTATGGATAGATACTATAGGCGATGATGTCACTTTATGTTTTATTTCATCTCAAAATATAAGTAGTTTGAGTTCAGAAAAGTTCATTTTAGAACCTTCAGATTCAGATTTTACGAGTACTGGATTACGGGTGCTTCTAAAGTTAGGGTGACTCGAATAACTACCATAGAGCGTAGACTAATCACGAGAAGAATAGGTAAATTAGGAGCAAGTTAAGTTCAGTAGTTGAATACAGTAATTCTTCAAGCTCTGAAATTGACATAATCTCTAAGTGTGTTATGAGTGTGTTATGAAGAAGCGTGAAAATTGCGTAGTTTCCCGCCGTATGCATCATCTAACGATGAGAAAGTGACAAGAACGCATTATGGAAACCCGAAATATATATGTCACGGGAAACCGTCCATCAAGGCATTCAAAGTTAATATACTCCTCTGCGTTACTTTGCGCTTTCCTCTGTGTCCCTTTGCGGTAAAAAAATAACTGTTAAAATTAAATCCTTGAACTATACCAAAACAAGTTAATTTTATATATTTTGCAAGAAGAACCAATAACACCACCAAAAGAAATAAATTTTAATCCTTTTTATACCCAGCAGAACGGAGCAGCATATTTGGGTGATAGCCTTAAACTTATTAAATTCATTGATGATAATAGTATTAATTTAATTATTACATCACCTCCATTTGCTCTGACACGAAAAAAAGAATACGGTAACGAAACTGCTGAAAAATATATTGAGTGGTTTCTACCTTTTGCTTATGAATTTAAAAGAGTCCTGGCAGATAATGGCTCATTCGTATTAGATTTAGGCGGCGCTTACTTACCTGGTAATCCCGTGCGGAGTATCTACCAATACGAACTGTTAGTCAGATTATGCAAAGAAGTAGGTTTCTTTCTCGCCCAAGAATTCTACCACTATAATCCGGCTCGACTGCCAAGCCCTGCTGAGTGGGTGACAATCAGGCGAATTCGTGTGAAAGATTCTGTAAATACAGTTTGGTGGTTGTCTAAAATACCAAATCCTAAAGCAGATAACAGAAAAGTTTTAAAGCCCTATAGCCAAAGTATGAAACAGTTACTCAAAAATGGGTATAAAGCAAAAATACGTCCTAGCGGACATGATATTTCTGATAAATTCCAAAAGGATAATCAGGGGGCAATTCCGCCGAATTTGCTAGAAATTGCTAATACTGAATCGAATAGTGCTTATTTACGACGCTGCAAAACAGCAGAAATTAGACCCCATCCAGCACGGTTTCCTCAAGGGTTCGCTGAGTTCTTCATCAAATTCTTAACTGATGAAGGTGATATAGTACTAGACCCTTTTGCAGGTTCTAATACAACTGGGTTTGTTGCTGAAACTCTGCAACGCCGATGGATATCTTTTGAAATTAATGAAAATTATGTAATGGGAAGTCGTTATCGATTTAGCCAATAACCAAATTAAGTAAAGAGTCAGGAGTGAGAACTTAAAATTGATAACCCTTCGGCAGGCTCAGGGCATCGCTTATAACTCTTAACTCATAGCTACTTAATTAAATTTCTCCATTCACCTGCATTTGATGAACTTTATCTGCTAGCTCTTGACGACCTCGATCATCTAGTTTATCAATAGCTAACATCCCCATCAGAATAACTTCTTTCAGGGTCAAACGTGTGGAATGTGCCTGTTTTTGCACAATCTCTTTAATAATGGGACTGACACCAATCGCTGTACTAGCTCTAGCCACAGAAGAAAAGGAAACACTAATGATTCAGCCTAAATCTTAGCACTTTCAATGAGGTTATTCTCTAGAGTTAAAACTTAATTTAAATGTGTTTCAACTCATACTTCAATGAGTAAACATAAATTTTAAATTACGTCTAGTGAGTTATCAAATTCTCAGTATGGCAAACCTGATACTTGTTCATTGAGGACACGTTATCGTATGATATCAATAATCTCAACAGTTAAAATTTTGCTTATTTTTTACAAAATTTCCACTAAGTCCTCAATCGGCATATTAAAAATATGAGCTAATTTGGATATAGCAGGAAAGTCAACTTTTGTCATGTTGTGACGGCGCGCATAAATTTTAACTGTGCTGCAAATTACCCTATAATGGTCAGAAATTTCTTTTAGTGACCACACTTTCACTTGTGCTACTTCTCGAAGCTTTAATCTGAACTAATCACATATTTAATAACTGGTGCATTTGCACTGCTTGATTTCACATGACAAAACGAAAATTGTAGACATATATTGCGTCTTGTAGAGAAACGACTTGTAGAGCTAACTTTTATGCGATTGCGACAATTGACTGAAATCTAGAAACCTAAAATCTGATGTTTATTTCACATATTAGCAACACCAAAAGCAAAAACCTCTGTCCTGAGATCCTCAAAAATCACTCACTAATCCCCAGTTTGCAAACCTAGTTATATTTGTGATAACTGAGTTAGAAAAAGCGAGCGGCTGATGAAAACAGTGCTTTCAGTAGAAGTGTTCGCACAAATAAGACTTCTATACCACCGGGAAAACCCTACTTTAAAGAGATCGTAAATTATCAAATATAATCTCATGAACACGCTTTACAGAACTATACAGCGTAAATAAGAATAATAACTTAACCAAAGTAAAATTTTCCTGAATACAGCCAATTAATGCCGTCATAAGGAAAAGCAGTGAGTAGAGGAGAGAGAAAGCGATGAGGGACCCTTATCTGTTGGCAGCAGGCTTGTTAACAGGATTAGCAATACCAGCATCGGCTCTTCCACATCTGTCAATTGTTATACCAGAAAGTTCTAGATTCCTGTGGGATTTAAAACAAGGTTCGCAGACAATAGTCAGTACAAAAATTATCCCCAGCGTTGATCTCTCCTTACCCGAACTCAGCGGCCAAGCGTTCCAACCCCTAAAAAGTTCGCAGCCAATAGTAAGTGAGAAAAACGTCCCTAGCGTACCAGAATTCAGCAGTCAGGGATTACCAGCCACAATAGAGTCATCACTTAACCCCAGTACCCAAGGAGCTGGTCTATCACTGACATCTGGCAATCAACTTTACTACCAAAGATTGGCGGCTCTGAAAACAGGTCAGATTTATACACGCGTAAATAGTGATAATTTGCAATCATTGTGGGAGTCGATCAAGAAACGTCAACTAACTTATGATGACTGGAAAAGTTTATTAGCTTTAGAAGCAAGAGCGATCGCTCAAGGTCAAGGTGCCAATCATCTAAGTATTTTAGTTGGTGATTCTTTGAGTATGTGGTTTCCCAGAGAAAAACTGCCTGCTGGTAAATTGTGGCTGAATCAAGGCATATCTGGAGATACTTCTAGTGGCGTTTTAAAAAGATTGGGGGCATTTTCGGCAACGCGGCCAGATGTTATTTACATCATGGCTGGGATTAACGACCTACGAAAAGGCGCTAGTGATGAAACAATTTTGCATAATTATCGCCGCATTGTCCGTCGTTTACGGGATACTCACCCCAAAGCTCAAATCATTGTCCAATCAATTTTGCCTACTCGTTTAGCAAAAATTTCCAATAGCCGTATTCGTCACCTTAATATCCAACTAACCGTAATTGCCAAACAAGAAGGCGCTAATTACCTCAATATTTATAGCTGGTTTACGGATATAGAAGGTAATTTGCGCCCAGAGTTAACCACAGATGGGTTGCACCTGTCTCAAGAGGGATATGATGTGTGGCGAACGGCACTACAGCAGATAGAATACACACTCACTCAGCGAGAGAATTGAGCGATCGCTTTGCCGATACTTAGAGCGATGTCTACGACGGGCTGCGCCTACGCAATTTTTAAATATATGGAAGTTAGTGATACTGATGCCATCAACATACGTTCTGTAATTGAATATCAATTGGCAGCTTTTAAAAAAGATGATGCCCAAAGCGCTTTTGCATTTGCTAGTCCAGCGATTCAGGCGCAATTCGGAACCCCAGAAAATTTTATGCAGATGGTAGAGACAAGCTATCCAGCAGTATATCGTCCTCGTTCTGTCTTTTTTGAGAAGATAACAACCATCCAGGGAAATATAACTCAACCAGTGCTGCTGCTTGCTCCTGATGGAGTTCCCTTAAGGGCTTTATATTTTATGGAAAAACAGCCTAATAATATCTGGAGGATTAACGGTTGCTTTCTAGTTTCTCTAGAGGCTAAATAAACTCGTATCTTTATACAACAAAAATCCTATACTTTAACGCCCAAGGCTTCCCTATTTAAAACCTGATTCAACTTCCCGCTACGATAACCTTCTAAATCTAAGGTTACGTAGATAAATCCAAAATCTTGAAATGCCGAAACTAACGTTTGTAAATCGTTAGTTAATACAAACTCTTTGATTTGTTCTGGTGGTAATTCAATACGTGCTGTATCCCCTTCCGATCGCACGCGCAAATTCTGCCAACCTAACTTTCGCAGATAAATTTCTCCTCTGCCGACTCGTTGCAACTTAGCGACAGTAATCTCTTCACCGTAAGGAAACCGGGAACTGAGACAAGGTTGAGCAGGTTTATCCCACCAAGGTAAACCGAGTTGTTGCGAAAGTTGGCGAACTTCAACTTTGGTGACACTCACTTCTGCTAAAGGCGATCGCGCCCCTCTTTCTTTAGCCGCCTGAATTCCTGGGCGATAATCATGCAAATCATCAGCATTCACCCCATCCACCACATAAGGATAACCCAGTTCTAAAGCTAAAGGTTTGAGAGTGTCGTGCAACTCACTTTTGCAAAAATAACAGCGATTAACCGGGTTAGAAGTGTAATTGGGATTTTCCATCTCGTGAGTCTGGACGATTTTATGAGGAATCCCAATTGTTGCAGCTTGAATTTTGGCGTCTTCCAATTCTTCTGGTAACAGTGAAGGAGAAACAGCCGTGACAGCCAAAGCGCGATCGCCCAACACATCATAAGCAATTTTGGCAACCAAAGTGCTATCAACGCCCCCAGAGTAGGCAATCAACGCCTGCTCCATTTCTCTAAATAAGGCTTTTAATTGCTCAAATTTTTCTGTCAGCATCATTTCCCAATCCTGCCAAAACCTTATAGCACCCAATCTTTTATATTGTAGTCATTACTTTTGGGGCATGGGGCATGGGGCATTGGGCATGGTTATTCTCGTTGTCTCCCTCATCTCCCCTACTCCCTACTCCCCATCAAGCAACGTTGGTGCTTGACAGTACTTAGCCACCAGACTGGCTAAAAGTGGTAAATCAATTGGTTTAGAAATATAGTCATTTACTCCAGCAGCTAGACAAGTTTCGCGATCGCCTTTCATCGCCATTGCTGTTTGAACAATTACCGGAATCGTCCGATATTGCTGATGTTCTCGCAGTTGTTGTACCAAGTTAAGACCATTTCCATCTGCCAAACAAACATCCATTAAAATTACCGCTGCATCTAACTGTGTTAGGGCTTCCCACATCTCGTCAGCATTCTTAACCCAAGTCACTTGATATCCAAATTTACGTAGATAAATTTGCATCAAATCAGCATTGGGTAAATCATTTTCTACCAGCAAAATGTTTACAGAAGAACTAGGTGTCAAAGGCAGAGGAAATGAGGAAAAATTTTCTCCCCCTGTTCCTTCATCTTCCCCTGCTTCCTCATCTACCCTCACTCCTACCTCTTGTTTAAGGGGAAGTACGAGGGTAAAACGGGAACCGCGATCTTCTTCAGATTCCACTTTCACAGAACCACCGTGAATTTCGGCGAGTTTCCGAGTCACTGTTAAACCTAAACCAGTACCTTCAACACCATCAGCTACAACCTTAGCAATTTGGAAATAGGGTTGAAACAGTTGAGCTTGGTCTTCTTGGGAAATGCCAGTGCCAGTATCCCAAACTGTAAAATGCACAAATGCACCTTTGGAAGCAATCTGTAAGCCAACACTTCCTTTACTGGTAAACTTTAGGGCGTTGAAGAGTAAATTCAACAACATTTGCTTGAGTCGTAAGGGGTCAGCTACTAAGGTTGTAATATCGGGTTCAAGTTCTAGACACAGTTTCAAACCTTTATTAGCAGCTTTCTCTTTCACCAATGCCAAAACATTGCTACACAGTATTGGCACATCTACTGTTTCCCACTGTACTTCTAGCTGATTTGCTTCAATTTTAGAGAGATCCAAAATATCATTAATCAGAGCTAGTAAGTGTTTACCGCTAGACTGAATGATATTTAAATACTCTTGCTGCCGTTCTTTAGTTGGTTCGTACCCTGGAGCTAAAAGCAGATGGGTAAACCCAATAATGGAACTAAGCGGTGTGCGAATTTCGTGGCTGGTGTTTGCCAGAAACTGATTTTTTAGTTGATTAGTGCGCTCCAATTCTTGATTAGAGTTACTTAACTGTTGACACCGTTGCGGCCAAGACAGGATGTTTCTAAGTTGTAGCAAGGCTGTAGCACAGCATTTGGCAGACCTTGTTATCAATTGCGATCTGAGTTGAGCTTGCGATTCTATGAACGACTCATGATGAGAACTTAGGGGCGCTGTGGCAAGAATTAGCCAGCCGATAATGCCAGAATCATCCGCCAACCGCCAAGCGCTCGGTAGTTGCTGATTCTCAAGCTGTTGTAAATCTTCAATTTTTATAACTTCTTGCAATCTCAACAGCAGCTTTTTTTCTGCTGTCGGCACTTCTAAAAATAAAGGTGATGAATTTGGCGATGAAGAACGAGAAACATAGCAAACTGTGGCAACAGCTTCTTGTGGTTGACACATAGCGATGCCTACGGCACATTCTGTAAGTGCCAGATTACTGCTGTGAATAGCACTGTTAATCTCGTTAACCACGGTTTGGAAAATTTCCGCTTGTGCTGCTTCTGACTGTGGGACAGTATTACAAGCAGAAAGCAAGCAATCATTAAGGCGACTTTGCAACTGGTTTAAGCTGCTCTCCAGCCACAGCTGCGCGCGAAGTTGCTCAATTGTTGTCAAAAGTTTTGGCGTTGCATCTATCAGTGATTTCTGGTCTGGTAAGCTTGAATACTGCTGCATGGTCAACTAGACCGCTGAACAAGTTTAGCTACGCATAAAAATCCCAACAGGATTTTATGTATATTAGCGGACAATTCTTTTTTATTTATAAACGATAACTTATGTTGTTATAAACCATAACTTATGATGTCGAGTTTAGCAGCTAGTCCAAAAAAAAATTATTGTATGAACCACTAACCTAAAATTTTTTCAACGCAGCTGAAAACTTATGGATGCACAATTCGCCCAACTAATCGTGAATGGGATTGCGGTGGGGAGCATTATTGCTCTAGCCGCAGTCGGACTGACTCTTACTTATGGAATTTTACGGCTATCGAACTTTGCTCATGGTGACTTTCTCACTTTAGGAGCCTATTTAACTTGGCTGATAAACACCATTGGAGTCAATATTTGGCTGTCGATGATTTTGGCGGCGGCGGGAACGGTAGCAGCAATGCTGTTATCGGAAAAGTTACTGTGGTCAAAGATGCGCTCTATCCGTGCTACTTCGACTACGCTAATTATTATTTCTATTGGACTTGCCTTATTTCTTCGCAATGGGATTATTTTTATCTGGGGTGGTAGGAACCAAAATTATAATTTACCTGTTACTCCGGCTTTAGATATTTTGGGTTTAAAGATACCGCAAAATCAATTATTGGTATTGGGATTGGCGGTGCTAGCAATTTTGGCACTGCATTACCTGCTGCAAAATACCAAAATTGGTAAGGCGATGCGAGCAGTTGCGGACGATCTGGACTTAGCCAGGGTTTCAGGTATTAATGTCGATCGAGTAATTTTCTGGACTTGGGTAATTGCTGGCACTCTTACGTCACTGGGTGGCAGTATGTATGGGTTGATTACAGCCGTGCGCCCGAATATGGGTTGGTTTTTAATCTTACCATTGTTTGCCTCAGTAATACTTGGGGGGATTGGCAACCCCTACGGCGCGATCGCAGCAGCTTTTATCATTGGCATCGTCCAGGAAGTCAGTACTCCTTGGCTGGGGTCACAGTATAAACAAGGTGTCGCACTGTTAATCATGATTTTGGTGCTGCTCATTCGTCCCAAAGGTTTATTCAAAGGAACGATTTGAGCAGCACCTATCCACTTCTAACTACTCAATAATGTGGAAATAGTAGGCTGCTACCAAAAAATTGATAGCTAACAAGAACAGTGCCCAGCCTGTGCGAAAGGCATAGGGAGGTTTAGCTCCACTGTCGGCAACTGGTAAATCTTTGCTTTTAGCAGTCATAATGCGATTCTCCTAATGTCAGGACTTTTTAAGAAATACCAAACTGGTGTACCAAATACTCAAATTCTTCAAGAATATTTGTGTGAAGTTAAGAATTGGGCATTGGGCACAAGAGGCGGAGGGGCACAAGAGGCAGAGGGACAGAGGGGAAAAACTTACTGCAACTTCTCCCCTGCCTCCTCTGCCTCCCCTGCTCCCCTGCTCCCCTGCTCCCCTGCCTGCCCTGCTCCCTCCTCTCCAGCATGATAGGAACTGCGAACCAGAGGCCCAGAACGAACATGGTTGAATCCCATTTCCCATGCTAATCTGCCAAGCCGATCGAATTCCTCTGGAGTCCAATATTTTTGGACTGGCAAATGTTCTAGAGAAGGACGCATATACTGCCCGATAGTCAAGCGATCGCATTCCACAGCCCTTAAATCAGCCATTGCTTCAACGACTTCATCAAGTGTTTCTCCGTGTCCCAGCATCAAACCTGATTTGGTGGGAATTGTCGAATCGATTTCTTTGACCATAGCTAGTACCGAGAGCGAGCGATCGTACTTGGCTCCCCGGCGCACTGGCCCAGTTAAGCGTTGCACTGTCTCAATATTGTGATTGAAACAAGCTGGTTGGGCTTTGACAATCATCGCTATCCGCTGGCGTTGACCTGACTCTCCAACACCAGCACCACCCCAAAAATCTGGGGTCAGCACTTCTATTTGAACCTCTGGATTCAATTGGCGGATAGTTGCCATCGTCTTTACAAAATGGCCTGCACCTCGATCGGGCAAGTCATCACGGGCTACAGAAGTCAGCACCACATAACGCAACCCCAAAAGCTGCACCGCTTGGGCAACCTTTTCAGGTTCCTCTAAATCAAGAGGCATTGGTGCATGACCTTTATCTACTTGACAGAAAGCACAAGAGCGCGTGCATGTAGGCCCCATTAGCAAAAAAGTTGCAGTTTTTTGGGCATAGCACTCTCCGCGGTTAGGGCAGCGCCCTTCTTCACAAATCGTGTGAATTTGGCGCTGCTTAATAATGCGTTGTACGGTAGAGATTTCACTGGCTTTACCAATCGGGCGACGTAACCAGCTAGGCATTGCCTTAATTTCAGACTTTAGTTCGGCTTGTTGTGACGAAATCATAAACATCCAAGCAAGATGCGGATATAGATGTAGTGGTCTGTTGATTAAATATCACAATGACACAAATTTAAAAGAGCGCAAGCAAAAGTTTTGCAAAACACCTCTAACAATGTCATTTATACCGAAATATACTATCCCCCAATTGCTAGAAATTATGTATATAGTGGGAGGATTCTCAAGGACAATCGGCAAAGCCGCTATTTACACTTATAGTTTCTGTTAGAGCAAACAGTCGTGGCAAGCAACAAGATTTTAGTTATCGATGACACTACAGTTGTCAGGGTAAAAGTACGAGAAATGTTGCCTCCGGGCAATTTTGAGGTACTGGAAGCAAAAGACGGTGTGGAAGGACTAAATTTCATCCTTCAGGAAAAACTCAGCCTGATTATGCTGGATTTCCTGTTGCCTAAAATGAGTGGCTGGGAGGTTTTCCAGAAAGTTCAAGCCGATCCAGAGTTAAGGAAAATTCCTTTAGTGATCATGTCTGGTCGCAAGGAAGAGGTGACTGAGAAAATCACAGAACCATTTGAATATTTTGAATTTCTGGGCAAACCTTTCGATCAGAAACAACTAATTGGTGCGATTAAGCTAGCTATGGCCAAGGCAAAACAGCCACGCCCAGAACTAGTTACAGTAGGAGCAGCGGTTGCTGTAAAAAATGGCACAGTAGCAACCTCTGGTGTCGCCAATGGTACGGTAGTAGCTCCTAGCGTTGCAAACTCTAGCGTCACAGCCCCCAGCATCACAACCCCCAGTACTGGAGGAGTCTCCGAGGCAGAAATTAATGCATTGAATGAGAAAATTGTCAAAATGCAAGCAGAAATTGATGGTTTGAAGAAACAGCTTACTCAGGTTGTGACCTTTATTAAACAAAAAATCAAGTAGTATTTGTGCTCGTTATTATTATCGCAGCCAAAAATACACCATCTATACTGGTGTCCGATTAAAAGCGGATAAAAATAGTTAGTTCAAAAACACTTATGTTGATAAATCATCATTATTTAGTGAGGTACAGCTTGACCTAAGCCCGGTAAAGCTGTACTTTATCTTCCCTCTTAGTAAGTTCAAAGAAGGGTTGTGTTGAGATTTTGATATGTACTTCACTTGATGATAAAACACTACAGTTTAAGATTCAGATATTTATTAAAAAAATATATTAACAGTCATATTTTATAATACAAATTAATCAAAAAAATCCTATTTCATGATGAGGATAGTCTTTGCGCAGGAATAATAAGCCATAGAAACAATAATTATGAGCATAGTCCAATACGATTCAGCTAAGGCTGAAAGTCATGTAAATTAAGCATTGGCTCAAGAATGAAAATGAGCGTGTGGTGCATCTCAAAGATTTCTCATTGGTGTCTCCAGATATATAAAGTAGTGACGTACTGAAAGCAATCGAGATAGCGATTCCAGCTTTTGCCATTGAACAGGTGATGCCTTCGGCAAGCCGCGTCTACGTTAATACCAAAACCGAAGAGGAACGCAGGCGATAAGCCTGCGGCATGGCTTTGCTTACCGCTACCAGCACAAACTGAACTGTATTGAACTTAAGGTATCAAGAATATTGTTGTTAGTTAGCGCTAATTTTCTCATAAAACAAGAGTGAAAATAACTAATTTCAAAGCGATCGCTTTATAAAAAAGGATTTTCAACTTTGGTGATTGATGTCCATTAGCGATCGCCCCAACGCAATGCTATAGGCAATTTAGTATGAAAATGTTGCTGTTATCAGAGTTTTTGGGAACTATAGGGTTGTCAGAAGATAAATTTGCAGCCTGTCTACCAAGAAAATAGAGGGGAATTAGCTGCGATCGCAGGGCAAATAGGGAATAACTAACAATGAATAAAATTAATTTAAATATATGAATGAAATACCAGATATGAAAATGCTTTATGCCCCAGAAGATAGTTTAATCTTAGTGGTAGATGATACTACTACTAATTTAGAAATTGTCTTTGATACATTAACTAATGTCGGTTTTAAAGTTATCACAGAAAATGATGGAGAAAAAGCACTGAAGCAGGTTGAGTCTCAACTTCCTGACTTAATTTTATTAGATGTGATGATGCCAGGAATAGATGGATTTGAAACTTGTAAAAGACTGAAAGCAAATTCAGCTACTTGTGATATCCCTGTAATTTTTATGACAGCAAATTCTGATAGTCATAGTAAGGTAAAGGGTCTAAACATAGGAGCAGTTGATTACATCACAAAACCCTTTAATCAAGAAGAGTTATTAGCTAGAATTAAAACCCATCTTCAATTACGAAATCTCACAAAAACTTTAGAAAAACGAGTTTTAGAAAGGACATCAGCATTATCTAGGGCATTAAAAGACTTACAAGAGTCTCAACTTCAGCTTGTACAGACAGAAAAAATGTCTGCTCTTGGTCAATTAGTAGCAGGAGTTGCTCATGAAATTAATAATCCAGTTGGTTTCATTCATGGCAATCTTGGACACGCTTCAGTATATTTCCAAGACATGATTAACATTATTGACCTCTATCAGCAGCACTATCCTAATCCAGTTCCAGAAATTCAAGAGGAAATTGCAGCCATAGATTTGAAGTATATACTTACCGATCTACCTAATTTAATTACCTCAATGAAAGAGGGAGTTCAGCGCATTCGCAACATTAGTACTAGCTTGAGAACCTTTTCTCGAGCAGATAGCGATCGCAAAGTGTCTTGCAACATTCATGATGGCATAGACAGTACAATTATGATTCTCAAACACCGTTTAAAAGCATCCGAAGCTCGACCCGATATTCAAGTAATTAGAGATTACGATATATTGCCAGAATTAGAATGTTTTATCGGACAACTCAATCAAGTATTTATGAATTTATTAGCTAATGCTATTGATGCTTTAGAGGAGTCTAATGTAGGACTTACCTATATGGAAATTGAAGCAAATCCTAATCAAATTTTGATTCAAACTACTCTCGCTGAAGATAAAAATTATATTTTGATTAGGATTAAAGATAATGGTGTGGGAATGCCGGTTGATGTCCAAAAAAAAATCTTTGACTATTTATTCACCACCAAGCCTGTGGGTCAAGGTACAGGATTAGGGTTATCAATTGCTCGTCAGATTGTTGTCGAAAAACATGGAGGAACTCTAGAGGTAAATTCATCCATAGGGCAAGGTTCAGAATTTATCATTAAACTTCCCATTTAATAATTATAGTAAGTTACATTTATCAACATAACAAATAAATTTATGTTCAAGGCAGTAGTAGGTCACAGTAACGATCCAGATTCTCTTGCAGCAGTCGAAGAAGTTCTTCAGCAATGTGCCAGTTCTCTTGCAGGAGATATACCAAAAGCTGGGATTATATTTGCTGCAATTGACTTCGATCATGTTCTTATTTTGCAACAAATCGATCGGTTTTTTCCGGGAATTGAGTTGATTGGGGGAACAACAGATGGAGAAATTTCTTCAGTCTTAGAGTTTCAGCAAGATTCAATCACTTTGATGTTGTTTTGCTCAGACGAAGTTGAAATTCATGCAGGAGTTGGACGTAAAGTTTCAGACGATCCAATTACTGCAACTAAACAAGCTGTAGAGCAAGCCAAAGCAAAAAGTACCGCAGCTCCAAAGCTATGCTTAACTCATCCAGAGAGCCTCACAACTAGTGGTGTCTCTATATTAAATGGCTTAAAGCTAGCTCTTGGTCAATATGTGCCAATATTCGGTGGTTTGGCAGGCGATCAATCAAGATATCAAAGTACATATCAATTTTTTCAAACAGAAGTATTAAGTGATTCTGTACCAATTCTACTTTTTTCCGGCACAATATTGTTTTCTCACGCTGTTGCAAGTGGTTGGCATCCCATTGGTCAAACAAGCAAAGTGACTAAGGTAGATAAAAATATAGTCTATGAAATAGATGGTAAACCAGCTTTAGATTTTTATCATCATTATTTAGGTTTGCTTCCACCTTCAATGGAATATCCACTAGCAGTATTTGATGATAATGAAAACAGTTTTTATATAAGAGCACCTATTGCTTACAATCAAGAATCTAGTAGTATAACCTTTTTTGGAGATATTCCCAATCGAGCAATTATTCAAATTTCCGAAGCAGGTTATGAAGATATTTTGGCAGCTTCCAAGGCATCATTTATGAATGCCTTAGATAATTATCCTGGTACAGAACCAAGTGCTGTTTTATTTTTTTCATGTGTAGCTCGTCGACAAATACTTGGTACTAGGGCACAAGAAGAGTATCAAAATACAAAACTTTGTCTGACTGACTATTTACCTGCCTGTGGATTTTATTCTTATGGAGAAATCGCTCCTATAGATGGAATTAGCCAGACGCAATTCCACAATGAAACTTTTGTAACTTTAATTTTGGGAAATCAGTAAAGATTAATGGAAATATTAGATTATCAACAAGAAATTAAAGAATTAAAAAAAGCCAATCGAATTATCCAAAAGAAATTAGAGCGTTCTGAATCAGATCGGAGAAAACTTGAAGAAACAAATCGAAAAAAAGAATCTTTGCTCAGGAGAGTAATTGATGAATTAAAGGAATATCAAAATAAATTAGAAGAAAGAAGCTATGAGCTAGAAATGATGCTTTTTAATCTTCAAATAATGGAGAATAAGATGTCTACTTTGGGAAGTATGGTAGCAGATGTAGCTCATGAGATTAATAACCCAGTTGGATTTATTGTAGGTAATCTGGCTCCAGCGAAAGAGTATATTGAAAATTTATTACATCTAATTGACCTCTATCAACAGACCTATCCCAAAGCATCTCAGCAAATTCAAGAAACAATCAAAATGATTGACCTAGAATATGTACGCGAGGATCTACCTAAACTCATTTCCTCAATGAGAGAAGGTACAGATCGTATTTCCAATATTAGTGACAGCCTGCGAACTTTCTCTAGAGCAGACACAGAAAAAAAAACTCTGTTTAATATTCATGAAGGTATTAACAGTACTCTCCTCATTCTCAAGCATCGGTTACAAGCTAATAAGATTCGTCCTGCTATTCAAGTAGTTCAATATTACGAAGAATTCCCCTTAGTAGAATGCTTTCCAGGACAATTGAATCAGGTATTTATGAATCTTTTGGCAAATGCCATTGATGCTTTAGATGAGTCTAATGCTGGACTGAGTTTTAATGATATTAAGCTAAATCCCAATCAAATTACAATTCATACTGCCCTCACTGAAGATAAGAATCATGTCTCAATTCGGATTCAAGATAATGGGGTGGGGATATCGGCTGATGTTCAGCAAAAAATATTCGATCATTTATTCACAACCAAACCTGTAGGAAAAGGAACAGGATTAGGATTATCAATTGCTTATCAAATAATTGTCCAAAAACATAAAGGAACTCTAGAAGTAAATTCTGTTTTAGAAAAAGGATCTGAGTTTATCATCACTATACCTATTTGTTAAAATAGTAAAAGCAGAGATTACTTTAACTATTAAAAACAACTTTTCAATATGTTATTAAATTACATTAATGTAATTTTTTACTTTCTAGTTTGTAATTAATTACGTTTTTAAAAGACAAAGTTTAGTTATAGAAAATAGAAAACTTGTATACTGATTCCGAATAAGTATATTCCTATGTGGATTGATAACAAAATATATTTAGTGTTAAAAAAATTTTGCCCCAAAAGATTTTCTCAGCCCAAGTTTACTTCTCATGGTGAAAATACTGAATGTTTTGCTGGCTAACCTTTTTCAGACTCGATCTAATTCCCTAGTTTTTAAGGAGGGTTAGAAAGGATAATGAGGACGTAACATAGAAGAGACTATGCAAAACCATAAACTGAATAATCCGGCTCAGAATTTGTTATGGACATTTTTTTCATTAGAACCAAAAGCAAACATTAAATTCTCAGAATAAAAAACTTAAGTAGTTACTTTAGAGAAATTTTGGGGAACTCTATAACTGTACTTACAAGATTGTATTCTCAAAATTTATGATCGATGTACCCAAGCAGTCAATAACTACGCTTAATCTTTCTTTAGAACGCGACATATTTTTACGTACACTAATCAGAGAATTATCTGGTACTTTACAGGATGTAGTGGGTTTAGAAGAAGCTTCGGGATTTATTAGCGTTGTTGGTGAAAGGATGGGAAGGCAGATTAACCAAGATTATAAATCTGCCCTGGAAATCTCTAACCTTTCTCGTAGGCAGGTAGCTGATGTCTTGATTGATTTAAAAAAACGAATCCAGGGCGATTTTTATGTCATTGAGCAGAATGATGAAAAAATTGTTTTTGGCAACCGTGTTTGCCCATTTGGCGACAAAGTACTTAATCGCCCTGCCATGTGCATGATGACTTCAAACGTTTTTGGAACGATCGCAGCTAATAATCTAGGATATGCAAAAGTAGAATTGCAAGAGACGATAGCACAAGGTTATTCTGGATGTAAAGTTATTGTTTACTTAAAAGTTACAGAAGAGGCAGAAGATGCAGAAGGTCGAGAATACTTTAGGGGACTAGAATCTGTGTAAATCCTTCACCATCAAACAAAATAACTCCAGGATTAAGCTGAGTGCAGATATGTAAAGTAGAGTCAAACCGTGAAAGTTGAAGCCCCATGACTCCTGAACAATTTCTTGAATTTGCCAGAGTTTTACCAGAACCTTTACTTTTGGTGAATGGAGAGGGTCAGCTGTTAGCTACCAATCAACCATTAGCAGATATGTTGGGGTTACGCCGTCAAGAATTGCGGGGAAAAATGCTTTATGAAATTGTAACTGAGCCAGCCAACGATATTGTAAAGTATCTGCAAGCTTGTTCAAGTAGCAGGGCAATGGTAATTGGCTCTTTGACTTTACGAAAGAATGATGGACAAACGTTAATATGTCGTAGCCAAGGAGCCGTTATTCAACCTTGGTCTCCTGAATCTTCAGCTTTAATTCTCTTACGCTTGGAAAATAGAACTTTGACTAGCAGTAATTTCGTTCTCTTGAACGAAAAAATCGATGAGTTAGGCAAAGAAGTTCAGAGACGAAAACAAGCAGAGGAAGCGCTCAAGAAAGCGAATCAAGAGCTAGAAATTCGGGTCGAGGAACGTACAACTGCTTTACAAAACACACTAAATGAACTACAACTTACCCAAACTCAGCTTATCCAAGCTGAGAAAATGTCTAGTTTAGGCCAGATGGTCGCTGGTATTGCTCATGAAATTAATAACCCCGTGAGTTTTATTTATGGGAACCTTCACCACGCTCATAAATACACTCAAGATTTACTGAAATTAGTCGAAGTTTACCAACAAGCTTTTCCAAATACTCCTCCAGAAATCCAACAGCAAGTAGAAGAAATAGACTTAGATTTTTTGATTCAAGATATAACCAAACTCTTCCAGTCAATGCAAGTGGGAGCAGAACGAATTCAGGAAATTGTTAAATCACTACGTAATTTTTCCAGGCTGGATGAAGCAGAACTTAAGCAAGTCAATATCCATGAAGGAATTGATAGCACTTTGATGATTTTGGAGCATCGCCTGCAAGCTAGGCATGAGTACCCAGAAATCAAAGTCATCAAAAAATATAGTCAGCTACCGAATGTAACTTGCTATCCTGGTCAACTCAATCAAGTGTTTATGAATATTCTTGCTAATGCAATCGATGCACTTGAAGCATCAGCGCTCAACAGTCAGGATTCAGAAGTAAATACACAAAAAACTGAAAGTCAAAAACTAATAAATAATAATCCCCAAATTCAAATTAAAACTGAGCTAATCGATGAAAAATGGATAGAGGTTAGTATTGCTGATAATGGTTTGGGGATAAATGAACAAGTTCGCTCAAAGCTATTCGATCCATTTTTTACCACTAAAACTGTGGGTAAAGGTACTGGACTAGGGCTATATATAAGCTATCAAATTATAGTTGAAAAACATAACGGGCAACTTAACTGTTTTTCTGTTCCAGGAAAAGGTGCAGAATTTCTAATTAAAATACCTATTCAATCAGCCTCATAAAATTTCAGTTAAAAGATATAACAACGCCTGTCTGCTCATTAGCAAACAGGCGTGTTTTTGAGTATAAAATCTGGTTAAGACTCAGTTATATCTTGGCAGTAGAATCAACAGAGGATTCAGACTGACTAACCGAATCTAACTTTGGTAAAAGCAGTGGATTTTCTGCTTTTACATTAGTGTTGATTGTTGCTTGCAAAAATGGGGTATGGGAAATGGAATTGTTAGCCAATGTAAACAGTGGATTTGACAAAATCCCTGCTATAGAAGTGGCAATAAATGTTACCACCAACCCAACCTGCAAAGGTCTTAACCCAGGTAAATCCCAACGCACTTGTGGATAATTCTTCACCGCGTCGGACATTTCATGGGGTTCTTTGACTACCATCATCTTAACTACGCGAATGTAATAGTAGATGGAGACGACGGTGGTAACTAAACCCAACAAAACTAACCAATAAAGTCCTGCTTGCCAACCAGCCCAGAATAAGTAAATCTTGCCGAAAAACCCAGCTAATGGTGGAATACCACCCAAGGAAAGCAGCGAGATACTCAACGCTAGTGTCAAGAGTGGGTCTTTCTGATATAAGCCAGAGTATTCGGCAATCTGGTCGGTTCCTGTCCGCAGTGAGAATAGGATGATGCAGGTAAAGCCGCACAGGTTCATGAACAGGTAAACCAGTAAGTAGAATATCATACTGGCATAGCCTGCCTGAGTACCAGCAATCAAGCCAATCATCACAAACCCAGCTTGGGCAATGGATGAATAAGCTAGCATCCGTTTCATGCTGGTTTGGGCTAGGGCGACTACGTTACCCAAGATCATGCTGAGAACGGCCAGAGCTGTGAAGACAAACCTCCACTCGTCAGCAACAAGGGGGAAGGCTGTTGTCAGCAAGCGGATAGCTAAGGCAAACCCAGCTGCTTTGGAACCGACAGATAAAAAGGCGATGACTGGGGTGGGAGCGCCTTCATAAACGTCTGGTGTCCACTGGTGGAAGGGTGCAGCGGAGATTTTGAAGCCAATACCCGCGATCGCAAAAACCAGGGCAATCACTAAACCTAAAGATTGTCCCACTTTTGCTGTGGCAATGCCATTTGCGATCGCACTGAGTTCGGTTTGTCCTCCAGATAGTCCATACAGCAGGGATACACCGTACAAAAATATTGCTGTACTGGAAGCTCCAATTAACAAGTATTTCAGCGCCGCTTCGTTGGAGCGGGGGTCACGCTTGGTATAACCTGTCAACAGGTAAGAGGAAATACTCAGGGTTTCTAGGGAGATGAAAATCATCACCAACTCACTAGCCCCGGATAAAAACATCCCTCCTAAAGTAGCACTCAGCAAAATAGCGAGAAATTCTGCTAAAGCGGTGCCGCTCTGCTCAACGTAGCGAATTGACATTAGTATAGTCACAATCGCAGACAAGGCAATAATACCGCGAAAGACGATACTCAGGTCATCACTGTTAAAGCTACCGGTAAAACCGATGGGATTAGGAGAGTCCCATTGAAAATATAGGGCGATAATCGAAGCAAATAAACCTGCGATCGCTAGATATCCAATCCAGCGCGCGGATGTACGCCCCAAAATCAAATCAACAATCAAAACCCCCAAGAGGGTGAGAATAACAATCCCCTCTGGTAAAATCGTTCCAGCATTTAGCTGGGATGCAATATTAGCAAAATCCATGAGATGTATAGGTTTTGGCGATTAGACATTAAGGCTAACTCTGTTCACTCTAGCAAGTTTTCTAATCCCCGGACTAGCTCTTTTAACAAGAGCTTAACAGCTTGGATGCAGATGGCGATTGCACCAACCTTACTACTTTACCAGCAGCTTTCTCAGTATCCAGGGATTCACTTAACAACTTTCCTACTTCGTTTTTCAGGCGTGACTTTTAGCGAATATCATCAATAATTATGCTGCAACCAGCGCAATATTTACGTACAAAAAGCTGATAAAATTAATAAGGGCACAGCAATGCTGTGCCCCAACAATATTCATAACTCCTAACTTTATTAAAAACCGACTGATGGCAGCTTGCCTTGTAACGACTGAAATTTAGACTGAACACAGTTGGCACAATTGCAACCAACTCGATCGATTATCGGGTTAGATGTTTGAATCAAGTTTGGTGTTGCCAGATCGGAAATTTGTTGTGTAGATACTACCATCATAATTTGGGTAGCGTATGTAGATTTTAGGCTAGATGCGTTTGCTGGATTGATTACCAGCAGCATGGATACCAGAAATGCGGGACAGGCAAGTAAAATCAGTTTGACAATTTTCATAATTCACACAAAGATAGCTTTGCTGATACAGCATAGCTAATAAATTGCCGAGCTTCAATTTTAATTACCAAGTATTGCTTAACTGCGCCCAAATCCTTGACCCCGCAAAACCTTTGACCATACAAGTAATTCGCCCTGCTCACCACCTGCGGCCAGTAACTTACCTTGGGGATGCCAAGCTAGAGTGGAAAATCCTGCTGAGACACCTGTGATAATTTGGGATACTTCCTTGGCTTGGTTCCACAAACATAACCAGCCATCAGCAGCAGCAGAAGCGAGAAGGAAGCTTTTGGGTGCAAAGGCGATCGCATTGATCGTACCCACATGATTAGTTAATACTCGTGCTTCCCAACCTAATGAATCATCCTCTAGCTTTTCCCAAACCACAATACCTTCAACGCTAGAAGATGCCAGTATTGGCGCACCTACTTTAGTCATAGCTTCTGACCATGCCAATTGGCGAATTTTACCGGGGAAGCCGCGCATCACCCAAGGATCGGGGTTGTTCCATTCTAAAACGGTGACACTACGATCCATGTTGCCAGAAGCCAGGAATTTGCCATCGGGCGACCAAGCCATAGCTAAACTGACAGTAGTCATATCTAAGCTGTACGGTTCTTCATCCCAGTTTTGACTATGCCAAATCTTCATTCCCTTGTAACCACCGATAGCCAAATACTGCCCATCAATGCGCCAATCTATACCCAATACTGAAGAGTTGTCGAAATTCAGTGTCACGACAATTTCACGAGTATCTGCATCCCAGACTTGGACATAACGCCCCAAACTAAAAGCCAGTTGGTTACTGGTGTAATTCCAAGCTAGCTTGTCAACCCATGCGGGAGCATTTTCTAATGTGGCGATTAATTCAGTGTTGCGCCAAATTTTTACCTGTCCATCTTGTCCACCAACAGCTAAAAATTTCCCATCTGGTGAAAAAGCTAGACAGTCTACTGATTTACCGTTACCAGTTTGTAAGGTTGTGAGTTCGCCATCATTCCACAAAACTACTTCCCCAGCGGCGGAAGTTGCTGCTAAACTTTGACCTTGTGGCGACCAAGCGATCGCAGTTACATAATCTGAAAGTGTCCCCGAATAGTGTTGTTCAAATTCCTTAGATTTGCTGGTTGTGGTGTTCATAGTTATGTGGAGAAGTTAGGAGTTAGAAGTTAGAAGTTAGGAATTTATAACTTATCACTCATAACTCCTAACTTTCTATTTACGCTAGACAAGCAAGAAAATCTTGCTTGAGTTGGGCTGCATCAAGGTTGCGGCCAATAAAGACTAGTTCGTTTTTGGGGGTTTCGCTTGGTTTCCAGGGGCGATCGGGTTTGCCATCAAATATCATGTGTACCCCTTGGAATACAAATCGATTATCTTCTCCAGCAATATTTAAAATGCCTTTCATCCGAAAAATATCTGGCCCTTGGGTACGCAGTAACTCCGAAAGCCAAGCGTTTAATTTTTCTCCATCGACTGCACCTGCTTCTACTAAAGCCACAGAAAAGACAGTTTCATCGTGTACGTGGGCATCTTCGCCTAAGAAATCTGGATCGATTTCTAATGCACGATCTAAATCAAAGGCTTTTACACCTAATAAAGCATCCATTCCGAGTTCAGAATTTTGGGTACGGTAGATTTTTGCGATCGCATTCATCGCCCGAATCCGTTTTTCTAATTCATTTAACTCTTCTGGGGCTACCAAATCTGTTTTATTAAGTAAAATTACATCGGCAAAGGCAATCTGTTCTTGTGCTTCGTCTGCATCCCAGTGCTGCGAGATGTGTTTGGCATCTACGACTGTCACCACCGCATCTAAAGACAGTTGACTTTGCAAATCTTCATCAACAAAAAATGTTTGAATCACTGGTGCAGGATCGGCTAATCCAGTTGTTTCAATTACTAAATGGTCAAATTTATCGCGTCGCTTCATCAAGTTGCCAATGATGCGAATTAAATCGCCGCGTACTGTACAACAGATACAGCCATTATTCATTTCAAATATTTCTTCATCTGCATCGATAATCAATTGATTATCAATACCCACTTCCCCAAATTCATTGACAATCACAGCAACTTTTTTGCCGTGTTCGTAGGTGAGGATGTGATTGAGTAGAGTCGTTTTACCTGCTCCCAAATAGCCTGTCAGAACAGTAACGGGAACTGAATTGTTAATTACGTCAGCCACCATACTCTAAATTCCCTTTATCTCACCTTATGGATAATCATTATCGCCCATGATAAATCTTTTTCTATTTTTGTGCTAAATTGCTATTTCTTTGGTTTCAGCAAAATAATCACATAATTTAATCACAGAACATTTTATTTTTATGCATCTGTAAATATAGTATGGCGATTTTCATTGGAATGAATGTAGGGGCGTACAGATGTGCGCCCCTACGTTCATTTATAGTTAATTATTATTTAGATAATAAAAAATCTTGAACTGCTTCTAAAACAACAGCTGGGTATTCTTCATGCAGTCCCAGAGAACCAGGAACAACAACGCTTTTCACTCCTGGTAAGGCTACCAAAGCGTTCATTTCTACTCGTGATTTGGGGGGGCTGGATTCCCCAATTACTACCATGAGCGGTACAGTTAAAGACTGCACAAGTCCCAGAAAATCAGATTGTTCGCGTACAGCATCGAGATTACCAGTTACAAAGGCAGCAGATGCAAATCGCGCTCCTGGTTGTTGAGTCGTGTGCCACTTCTTTTCAATGAAACTGGGTGTAATTTTAGCCGCATCAGTAAAGACATGACGGCGGTACATAAAACTTAAGAAAGATTGAGTAGTGTTGAGTTTGTAGAGAGCTTGACCAAGTATAGGCGATCGCACCAATTCTCTCACCATGCCAGCTATTTGCTGACTTGCCCCCATTGTTGGCAAAGGCCCACGCCAAGTAGGAGCTAACAATAAAATTCGTGAGAAAGTATCAGGTTTTTTGACAGCTAATTGTAAAACGTAACTAGCAGCATGACCAGCCGCTACTACAGTAACGGTAGTATTAAAAACAGCTTTGACAAAATCTTCCAGAAATTGCTGATATATTTCTGGTCGGTAATTCAAACTAGGGCGAGAAGATTCACCAAAACCTGGCCAGTCTATTGCTACAACTTGAAAATTGGGAGCTAGTAACTTAGCAAGTTCGCCCATTTCCAAACGCGTCGAAACACTGCTGAAAGATGGTAGCAGCAATAGCGGTGAACCTTTACCGAGGATTTCATAAACAACGCGCAATTGCTGATTTTCAAAATTCCAGAGATATTCTTGAACTACTCCACCAAAGCCAATAGCAGCAGAGGTAGATAATACATTGGTTGACATGAGACTAAATTTTGGTAGTTGTACCTTATTTGTCTAGTTGTCATTTGTCCTTTGTCTTTTGCTAATGACCAATGACTAATGACAAATGACCAAGTTTAGTTAGGCAAATCTAACTTACATTCCAATGCTTTTTTTTGCATGGTTTTAAAAATGTTGTAAAACCCATTAGCACGGGAAGGTGTAAGACTAACATTTAAACCTGTTTCTTGAATAAAATCTGGAGTAAGTTGGACAATCTCAGTTGGCGTTAGCCCATGCAATCCTTCAACCAGAAGCCCGACTAATCCTTTGGTTAACTGAGAATCGGAATCGCCCTGAAATACAACTTTACCGTCATCTAAGGCTGCGGTGATATAAACTTGAGACACGCAACCAGGAACTTTATTTTCAGGTAATTTATCAGCTTCTGGGAACTCATTGAGCTTCTGAGCGTACCAGATTAGCTGTTCGTAGCGTCGCTTCGGTTCGGAAGCGCGTTGAAAGCGCTGGACAATTTTAGCGAGCGCAGGTGGCAAAGAATCTAGAGTTGAGGACATAACAGAAGCTGAAAACGATCGGTATCTCCTTGAGTGTAGATTATCTTTAGAGCGATCGCGCCTCCGGTTTTCTTGCCATTACTGACTCTAATTTATCAAAGCCAGATAATTACTGCGTAGGCGCAGCCCGCCGCAGGCATCGTATCCCCATCGTCCAGGTTTTTTAATGTGTCTAATCACAAAAACTTAAACTTAATTTTATTCTAAGTAAAAAAATATTACTTTGTAGCATATTCTCTGCGTGCCTCTGCGCTTACCTTTGCGTTCCTCTGCGTTTAAATTTCAACCCTCAATTCTCCACGATTCGACAATTCGATGCCTACAGCGGACTGCGCCTACGTACTTACAAAATTAGCTGCAAGTTCATTAAACTAAGCAGCTAGATAATTATCAACAATTATAAAAATTAAAAATCAAAAAAAATTCTGATTTTTAATTTTTAATTTCTCTCCCTTGAGGATTAATTTGTAGTTTGTGCAGCTAGCATCTGCTTCAGCTTTTCTAATTCCGAAGCCCAACGAGGATCTGGACGAATAGCGTCTGAATCGGTGGTTGTAGTGCTGCTTTCGCGAGAACCTCCGCCACCGCCGCCACGACGGGGCTTTTTAGAGCTTTTCTCACGACGGCTACCTTCTCTAGTGGGGCTAGGAGTCGGGGTACTATTACTAGCAAGAGTAACTGGTTTAGGAGCTTGCTCGTCGCCCTCTTCACCCTTTGTCCGAGGTAATGCCTTCTCTAGCTTAATGGGAGTATCTTTGAACATCTGACCATTATACTTTTCAATAATTTCGTCAGCTTGTTCGTCATTGTTGACTGTAAGAAAACCGAAACCACGACATTTGCCAGTTTTACGGTCTTTAATTAATTTAGTAGTTACAGCATCACCTTCTGCTGCAAAAACGGCTTGCAGATCTTGACGATCTATTTCATCTTTAGGCAAATTACCTATATATAGGCGAACGGACATGAACTATACCTCCAGAGTTGAATGAACATGGCAAGGCAAGAAAACAATCACTTAGCTTTGGCTTTTAAATAGATGCTATTGACCAAGACTGCCATAAACCAATTTTTTTGCTCGAAACTGTCAACCTATACAACAATACAGTTTTTCGTCGGGATCAAGCTTGTTTAATCCAAAGGCCCACACTATGGTGAGCTAATAACACCTTAATTCTAAGAATTGTAAATTTAATAGCCTATTGCCTGCTAAAGTACACGCTTTCTTCTATGCCCTTTTTCGCAGAATCAAATACCATTCCTTACATTACCACGGTATTTTCTACGTAGCTAGTTTAGCGCCTACATTTTCAGCATTACTATTACTGCATCGTAACATAAAACACATTTTTTTATGCAAGTGAGCATATTTTGAAACAAAAACCAGCCACTGGCTGGTTAATTTGCTGCTGTGTTGGGAGGATAAAAAGGTATAGAGCGGGGAAAAAGCACCTAAATCCACAACTAAGCAGTGATGCTGAGTTATGTCGGTTGCTCTTGTTTGTGTAAATAAATGTAACATTTGTTAAAAAAACCTGCAACTTTTCTTTACATTCCGATTTGTCCTTTGTCCCTTGTCAATGCCCAATGATTAACCAGTGAGAAAGACGTATGCGCCCCAAGCCTGTGCTGCAACAGCTAAAAAAGTAGACCAAATGGGATGAGGACTATGAATGGTCTTACCACTTTGAGTTTCTAGGGTTTGGATATCGATCCAAGGTGTTGCCCCTCGCCGGAACCAACCTGTGACGATAATTTGCCGCCCGATTAGATCCTGGTGATTGACTGACTGTCCTAGCCAAGAAATGTGGTGTAATTTCACCAAACCTGCGCTGGATTGCAAGATTAAATCTTGCGCTAGGGTGTTACTAGTACCTTGACGACCTAATAATTTACCCACAAGACGCACGCTGACGCTATCAATAGGTAAGGCAGAAGGGTCAGCTAACAGGTTGGGTAAGCTGTCGTCAGTTTGTACGGTGGCAGGTTTAATATCGGGGAAGAAAGAATTAATCCGCATCACAGTACCGATGCTAAAGCCAATCAGAAGGCAGCCTGTAATGAAAGACCAATCTTCATATATCCACTTTAGATTTAAAAACTTGAGTGTGAATGCTAGTTGCCAGGTTAGCCAAACTAAAGCTGCAAACAGAACCCCTAGAGGAATTCCCAACCAGGGAGCGACTTGTAATAGAAAAGACTGACGCTTAACCTTTGATGGAACGCTAGCACAATGTAGTTCGGTGTCTAGATGCCAGTGACGAGCTATTTGACAGAGGCGTTCGATGCGATCGCCCATTAAAGGATGGCTATTATTAATCGTAAACCATCGGCGATAGGGATTGGCGGTATCCCACTTCAAAAAGGATTCAAAAGATAGATTACTGGCAATAGTGCCCAAAGATAAACTCTGTTGGTAGCTGACTGGTGTTAAAAGATTTAAGCTTTCTAGTTGCCAACTGGTGTGTTCTTGTTTTTGGATATCAGTGGCAATGCCAATGGCAATTTTGAGTAAAGCGCGAATCAGAGCATTGGGATTACCAGTAATTTCAGCGGCGACGCGATCGCTATAATAAAGCCGCAACCGCGACAACCACAATGCAGTTCCAGTCAGTAAACACCAAACTCCATAAATTAGACTCGCCAGAATTGTCACCGGCCAGCGCCAAATTTTCGCTGATATTTTGTCTCCCAACTCCGACATTTGCTGATATAGCTTATGAGTTGGTAGTGTCACCAGCAGCAACAAAGACATTACAGCAAAATCCCAGTGAGCAATATGCCCGAGCTGCGTAGCGTAAAGAATGGCGATTTCATCATCTGCCAACTGCTCTAATAGCCCTTGACTCACAACAATTCTGGCATTACGTGGTAAACTACCATAAGTCAGAATAATTGGTGCAGCCGTTGGTAAAATCCGCAGTTTGGGTAACGGCCAGTGCCGCTGTTGGGAACAACGTTGTAGCACTCGAACGGCTTCGCGGCTATGAGTATTCAATACATCTTTCGGAAATTCTCGCTGACCATACAAATTCGCCAGTAGCAGATCCAGCAACCAAGGTGATACCCCGATTAAAATCACCAATGCAATCAGCAACAGTTGAGTAGGATCTTGGTATAAAAGCTGTATCGGTTCCAGATAAGGTAGTTTGACTAAAGTCTGGTTGATTAATCCCAGTGATAACTTGAGGATTTCTCGTATTACCCAAAACAGGGCGATGAATGTTCCTGCCGATAGTAGCCGTAAGGGAATTAATTTTGGTTTACGTAGTGGTTGCCATGCTTTGGCTCGTTGTGCTTGTCGCCAATAAATAACACCGAATAATTTAGCTTGAGTGCGGGTAACGGAACCCATGAAGCCGCTTAGGGGTGTAGCCGGTGCTGGCGGTGGTGGCGGTGTCGCTAATGTAGCTTTGAGTCTAGCTAATGGCACCATCGGCGGGATGTCGTCACTTTTGGTTTCTATGACTCGATCGTTTGGTTTTTCCTCTGATGTAGGAGTTTCCGGGGGAGTAATGGGGGTTGAATCTGGCGTTGAATTCTCAAAGGGAACAAATCCAGTTTCGACTTTTTTTGATTCTTGCTCAGGTTTTTTACGTTTTGTCAGGTGTTCGAGAGCGCGTGTTGCCCACTCTTGAACTTGCGGATTGTTACTCTCAATGAGATTCTGGGAAATAGCGATCGCTTTGGGAACTTCGCCAGTGCGAGCATAAGCCATCACTAAACCAACCTGAGCTTGTAAGCTAGCAGTCCCATTATGGCTGCTAGCAATAGGTTCTAGTTGGGCGATCGCTGTTTGGTAATTTCCCTGCTTGAGGGCAACTAAACCAGCCTCCAAAGACGGTTTGGCATGTGAAGGCATACAAATTCTGGCACTCCAATCTCTTCTAAATGATCCACGTTTGTGCAAAAGCGCGAACCTCGGATGCCGTGGAAATCAACCGCGCTCAAGTTTTGTTTGTCAAGTGAACGATAAAGATTGAATTCAGGAGTCAGTCGTCAGAATTCAGTTGAGTCTTCATCTGAATTTTGGATTCTGAATTCTTCTTCATTCCTCCACTGGTTGTTGACTAGAAAATACTGGAGCGATCGCGCTTAATTTTAACTCTGGATGGTCGCCCAATAACTGTTGACAATTCCATTCATTACGGAATAGCAACACTGGTCGTCCCATACTGTCTTTAACTGTAGTGGTATTGAATATTCGTCCCACTTTTTCTAATGCTTCCCAACCACCCTCAACCCAACGGGCGACACTGTAGGGCAATAAATCTAATATGGTTTCTACACCATACTCATTTTGTAAGCGAAACTGTACTACCTCGAATTGCAACTGACCCACCGCCGCCAAAATTGGATCGCGCTTGGCTTCATCAATTGAATACATAATTTGCACAGCACCTTCTTCTCGCAATTCCGCAACGCCTTTTTGGAATTGTTTAGACTTCGAGGGGTTGGGATTCCTCAGAGATGCAAACAGTTCCGGCGAGAAATACGGAATCCCCTCATATTCGAGCTTTTGTCCCGTGTAAATTGTATCCCCGATCGCAAAAACACCGGGATTATTCAAACCGATCACATCGCCAGGATAAGCCACATCAATTGATTCTCGCTCTTGAGCAAAAAGTTTTTGCGGGCGAGATAGACGGATGAGTTTACCAATGCGAGCGTGATTCACCATCATATCTTTTTCAAACTTACCAGTGCAAACCCGGATAAATGCGACGCGATCGCGGTGCTTCGGGTCCATATTCGCTTGCAGTTTGAAGACAAACCCCGAAAATTCCGGGTATGTAGGGGGAACTTCGCCCACACTGCTGACATGAGAACCGGGTTTGAGGGCATAGTCGAGGAAATATTTGAGGAATAACTCGACCCCGAAGTTAGTCATGGCGCTACCAAAGAACACAGGCGTCATTTTGCCTTCGTGTATCAACTCTAAATCTAGCTCTGGCCCAACTCCATCTAACAGTTCCAGATCGTTTTTTAGTTGGTGGTACAGGCTTTGTTCTAGCTGTTCTTCTATTTTCGGATCGCCTAATTCGACTATCGTATCACGGGCTTCTCGGCTGCCGTGGGCGCTGCGTTCAAACAGGTGAATTTGTTGTTTGTGTCGGTCAAAAACACCTTTAAAGCGATCGCCCATCCCAATCGGCCAGTTTACCGCATAGGTTTGCAATCCCAATTCTTGCTCAATTTCATCCAACAGTTCCAGAGGTTCCCTTCCGGGGCGATCGAGCTTGTTGATAAATGTAAAAATTGGGATACCCCGCAACTTACACACTTCAAACAATTTGCGCGTTTGGGGTTCCAAACCTTTTGCCGCATCAATCAACATCACGGCATTATCTGCGGCGGCAAGGGTACGATAAGTATCTTCACTGAAATCTTGGTGTCCGGGAGTGTCTAATAAATTGATTTGACAATTCCGGTATTCAAATTGCAACACTGTGGAGGTAATGGAAATACCCCGTTGTTGCTCCATCGCCATCCAGTCAGAAGTGGCCTTTCGCTGTGCCCGTCGTGCCTTAACGGCACCAGCTTCGTGAATTGCACCCCCGTACAGAAGTAGCTTTTCAGTTAGTGTAGTTTTACCAGCATCGGGGTGAGATATAATCGCAAAGTTGCGGCGAAGTTCAACTGCTTGAATAAGTTCAGACTGAAGTTCAGTAGACATAAATGTATTTGTTTGTTAGCTAGCTTAATTTTTTTTGGCTCTGGTAAGTCTTTTAATCTTAAGACAACGATGCTCATGATAGGGTCGTAGTATAACCAACAATCTGACTAAATAGGAGAAAGCAATGTACGACACAGACAAGCGAAAGCTTCTATCTGCCTTGTCTCATGGAGCGATTTTTTTCAGCACAACATTGGTATCTGTAGGCATACCTATCGCCATACTGCTCATATCTAACGATCCTGTTGTTAAAGAAAACGCCAAAGAATCGATCAATTTCCACTTTAATGTCTGGTTTTATGGTGCAATTCTGGGAGCGCTGTTTTTTCTATTCGGTTGGTTGGTGCTACCACTATTATTGTTGGGGCCACTAGCCGGTCTGGGATATCTATTACACTGGGGATTAACAATTTGGGCGCTCATCGGAGTTTTCAGCAATCCTGATACACCCTTCCGTTATCCCTATATTTTCCGAGTTTTTTAACACAAATTATTATTGGGCATGGGGCATTGGGCATTGTAAATTATTTGTTATCAATTACAATATTTCTATTAATTTGTAGCGAATTCTCTGCGTGCCTCTGCGTTTACCTCCGCGCCCCTTTGCGTTTAAATTTCAACCCTCAATTCGCCAAGATTTTGCCAACAGACAGTCTTATCATTTTGAATTGCTTCATAATGTTGTTTTTTTTCCAGTCCGTCGTATAGGTGCAACCAAGCTGTAGAATACAAAATTGCCCCACAACTTGATTAAGAGTAGGGCAAAGGACAGTTAAGCACTGTTTGTAGTCTGTCTGACGGCAGGAAAATTTTAGCCTGCTTTTGTGACGCTTTGTTTTGTGTCCATTTGCGTTGTTTTTCTTCATAAAATTTTATGTTTCCTACACATCGCCCCCGTCGTCTGCGTACTCATCCTCAACTGCGCCGGATGGTTCGTGAAACTGTTTTAACAACAAACGATTTAATCTACCCACTATTTGCTGTACCGGGTGAGGGAATCGCTAATGAGGTGAAATCGATGCCCGGAGTCTACCAACTTTCGGTAGATAAAATTGTTGAAGAAGCAAAAGAAGTTTACGACTTAGGGATTCCTTCTATTATTCTATTTGGTATTCCAGCTGATAAAGATGTGGATGCCACTGGCGCTTGGCATGATTGCGGTATCGTCCAGAAAGCGGCGACGGCGGTAAAAGCAGCAGTGCCAGATTTAGTTGTAATTGCTGATACTTGTTTGTGTGAGTATACTAGCCACGGTCATTGTGGTTATTTACAAACTGGTGATTTAACAGGACGAGTTTTAAACGATCCAACTCTGGAATTGTTGAAGAAAACAGCGGTTTCTCAAGCAAAAGCCGGTGCTGATATCATCGCGCCTTCAGGAATGATGGATGGGTTTGTGCAAGCGATTCGTCAGGGTTTGGATGAAGCAGGATTTCAAGATACGCCGATTTTATCTTATGCTGCTAAGTATGCTTCGGGTTATTATGGCCCATTTCGAGATGCAGCAGACTCGACACCACAATTTGGGGACAGAAGAACTTACCAAATGGACCCAGGTAACGCCCGCGAAGCGATTAAAGAGATTGAATTAGATATCGCTGAAGGTGCTGATATGCTCATGGTTAAGCCAGCTTTGGCATACATGGATATTATTTGGCGCGTCAAGGAAGCAAGTAACTTGCCAGTTGCAGCTTACAATGTTTCTGGTGAGTATGCGATGGTGAAAGCTGCGGCTCTGAATGGTTGGATTGATGAAGAGCGGGTGGTTATGGAAACTTTAACTGGGTTTAAACGCGCTGGTGCAGATTTGATTTTGACTTATCATGCCAAAGATGCGGCAAGATGGTTAAAGTAAGGTGTGCGATTGAATGATGATAAGAATTGAGAAAATCTCACGCAGAGTTGTGTTTTAGTGTTTAGGCGTGAGATTCTTTGTTTATGGCTTGAGCTAGTGCGAAATTCAAACAAAATTTAACTAATCTGCATAGTTTTGTCATACGTGTATTGCAAGTATGATAAAACTATGCTCAGTGTCAGACTCGACGAAGAAACAGAACGGCAGTTAGCCAATATCTTGGCTCATGAGCAAACGGACAACAGTGAGTTGATCGGACGCTTAATTAAGGAGGCAATTTACTGGCTTGATGAACTTCTAATTATGAATTTGAGAAATAACGACTTAAAAAATCTTGCGGAGTTAAAATTGGAATTCCGTTAAATTCTATCAACACCAATAAATCTAAATCACCAGTAACAATTGCTTCAGCATTTGCCGCAACAGCCGCAGCCAAAACTAAATTATCTTTTGGACCGCGTAATTGAGGAGCATCTACAGAGATAGTCGGACAATCATTTGATAAACCCTTGACTACAGAAATAAAATCCTCAACTGTCTAATTTCTTTGTTGTATTCGTAGTTGGAATTTATCACGTTTAAAAGTTGTTTCTAGTTCCAATAATAAAAATTCAGAAGCAAATATATTAATTTGTTGATTTCTTGCTAAACGCAAGGTTTTACCAGGAATACCTCCCTACAACAAAGCTGAAATCCAAACATTTACATCAAGGATAACTCTCATGGATTAGACCATAACTCTTGTCTGACATCCTTGACAATTTCACTAATTTCTTCCAGCGTTGGTTGATTAGGATCGGGTTCTAAATTTTCTAAGCCTTGCAGAAATTCATCTAAATCTACATTCGGGTTACTAATTTTTTTCAACACAATTTCATCTTCTGTAACCGATACTTCATACTCAGTAGACGGCTGAAGCTGTGCTAACACTTCTGGAGGAATTTCTAGCTTTCCATCAGCCGTGACTTTGGCAACAATAGCTATCTTCAGAATTTTAATATTTGAGTCTGATTCGATTTTATCCTTTTATTTGGTTCCGGGGCATTGTCATAAAATCTGGTTTACTCATACATATCTCCACTTGCCGTCTAGGTAAATTATAATTTCATTTTCTTCACCAGCGAGAATTATAAGATTTTTTATTCGTTCATGGATTTGCACCAAAAACACAGGTAAATACATTTTATTAGCCCAAAAACTTAAGATAAATAACGTTTTCAATTGTTCTACAGTAGGTATATTTAAATTATTACTACAACAAATTTTTTACTTACTCTGGTGTGACTGGAGTAAGTTAGTATCTTTCAATCGGGAATTTTTGAGTATATTTTACACAGAAACCTACGTTTTATTACATAGATAAATCAGCCGCATTTGCCAGAGTGTCAGGCGATCGCTCATAAAACATCTAAAATCGAAGTTAAATAGCTTTGATATAGTTATGGCAATCACTCGCTCTATGCTAGGGGCCGTTTATTTAAAAAACCTAAACTCTAACTAGTGCGATCGCTCACTGTATTTGTGACAGCAGCACGATAAAATTCTAAAACCATAATCGTACTAAAAGGTCTAAATGGCAGAAACACTATTCTTCAACGCCTTACGGGAAGCCATTGATGAAGAAATGGCGCGTGACTCCAGCGTATTCGTTCTCGGTGAAGATGTTGGACATTACGGCGGTTCCTATAAAGTTACCAAAGACCTGTACCAAAAATATGGCGAACTCCGCATTCTAGATACCCCCATTGCTGAAAATAGCTTTACTGGGATGGCTGTGGGAGCCGCAATGACTGGGTTACGTCCGATCATTGAAGGCATGAACATGGGCTTTTTACTGCTCGCCTTCAACCAAATATCCAACAACGCTGGGATGCTCCGCTATACTTCTGGTGGTAACTTTAAAATTCCAATGGTAATTCGCGGCCCTGGAGGTGTAGGACGGCAGCTAGGCGCAGAACATTCCCAGCGACTAGAAACCTACTTCCAAGCTGTGCCAGGGTTAAAGATTGTTGCCTGTTCCACACCAAGAAACGCCAAAGGACTGCTGAAATCCGCTATCCGCGATGATAATCCAGTGTTGTTCTTTGAACACGTTTTACTTTACAACTTGAAAGAAGATTTACCAGAAGAAGAATATTTACTACCACTAGATAAAGCAGAAATTGTGCGTGAGGGAAAAGATGTCACAATTATTACCTATTCTCGAATGCGCCATCATGTGCTGCAAGCCGTAAAAACTCTTGAAAAACAAGGATACGATCCAGAAGTTATCGATTTAATATCCCTCAAACCATTAGATTTTGATACCATTGGTGCATCAATACGTAAAACCCATAAAGTCATTGTTGTGGAAGAATCGATGCGAACTGCGGGTATTGGAGCAGAAGTCATCGCCTCAATAAACGATCGCTTATTCGATGAATTGGATGCGCCAGTACTGCGGCTTTCTTCCCAAGATATTCCCACACCTTACAACGGCAATCTGGAACGACTAACAATCATCCAACCAGAGCAAATCGTAGAAGCTGTGGAAAAAATGGTAGCACTGCGAGTTTAGGCACTAAAGACTGACGAGGCAGAGGGGCAGAGGGGCAGAGGGGCAAGAAAAGAATAACAATGCCCAATGCCCCATCCCCAAACTCCCAACTCATAACTCCTCAAAAGAACGCTATTATAGCGTTTGTCAGTTGCGAGTTATGGTATGCAAAGACAGCGATCGCTATTAATTTTGATTTTAGTCCTGATAATCGCCGCTATTACGGTGATTGCCACAATTCCGATACCTCTAGGGCTGGACTTGCGCGGAGGTTCACAACTCACAATTCAGGTGAAACCATCAGCGGATATTCCCAAAATCACCGAACGCGAATTGGAAGGTGTGAAGAAAGTTGTCGAAGGCCGGATTAATGGTTTGGGTGTTTCTGAGCCAGTAATCCAAACAGTCGGCACAGATAAAATATTGGTGCAACTACCAGGAGTTAACGATCCAGAACAAGCTGAACGGGTGCTAGGGGGTACAGCACAGTTAGAATTTCGTACCCAAAAGGCAAATACAGAAACTCAACTACTTGCTTTTCAAGCATCTAGAGCCGAATTGAAATTTAAGCAAGAAGAATTAAGAAAGAGTACCGACAAAGCGGCAATTGTCAAAAATCAAGAAGATTTACAGAAAAATAATCAAGCGATCGCAGAATTGTTTGAAAGCACTAATCCACCACTAATTGGCAAATACCTCAAGGATGCATACGGTGAACCCACTCAAGGTAACAACTGGAATGTTGCTATTCGCTTCGACCAAAAGGGTGGCGAACTGTTTGCCAATTTAACGAAAAATCTCGCCGGTACTGGGCGTAGCATTGGTGTTTTTCTGGATAATGAACTGATCAGCGCTCCCACCGTGGGTATAGAATTTGCCGCTACTGGTATTACAGGTGGTTCTGCCGTGATTACAGGACGTTTTACCGCCCAGCAAGCCAATGACTTAGGCGTGCAGTTACGCGGTGGCGCATTACCCGTACCAGTAGAAATCGCAGAAAGGCGGACAGTCGGAGCAACCTTGGGTAAAGATAGCATTCAAAGTAGTATCTATGCTGGAGTCGGTGGTTTGACTTTAGTATTAATATTCATGGTGGTTTACTATCGACTACCAGGATTGATTGCGGATATATCACTAGTAATTTACTCCCTCTTAACTTGGGCAACCTTTGCTTTGTTGGGCGTTACCCTAACTTTGCCAGGAATTGCTGGTTTTATTCTCAGTATTGGGATGGCAGTTGATGCCAATGTGCTAATTTTTGAACGGACGCGAGAAGAATTGCGGGCGGGTAAATCTCTGTATCGTTCTGTAGAATCTGGTTTTTATCGGGCATTTTCTAGTATTTTAGATAGCAACGTCACTACATGGATTGCTTGCGCTGCCCTGTTTTGGCTGGGGTCTGGTTTAGTCAAAGGCTTTGCTCTTACCTTAGCTTTGGGGGTAGCTGTGAGTATGTTTACTGCAATTACCTGTAGTCGGACATTGCTATTTTTGGCAATTTCAATTCACTCCTTGCGCAAGACAGAACTTTTCTGTCCAAACCTGCCAGCATCAAATAAGGCAGAGGTGACTCAATGAAACTAAGTATTAATAAATCGCGATCGCTTTGGTGGAGTATTTCTGCCGCTATCATCATCGCTGGTATCATCTCAATGGTGATTTCTTGGCAACAACCTAATATTCGCGCACCCTTACGCCCCGGTTTAGATTTTATCGGTGGTACGCGGTTGCAGTTTGTTCGAGATTGCACCAAACCCGGTAACTGCGACAAACCAATTGATATCAACGCTGTCCGGGAAGTAGCAAAAGCGCAGGGACTAGGTGATAGCAGTATCCAACTTGTCTCGGAAAATGGTGCAGAAAATGGCGTACTAATTCGGTCAAAAGATTTGGGTGTCGATCAGCGTACCAAATTACAAAACGCTTTGAGCGAAGAAATCGGCGTTTTTGACCCGCAAAAGAACCAGATTGACTCCGTTGGCCCCACCTTGGGAAAAGAACTGTTTACATCCGGGATGTTAGCTCTGATAGTTTCCTTCATCGGTATTACTATCTACATGACTTTCCGTTTCCAGTTAGATTATGCTGTGTTTGCGATCGTTGCCCTACTCCACGATATCTTGATTACAGTAGGGTCTTTTTCAATTTTGGGTTTGGTGGCGGGTATCGAAGTAGATAGCCTTTTTATCGTCGCCTTACTTACCATCACAGGTTTTTCAGTCAACGATACAGTGGTAATTTACGATCGCATTCGGGAAACCCTTAAAATCCATCCCGAACAGCCGATTGCCGAAATTGTAGATGATGCGGTTAACCAAACATTGACAAGATCGATCAACACTACCTTAACCGTATTACTGACATTATCTGCAATCTTCCTATTTGGCGGGGAAACACTGAAATACTTTTCCCTTGCTTTGATTATTGGCTTCACAATGGGAGCTTATTCGAGTATTTTCATCGCCAGTACTCTTCTAACTTGGTGGCGAGAGCGTAAAGGAGAATCCCAGGTGTTAGACAACGCTGATTCGATTGATACATCTCCTAGTTCCCAGGATAGTTAAACTTGTGTATATTTCACAATTGGGTAAAAGCATTTTGAATTGCTCACCCACGCCTTGCAATTTTATTCCCCTATGGATCAACCGGAAGAACGATTAAATAGTGTCCCAGATTTTGAGAAATCTGACCCATCGTTTGCTCAACAAGTAGAAAGGCTACATCAGCTAACAGTATATGGCAGGTGGCTATTTGTGGGCTGTCTATGGCTGACTGTTGCGCCTGTCTCCTTGTGGGGTCTACGTGGAGAAATTGCTCTGTGGCAACAATATTTTACCTGGGTGGCAGTGAGATTTGGATTGTTCTACCATCCACTGTCTACCTTCGGTCTCGCTTTTTGTCTGGGGATGACTGCTGCTGTTTTAGTTTGGCAAAGTCGGAATATTCTACTCGGACTGCCACCGCAGGAAAAACAACGTTTAGAAAAACAAGTTTATCGGATACGTCAACAGGGAGCAACTCATCCTCTATGGAAGTGGGTTTGTCATTAAATTTTTTTTTCTCTACACGTACAGCAATTTATAGCAAAATATGACTTAACCAAACTAGACATCTGCTGAAAAAGAATGTAGAGACTTAGTAGTGCTAAGTCTCTACAAGACTTCTGAATAATGCATATTTAATTTCATCAAATGTCTGCTCAAAGATACTGCTAAAAGTGAATGCCATACATGAACGATCTTCAGATTAAATTTAGCGATCGCAAGTCTAAAATTGACCTTTATCAACTCCAAGAACTGTTAAACGTTTCCGCTTTCTGGGCAAAGGGACGCAGTATTGAAGACTTAGGTATAGCTATTGCCAATAGTGAGCCAGTGATTTCCGTCTGGAATAGCGATCGGCTCATTGGCTTTGCAAGAGCAACATCTGATGGCATCTATCGCGCCACAATTTGGGATGTTGTGATTCATCCAGAGTATCAACATAGTGGGTTGGGAAGCAATTTAGTAGAAACCGTTTTGAGACATCCTCGTATGAAGTCAGTTGAGCGAGTTTACCTGATGACTACTTACCAACAGGGTTTCTACGAAAAGATTGGTTTTCAAACCAACAGCACCACTACGATGGTGTTACACAATCAAGCTAATCGTGCTTTTGTTTCTGCTACAGAAGTTCAGTTTCAGGAATCACTAGGGGGATAGAGATTTGTAGTCTGGTAAGCTGTTGAAGTGGTTCCTTCACAGTAGTCGAGGGCAAGATTTCTAACTTTCCTCCCATAACTTCCACCAAAGTTTGATTGATTAATAGTCTCATTCCTGGGGAGAGAGCAGCCTTCTTTTGGTCAATCTGGGTCAACCGATCTTCAAATTTGAGCAAATCAATCGGCTCGCTCCAAGGCATAGCATGGGTTGGTAAATCCAGCCAAATGTTTACAAAATTATTTGTAGGTAGAGTGCTAGTGGAAATACAAATGCTGCCTTCCTCCATCTGAGTAATGGCAGTGTCTATTAAACTTATCAATACTTGGCGGAGCCAGAGGTAATCTGTCAAAACATAAATTTCTGAGTCGGCGGGTAATATTTGTAAGGGAAAATTGCGATTTGCCGCCAGCATATAAGTTAAGTCATGAACCTCATCTAAAATTTGGGCTAAGGGTCTGGGCTGAATATCTAATTTATTGGTGCCGTGTTCAGTTCTAGCAACGTTGAGAATTTCATCCATTAGCTTCAACAGCTTCAGCGTTCGCTCGTGAGCTTGAGCAATAAATTCTCGCTCTTCAGCTGGATTTTCACACAAATCTGACAAAATTAATTGATGTAAGCCAATCAAACCATTAAAAGGCGATCGCAATTCATGGGTAGTCCGCGCCAGAAAACCAGCTTTAAACTGGCTCATTTCCCTTGCCATCAGGTATGCTAGCTGTGTTTGCTGTAGCTGTTGCGATATTGGTGGCATATCCTGTTCAACTGATGGCGCTACTGGGGATGAGCTAGATAAAACATTAGGCGATGCCTGCTTTGGGCGTAGCCATCGCCCAAATAACTGACGGAAAACCATACCTAGTGCTATTCCTACTCCTAGATATATCCAGTTGCTCCAATTCATATCTGGCAATTATTAACTTGTTAATTAAGTACAACAGCGCAAACTAAAGTTTCAGATTTCTCTGTTGTTAACACCATGAAAACAACATTATAGCTACCTATACTTGGTTATCACTCGAAATCTATAACTCGATCGCACCTTGTCGCAAAATCTGCCAATTTATCCCTGTCCATTTAGCAACGGTGGAAGGTATACCCATCCCTGGTATTTCACTCTGGTATTCTGTCGTTGCTAAAGTCAGAACCTGGGGAAACTGAGTCTCAATTTCTGTCATTGTTTGCAAAGGCGGCTGACCAGAAAAATTGGCACTAGTGGTGGCAAGAGGGCCTGTTTGCGCCAAAATAGTTTGAGCGATCGCACTGTTTGGTACTCGAATACCAATTGTCGTTGGATCGATGGGATTCATAACTTTTGGTAAGCGTTCACTCGCTGGCAAAACTAATGTCAGCCCTCCTGGCCAATATTTATCTGCTAATTCTTGCCAAACTTTATATTCATTCTCACTACCTTTGACATACGACCACAAATCTTCAGCACTAGATGCCATCAAAATCAAAGGTTTGTCTTGACTGCGTTGCTTCGCTGCAAAAATTAATGCTGCTTTTTCTGGTATTGCTGCAAGTGCCGGAACAGTATCCGTCGGAAAGCTCACCAAAAGACCAGCACGTGCGCCAGCTATTAGATTTGTTAGAGAAACTTGGGTCATGTTTACAAAATTAGGAGTTACAAGTTAGGAGTGAGGAATTTCATCACTCATCACTCCTAACTTTTGTAGGCCAGGGCAAAACGTTCAATTCCAGCTAAATCAGCGTGAATTTGAATCTTACAATAGCTACCTTGATTTTGTAAAAGTTCTCGCACGGCATCCGCTTGTCCAGCCATCATCTCAATTAGCCACACGCCACCCGATTGCAAATAACTGGGGGAGATTTCGATCAAATAACGAATGCAATCTAAGCCATCAGCGCCACCATCCAAAGCCAGATGTGGTTCGTGGTTAAAAACTTCTGGTTGCAAAGTAGGTAAGGTACTGGTGGGTATGTAAGGGGGATTTGATACCATACCGCTGAACTGACCTTTTAAGAATGTCAGTGGCTCCCACCAGGAACCTTGATAAAATTGAATCCGGTCAGCAAGACCCAAATTATCAGCGTTGGTTCGAGCGATCGCCAGAGCTTCTAAACTGTAATCAACTGCATAAATTGTTGCTTTTGGCAAGACATCTGCTAGTCCGATGGCGATCGCACCACTCCCAGTCCCTAAATCCGCCCAGTGTCCTGAAGTATTACTAGCAGATGCTTCAGCTAAATCGATTAAACACTCTGTCTCTGGTCTAGGAATCAAAACCGCACTCGACACCGCAATTTTAAACTGACGCCAAGGTGTAACTCCGGCAATGTACTGCACTGGTAAGCGGTCATTTAATCGCCTCTGCCACAACTGTTCTAACTCTTCTAGCGGCAATTGCAGTTGAATTTGCGGCCAGTTTTTAAAAGACTCCAAACGCAGTGCCAAGCGGTCTAATCCAGCAACTTCCAGGAGCAACCAATCTACTTCCATTGGTGGGACATCAGTGGCGATCGCTGCTTTGAGAGCTGCATTCCGCCACTGCCAAAGTTGTAAACCAGAGACTATCAGATGTTTCTCCCCCATACCTCAACCTTGGAGCGCATATCCGTTATTTTTTCGGAGCGGGGGCAGCAGCTGGCTTGGCAGCGGGTGATTGATTTGGCGCAAGGGAGCGAATAAAGTTGATCGACTCCCGTGATGGATAGAGAACAATTTTATTGATACTAGGATCGCTGCTGCTATTGAGAGCTTCCATAACACCGTACAAATCCACTACCTGAATTTCAGTATTGGCTCCTTCTTTTGGTACGGCTTTTTTGAATTCCTCTAACAGAGCCACTGCTTGTTCTTTCTCAAAAAAGAAAGGGATGTATCGCTCATTACCTTTAGCAAGGGGAATAGTCAGATAGCTATTATCTTTCTTAAATTTTGGTACAAATAGGGGAATACCATTGAATTGCTCTACCTTTTTACCATTTTGATTGAGCATACTTGTTGCCGAGGCTACTTGCTGTTGCGTCGGAACTAAGGTATAAATCACAGAATCTGATTTCTTTTTGCTTTCTTGGACTATTTTATAGTAGTCTGCCAAGGACAAAGGTCTAACCTGTAGAGTGCCTGCTAACTGGGGATTTTCTTTTTTGAGTCGATTGTCAAGGAATTTTTGAGCATCTTGCTTGCTAATAAAAAATCCCACTTGTGACACTGGCTTGGATGCGTTGTTTGCGTTGTTTCTCGAAAGAACTACGAATTCGCCTTTAGGATTGGTGAGCGTGAATACTGGTACTTCTTGGAGCTTTTTCACAACCTGATCTTGTGGCAGAGCGATCGCCTCTAGATTGCCCATTCCTGGTATATTGGCTATTCCTGAAAGCCCTGTTAAAAATACACTGCCAGCTATACCCAATGTTGCGCCTAAGCGAATAAATGATTTCATGACTGCTCCTCGCATCAATAGTCCAATTAAATTAAACAAATGGTTGGATTTGCACAGCACCAACTAGCTTTAGTTATATAGCAATTCATTTTAGTTGTGAAAAATTCATTATGCCCGTTGAGGTTGAGTGTTAAGCGTCAACGGTCAAAATTCAATGTTCCCTAACTATTTAGAGTTGCTATAGTATCGTTTTCACAAATTGGCTGTGCTAACGTTGTGTTTTTCTAGGTTTCGCTTCGCTATTGACCGCGAAATGCCGTAGATGCTTATTATATGTCTTCTCAAACAGCAAAAAGTCTCTCCATCTCTCCAACCTTGGAGATGATGAATGCCATTTTATCGGCTTTTTCTAAAAATAGTTGACGCTATTAGTTAATCAATCGTTCCATCTGCGATTGCTTTAATAGCTTCTCAAATCTATACAAAGCTCAGTGTTAAAAATTACCTTACTACTTAATCGCAAAATTTACCTGTTAAGCCGCAACAGCAGAACAACTTAATTCGTCTTCTGCATAAAAATATCTAATTAAATTGCAGATGTTATTAAATAAAATCTACCTAACTGCTCTAACTGTTAACTATATTAATTAGTTAAATCGGGATGACAGGATTTGAACCTGCGGCATCCTGCTCCCAAAGCAGGCGCGCTACCAAGCTGCGCTACATCCCGTTATACTCATCCGCTTTTTTGGGTTTGGTTTTTAGCTCCCCATCAAAGCGATCGCGCTTTCACAAAAGCGTTAAGGCAATCATATCACATAACCCTGCTGATGCCTAATATATTTATATCTTCTGCAAATACTAGCTAGATTAGATATTTGGACTGATAAAGGTTAAAGGTTTGTCTGCCGACTTAGTTTTACAAGAGATATTACTTGTGCGTTCGTCGGCTAAACCTTGTCAAACCAAATTTAAATAATAGATTTGTACTACTATACCTGATTTTATTGTACGAATCGGGTTTTATTTGGATTGAGCATTAATGAGGATACCAGAACATGCCTTTGATGCCTTCTGGATCGGCCATAAACCCCATAGTTCGGTAGAAATCTACAACATGGGGGTCAGCGAAGAGAGTGACATTACTAATTTCTTCACTCCTAAGTTTTTTGAGAACGTATTTCATCAGCGCCTTGCCCAGTCCTTGACTTTGAAAGTCTGGGTGAACCACTACATCCCAGATAGTGGCATTAAAGGCGTGATCTGAGGTAGCACGAGCAAAACCAATGAGCCGCTTTTGGTTTCCTCTCACTTGCCACATTGAGGCAACGAGAAAACTATGCTCAATAGCTTTTTTTACTTTTCTTAGAGGACGACGCGACCAACCAACTGCATCACAGAGTTCTTCTAGCTCATATAGGTCAATATCTCGTTCCGTGCTGAAGACGATCCGAGCCTCCTTTGAAGCAGCTTCGCTAATACTACTGGGGCTAGAGTTGCCCGCAGTTTCTGCTGTATGCTCTTCAAAGAGATTTGTCCTAGTTGTCCCTACAGATTCAGGAGTACTAAACCAAGTTTTCCAAAAACCCATGCCAACGCGGTTCGGGTAGTATAACTGAATTGGTTTCCACTCTTAGGAGTGTTGATTCACTTTTAACATCGCTACCCCCATTTATTACCCTATTACACTCAAAGTTTTTCGGTTGTTTTCGGGATTTGCAATGGTAACAGCCAGTTAGAGCGTGTTTCACACCAATCATTTTCAACTTTAGCATTTTGTTGTAAAGGCTAGGAGAAATTCACCAAAAGGGTAACGATATAAACAATTCAAAATTTAAAATTCATAATGGAAAAACCTAATCCTGGCAATTGCTCCTATAGAGCTTAAATGCACGTTAGCTTAGGAGTGAATTGTATACACGGGATTGGGCATTGGGTATCGAGAACACTCTTCTGTTGTCTCCTTCTTGTCCTCCCAGTCCTCAATCCTCACAGTCCTTAATACCTAACCCCCAACACCCAGCCCCCAGATGACGAAAGCAAGCGAGTTTTACCCTTAACAATGGCTTCTGGTTTAAAATCTTCGACACTGGAACTCCTAAAGCGCTTTAATCGAGCGTTTCCCCAGTTTTATGAGCAATTCGTCAGTAGTGAAATTCAACTGCAAAATTTGCGGCTAGCCTACCGTCTCTATAAAACTAGACGTGCTGTTATTGAGCTAAAACCGGAAGGTAGCAAAAGTGCCCTGCATTTTGCTTACCGCAACCAGTCTTTTCTCCTCAGCGATATTTTTGGTGTATTAGCAGCTTATGGGTTGACTATCCACGGTCTAAGTCTATACGGTCAAATCCGTCCGCCAATGTTAGTTTTTATCAAACTGTTGGTATCTCGTGGTAGTAAAGCCTTGACCGAGAAAACCGCAGAAAATGTCTGTCGCGCCATTCGCGAGGCTTTAGGAGGTCGGTTTGAGGTAGAAGAGATGTTGGCAGTAGAATTTAATCTTGACACTGGCTTAGAGCAGGTACAAACTGAATTCTATGTCGATCCGGTCTTTCATCTCCCTGCCCTAGTGATTGAAGCTGATAATCAACCAGGATTATTTTATAAAGTGATGTACGCTATCTGGCAGGAAGACCTTTTGGTAGTCAATGCCAATTTACTGGTTTGGCGCGGACGTACACGGCTAATTCTCTACTTGTTGGGGCCAAATGAAAGCCTGATTCCTGAATATCTGGGTCACAAAATTGCTGAAGGAGTGCGACAGAGGTTGCTGGGTAAATGAAAAAAGTGAGAAGTTATGAGTTATGAGTTAAAAATTTCTCACTTCTAACTTCTAACTCTTTCCACTTTAGTATTTAGTCGCACCCGTCCTTAAGGGTACGATACAAGTATGGCAACTATCGAAATCTTGGGCGTTCCACACGCATACGAGCTAACGGCTCCCACTTCCTGCCCCCATGCTTTAGTATTTATCCACGGTTGGCTCAATAGCCGTGGATATTGGCAACCTGTGATTTCCCGCCTATCAAATGATTTGCAGTGCCTGTCCTATGATTTGCGGGGTTTTGGTGAATCCCAATCCCAGGTAAAAACCGATTTTAGTCGAGCACAAACGTCTTTGAGTCTGACGCCCATCTCCAGTAGTACGGTTGACTCATCTTTCGATTCTCTTTATACTCCTGCTGCGTATACTCAAGATTTAGCAGCTCTCCTGAAACAGTTGAATATTAGAAGTGCTTGGCTAATTGGTCACTCATTAGGCGGAACGATCGCTCTTTGGGGAGCAGATCAAATGCCTGAGTGTGTTAAGGGAGTTATCTGTATCAACGCTGGCGGTGGTATTTACCTCAAAGAAGCCTTTGAGCAATTTCGCTCGGCGGGTCAGAAATTTTTGCAAGTTCGTCCGCGCTGGCTGTCCCAAGTGCCTTTGATTGATTTGCTGTTTACCAGAGCTAGTGTAGTTCGTCCTTTAGAGCGCCATTGGGCACGTCAACGGGTAATAGATTTCGTTGTGGCTGACCCAGAAGCGGCTTTGGGAACTTTGTTAGACTCCACAACTGAAGAAGAAATCAATCGTTTACCTGAGCTAGTATCTCAACTGAAGCAGCCAGTTTATTTTTTGGCTGGCGCAGAAGACAAGGTTATGGAACCCAAGTATGTGCGCCATTTAGCCAGCTTTCACAGGCTTTTTCAGTATTGTGGTGACAATGTTCTGGAAATTCCTAATTGCGGACACCTGGCTATGTTGGAACAGCCGGATGCAGTGGCAGATCACATCCGGGCAATAGTCAATAGTTATAGGGTATAGAGCATTGGGCACTTGTACTGAGCGAAGTCGTTGGCGTAGCCTCTCGTAGAGAAGTATTGGGCATTGGGCATTGGTCGTTACAAATGACAAATGACGAATGACTACTCAATAGGTTGATACAACTTCATCACCTGGGTAAGCCCTAACCTAGACTCAACGCCTAGCGTGAGGGGCGATGTATGACCACGGAATAGATGGTCAGCGGCGGCACAGCCAATCATGGCGGCGTTATCGGTACAGAATTTTAGAGGTGGGAATAGGACGCGTAGGTTATGTTTAACGGCGGCGGCTTGGAGATTTTTTCTCAAGCCGCTATTAGCTGCTACACCGCCACCAATGGCAATTGTGTCTAGACCATAGTCAAGGGCACAGGCGATCGCTCTTTTGGTTAGCGATCGCGCTACTGTATCCTGAAAGCTAGCTGCTACATCTGCCACTGGTACTTGTCCACTATCTTTCTCTAACTGCTGCACTAAACGTAATACAGCCGTTTTTAACCCACTAAAACTCGCATCATAACGATGAAACCCCCCACCAGGTAAAGAAACTCTTCCTTCCGGTAAAGCAAAGGCTTGAGGATTGCCCTGCTGTGCCAACTTGTCAATCACTGGTCCGCCCGGATAACCCAACTTTAACAATCGCGCCACTTTATCAAAAGCTTCACCCGCAGCATCATCACGGGTTTGTCCTAATGTTTCGTAATTACCACAATCTTTGACATAAATCAAGCTTGTATGTCCGCCTGAAACCAGTAAGCTAAGAAAAGGGGGATTTAAAGTTGATTCGCTCAAGTAAGTTGCGTAAATGTGACCTTCGAGGTGATGAACTCCCAAAAATGGCTTGTTGTGTACCATTGCTAGGGTTTTGGCAGCAGTTAATCCCACCAATAGCGCTCCTACAAGTCCAGGGGCACAAGTGGCGGCAATTGCGTCAATTTTTCCCCAGTCTAGTTGAGCTTGCTCTAGGGCTTGTGCGATCGCAACATTTATCGTTTCCAGGTGCTGGCGAGAGGCTACTTCTGGTACTACGCCGCCGTACTGCTGATGGACTGGAATTTGCGAGGATACAATACTGCTGCAAACTTTACGATTGTTAACAATTGCGACGGCTGTTTCATCACAACTGGTTTCTATTGCTAAAACGGTTGTCATTGAGAGTAATCAGTGCTGGGTGCTGAGTCTGGAGTCCTGAGTAATAGAGAGAGAGAGAAAATCTTGCTTCTTTACTACCCTACAACAACAATTCTTATACTTAGCGCTTCTTTTTGGGCATTCAGCACTCTATTTTGGTTGAGAAGCTTTAACTTTTATTTACTTAAACTTTACTCGGTTCCCACCCAAGAGTATGATGACTTCCTAGTTATGCAAATAAACAACTGTACAAGCCGCTTCGTTTTGTACAAAGAACTTCTTGTTTTGTAATAAAAGGAAACAACTCTATGCGACGATTGTTTGCTTTGATGTTAGCGATTAGTCTTTGGTTCAACTTTGCCCCCCCAGCACAAGCTTTAGGGGCGAATTTGACACCGTGCAAAGACAATCCCGCTTTTCAACAGCTAGCTGCTAATGCCCGTAATACCACTGCCGATCCCGAATCTGGGAGAAAGCGGTTTGAGCGTTATTCTCAGGAGCTGTGCGGCCCTGAAGGATACCCCCACTTGATTGTTGATGGTAGTCTAAATCATGCTGGTGACTTTTTGATCCCTAGCATTTTGTTTCTATATATTGCTGGTTGGATTGGCTGGGTAGGTCGTGCCTATCTGCAAGCGGTCAAAAAAGACCCGAACACTGAACTAAAAGAAATCCAAATCGATCTTGGTTTGGCACTACCCATAATAGCGTCAGGTTTTACTTGGCCAGTAGCAGCAGTCCAAGAACTTCTGTCTGGAAAATTAGCAGCCAAGGATACAGAAATCCCTATTTCTCCACGCTAAATCAGCTTAACTAATTCATTCGTTTTGGAGACTAAATTCATGGCAGACAAAGGCGATCAATCAGCTTATTTGATTAAATTCATTACCACAGCGCCTGTAGCAGCTACCATTTGGCTGACCATCACAGCAGGTATCTTGATTGAATTCAACCGCTTTTTCCCCGATCTACTTTTCCACCCACTACCATAAGTGTCAAATAGGATTTAGGACTGTTGAATCAATGTCTTGTTTTTTGCTTAATATTGTGTAGTTGATGTATTCAGCTTAGTTAAGCAGAATTATCACTAAAATAGTCGGCAAAAATAGTTTTTTGAAACTCGTGATACTGTTTACAGATCGCGAGTTTCACGGTTTTAAAATAAGCTAAATTAACTTTTCTAAACTTCCTAGCAAAAAGACATCTTTAGCGACAATTATTATTAATATAAAAATGCCACCATTTTAATTTAGAGGCGAACATAAAATATGGCACAAGCAGTAGATGCATCAAAGAATCTTCCCAGTGATCCTAGAAATCGGGAAGTTGTTTTTCCCGCATTTGGCGATCCACAGATAGGCAACCTAGAAACCCCGGTTAATTCTTCTCCCTTGGTCAAGGGGTTTATTAATAATTTACCTGCTTATCGCCCAGGTCTGGCTCCTGCTAGACGCGGTTTAGAAGTTGGTATGGCTCATGGTTACTGGCTATTTGGACCCTTTGCCAAATTAGGGCCACTGCGGGACACAGATAATGCTAACTTAGCTGGGTTACTGTCAGCCATTGGCTTGGTTGTAGTTCTCACAGGCGCTCTATCGCTGTATGCAAATAGCAATCCACCCAAAGCACTTCCTAGTGTTACCGTACCCAAGCCTCCAACAGATGCTTTTAACTCTAAAGAAAGCTGGAACAACTTCGGCAGTTCTTTCTTGATTGGTGGTATTGGTGGTGCAGTAGTTGCTTACTTTTTGACTAGTAATTTAGCACTAATTCAAGGTCTATTTGGTTAATTACTAGGAGTTAGGAGTTAGGAGTTAGGAGTTTAAATTCATAACTTCTAATTCTTAACTCCTAATTTATTTAAACAAAACAGCTTCAATATCATTTAAAGCAGTTTCAAAATCGTCATTAACGATTCTAATGTCAAATTCATCTGCGGCTTGAATTTCTTCTTGGGCACGGAGCAGACGACGGGCGATCGCCTCTTCAGAATCTTGGGCACGAGAGCGTATTCGTTTCTCTAATTCATCAAAGGAAGGCGGTAAAATAAAAATGCTGAGGGCACTGGGGAAGGAAGCACGAATTTGTCTTGCCCCTTTTAGTTCAATTTCCAGCACCACCAACTTACCAGCATGAATTTGGTTAAGTACTGCTTCACGGGGTGTGCCGTAATAGTTACCAGCAAATTCTGCCCATTCTAAAAATTCACCTTCAGTAACTAATTGCTCAAACTTACTGCGACTGATGAAGTAATAACTTTTGCCATCGATTTCCCCTGGACGGGGAGAACGAGTTGTCACGGATACGGAATAATAGAGTTCTGGATGACGCTTTAGGAGCGATCGCATTAAAGTGCCTTTACCGACCCCACTGGGGCCAGTTAAAACAATTAGCCTGCCTAAATGTAAGCATTCTTCGGTAGTCGCACTACTCTGGATGGGTAAAACTGGCATCATCCCTTCAACCTGTGAATCAATCAATACATATTATTCATTAGTCTGGTGTTCCTGGTCTAGTCCACTGGTGACTAAAGAATTTGTAGCAAGAGTGACAGAAAATTTGTCTAATTCACATGGTACTACCGATACGGTGCAAAGAGGAGTAGGAAAAACCCACTGCTAGTCAATTATCTACAGTTTGATGCTCGCGAGAAATCACAAAGCGATTCGCTACCGTTTCTGGCTGAATCGCTGACAGAATTACGTGGCTGGAATCGGTGATAATTACAGCCCTAGTCCGACGACCGTAAGTTGCATCAATCAGTTGACCTCTGTCTCGTGCATCGGTAATAATCCGCTTAATCGGGGCAGACTCTGGACTGACAATGGCAACGACTCGGTTAGCAGACACTATGTTACCAAAGCCAATGTTGATTAACTGAATGTCCATAAAAAACTGACGCTAAACGCGGTTTGATAAAGCTTGAAATAAACTTCTTTCCATGTTATCGCCAAAAAACGGGAGTTACAACGCTTAAATTCAAGCCAATCTGCGTTTTTAAATAATGTCTGCTTCTTTTAGCTATTATTAGCTATTTTTCCTAAAAATATTCCTAAAGATACAGGCAAAATCATACTGATACGAGCTAGTTAGGTGATGTATCTTCTATGAAAATAACTAGTACCACAAGAGGCGAATTCAAAATTCACAATGAGGCTTGCGGACTCGCGAACAAAATTCAAAATGAATACGGCGTAAGCATTTTACTGATTTGAAATGGGTAGTTTATTTACGCCGTGCTGTAAAAAGTTAGCTTACCCTTAACAAGGGGCTATACCGCGCCAGAGCATTTCAAAAGAAGTAAATAACTTTCAAACTTGTGTTATTGTTCATTATCCAATCTTTGAATCTTCTCAATCAAACTATCCTAATCAAGATGTTCTAAATCTCGTTCTTGTAATTATTTCAATATAGTTTCTAACCAGAAGTGATAGTCCTGTTTATAGAAAATTTGAGTCAGTATTTTTAGACATTACTTAATATTCTTCTAATTTACGAAGATTGGGAATTAGGTTTTAGTGACGTAAACTTCCAGCTTCACAATCGCGCAACCAAGCTTTAACTCCTTGGGCAACAGTACCATTACTACTATCGCGTGGTGGAGATAGTGGCTGCTGTTCTGAATAGGAACCAACTTGAGAAAACATCATCACTAGTTGCCAACCACTTTTAGTTTTAGTCAATAACAGCCAGTGAAATTCTTGCAATTCTACAACTTTCTTATCTATGTACTGCCGCTCCAAGGTAGTAAAGAAAACTTGCTCAACTCCTGATGCAGCACTTTTAGACGCATCTGCACTATATTCTTCAAGGTTAAGGGGCAGAGGAGTAAACTCAGGTTTTCCTGCCACTAACATATAACTGTAAATCTGACTGCTTCTACTGAGGCGGCGGGCGCGTTGACTAGCGCGATTGGTATAACTAGGTAATTTTTGCAGTAGCTGTATAGTTAATGTTTCTAAATTTTGTTCAGAACACAAAGACTTCGCGCCACTGTTGACATTTTCCGTTTCTGCTAGCGCCGAGGGTTTAGGGGTGGGGTTTATCGAGAAGGCTGGGTAAACAAAGCTATTTGATACTACAACCCAGAAGCCACAAGCAAACAGGAAACTATAATTTTTCTGACTGAGCGAAGAGGCAAGATTGTTCTCCCCTACACCCTGTACTCTGAGTGTCTCACTGACTCTTAACTTCATGCCACCGTGGTTAACTCCTCAGAAATCCTCTTCCAAGCTAACTCAGGCTCAGTAGCAGCGGTGATGGGACGCCCAATCACTAGATAATCTGCACCGGCAATAATTGCTTGGGCTGGAGTGAGCGATCGCTTTTGATCGCCAATATCAGCCCAAGTTGGTCTAACCCCCGGACAAACTAGCAAAAAGTCATTTCCACAAGTTTGTCGTAGCTGTGCCACCTCTTGAGGCGAACAAACTACCCCATCCAAACCAGATTCTTGAGCGAGTAGGGCCATTTCTAGAGCATATTCTGGCAATTCTAGGGGGATTTTTAAATCAAATGCCAACTGCCGAGCAGAGATGCTCGTTAGCAGGGTAATCGCAATTAACTTTGGTGGTTCTACACCTGCTTTTGCAGCCCCTTCCTGTGCCGCCTCAGTTGCGGCTTTCAGGGCATCTCTACCAGCAGTAGCATGAATTGTCAGTAAATCCACTCCGTATCTAGCTGCACTCCGGCAAGCACCAGCAACGGTATTGGGGATATCATCAAACTTTAAATCCAAGAAAATGCGCTTTTGCCGAGACTTTAACACTTCCAGAATTTTCGGGCCAGTGCTGGTAAACAACTCTAAACCGACTTTCCAGAAACTAACTTGCGGTAGCCGATCTATAAGAGCGATCGCACTTTGTTCATCCGGGACATCCAAAGCCACAATAACTCGTTGTTCTACCTGTTCCCTATTCCCCATTCCCCACTCCCCATTTAAGGTACTAAGCGCACAAACTTATTTTTCCCGACTTGTAAAACTTTACCTTGTAATTCACCAGGAGCATCGAAAGTGGTATCAGCATCAGTGATGCGATCGCCATCTAGGCGCACTCCCCCCTCTTGAATTTTCCGCTTTCCTTCCCCTGTACTTTTGCACAAGCCAGTGACATTGAGAATATACGCTAACTTAGTAGGGAACTGCTGCACGCCAGCTAGAGAGAATTCTGGAACTGCACCTTCTTTGCCGCCGCTTTGGGCTGCTTCTTTTGCCTCTTGGGCTGCTTGTTCGCCGTGGTACTGTTTGACAACTTCCCATGCTAAAAGTGTTTGGCGATCGCGAGGATTTTCTGGCAGTTTATCCAAAGGTAAATCCGTCAACAGTTCAAAATACTGTTTTAGGAGATTATCGGGAACTCCTTGCAACTTTTGATACTTTTGTCCTGGGTGTTCTGATAATCCGATATAATTACCTAAAGACTTAGACATTTTTTGCACGCCATCCGTGCCAATCAAAATTGGCAGCAGCATTCCAAATTGGGGCTTTTGACCAAAATGGCGCTGTAAATCTCTGCCTACAGCAATATTAAATTTCTGATCGGTGCCGCCTAATTCCACATCTGCCTCAACTGCAACCGAATCAAAACCTTGCATTAACGGGTACAGGAACTCATGGATAAAAATTGGATTCTCTTTTTTATAGCGATCGGCAAATCCTTCCTTCGCTAACATCTGCCCCACCGTCATCGTGGAGAGTAACTCCAAAATTTTCTCTAAGTTAAGCCCAGAGAGCCATTCGGAGTTATAACGCACCTCTAACCTTCCTGGTGTGTCAAAATCCAAGATAGGACGTACTTGATCGAGATAAGTCTGAGCATTTTTAGCTACATCTGCTTCTGTAAGCTGACGACGCACTTCAGATTTACCAGTTGGATCGCCAATACGCGCTGTAAAATCGCCAATAATTAAAACTGCTGTATGACCTGCATCTTGAAAACCTCGCAGTTTTCGTACTGGTATGCTATGACCTAGATGAATATCAGTACCAGTAGGGTCAATCCCTAATTTTACTCTTAAAGGTTGGTCTGTAGTTAGTAAGAGCCTTTCTAAACTTTCGCTGTTAACATCATCTGATTGTGGGAATACTTCTACTACACCACGACGCAACCAAGCAAAATCTTGCGTCATACTAAGAGACTGATTATTAGCTATGTTTTGCACACTAGAAGTTAAGTTGGTTATATTCACTGGCAATTTATCCACTTTCTCATCTGCCAAACTACTATAATTGCAAAAAACTAACCGCCTTGCTTCACCCAATCAATTACAGTTAAATTTACAAGTGAGGAAGTGAAATAGCCGTGTCGTCGTCTAGGACTTTTGAAGATAAACAGCCACAGCGTCGGGCTTCATCAGGTTTTGAGTTTTTGAAAGGAGTCGGTCAGGTAACTGGCGGTACTTTACTCTCAATCACCATGCTGGCAAGTTCCATTGTAGCCGGAGGACTGGTTGGTTTAGCCATCAGTTTCCGTAATTTGCCAGATGTGAGACAGCTACGTAACTTCTTTCCCTCAGAAACAACTTACATTTATGACGTTAAAGGCAAACTTTTAACGAGTATTCACGGGGAAGCCAACCGCGAAGTCGTACCCTTGGATAGAATTTCTCCGAACTTAAAACGGGCGGTATTAGCAAGTGAAGATAGTCACTTCTACGATCACCACGGTATTAACCCTACTGGTGTTGGCCGGGCTATAGTAGTGAACGCTGTAGCAGGTGGAGTCAAAGAGGGTGGCTCCACTGTTACTATGCAGTTGGTAAAAAACCTGTTTTTGTCTCAAAAGCGGGCCTTTACCCGTAAGTTAGCAGAGGCTGTGCTAGCAATCCGGTTAGAACAAATTCTCACTAAAGACCAAATATTAGAAATGTACCTCAATCAGGTTTATTGGGGTCATAACAATTATGGTGTACAAACGGCAGCCCGCAGTTACTTTAATAAATCATCAGAATATTTAAGCTTGGGTGAGTCAGCAATGATGGCGGGTTTGATCCAAGCACCAGAAGAATTCAGCCCGTTTGTGAGCATGAAGTTGGCAAAACAGAAACAAAAAGAAGTGCTGGGACGGATGCTGGAATTGAACTGGATCAACCAGTCAGAATACGACAATGCCCTCAAGCAGGAAATCAAACTTGGGAGAATCAAATCCTTTCAAGGTAGTGCCCTACCCTATGTAACTAATACCGTAGCGCAGGAGTTGGCTAAAAAGTTTGGGCGTGAGACACTACTCAAAGGTGGGATGCGGGTACAAACTACAGTTGACGCCAACTTCCAAATCATGGCTGAGGAAACTGTCGGTAAGTGGCATAAGTCACTGCTTGGGCAAGGATTATCTAAGAATCAAATCGCCTTGGTAGCAATTGATCCGCGCACGCATTTTATCAAAGCACTGGTGGGTGGTGTAGATCCTAAGATCAGTGAATTCAATCGTGCAACTCAAGCTCAACGCCAGCCAGGTTCTTCTTTTAAACCGTTTGTATATTATACTGCTTTCGCTACTGGGAAGTATGGCCCAGACTCAACGGTGGTAGATGCCCCAGTCAGCTATCGAGATGGTGACGGTTGGTACTTCCCCAGAAATTATGATGGGGGTTTTAGCGGAGCTATGCCAATCCGCACAGCTTTAGCCCAGTCACGTAACATTCCTGTGATCAAGATTGGTAAGGCTGTGGGGATGAATAGAGTCATAGAAACTTGCCGTACCTTAGGTATTATGAGTCCGATGGAACCTGTTACCTCCCTGCCTCTGGGTGCAATTGGTGTTACTCCTCTGGAAATGGCTAGTGCTTATGCTACCTTTGCTAATTATGGCTGGCAGTCTCCACCCACTGTAATTGCCCGTGTCACCGATAGTAGTGGTAATGTGTTACTAGATAACACCCCTAAACCCCAGCTAGTTTTAGACCCTTGGGCATCGGCAGCTATTATCGATGTGATGCGAACGGTAGTTACTAGTGGTACAGGTAAAGGTGCTGCCATAGCTCGTCAAAGCGCTGGGAAGACGGGTACAACTTCCTCAGAAAAGGATATCTGGTATGTTGGCACTGTGCCACAGCTAACCACTGCGGTTTGGGTAGGGAGGGATGACAATAGACAATTAGCTAGCCGTGCTACAGGCGGTGGTATGGTTGCTCCCATTTGGAAAGATTTTATGGAGAAGGCACTTAAGAACGTACCCGTAGAAAACTTCAAGTCACCTTCCCAGTTTTCTCGTCCCAAGTCACAATAATTTAATTTTAGATTTTGAATTTTGGATTGCCAATGAATCCAAAATCTGTATTGGAAAGTTGGAGCGCCGACTTCTGGCGATCTGACTTTCCACAAAATCTAAAATTAGACTAGGGCTGTTTTTCTAGCTCGGCTTTCATCCGTTCTAAAGTCAGGTGCATTTGGTCAAACATTTGTTGCGGGGTGACACCGAACTGACCTAATTGCGTTTTCAGTTGTTCTACTGTCATTTGTGCCATGAAATCTTCTGATAGCTCGAAGCGCTTCATAAAGATGCGGTACCGATCCATCATGGTTTCCATTTGCTCAATAAACAGCTTTTTGCCATCGCGGTCAAATTTGCCGTAGCTGTTGCCAAGCTTGATCAGCGCTTGATAATCCTCAAACAGCTGTTTTGCTTCTTGCTGAACTATTTCAGAATCGAAGAATCCCATATTGCTTATATTAAACTGAGCGCCCAGACTCAGTAGCTTAATAGTTTTACTTCTATTTATTATTTTAGTCTAGGGGAGTAATCTAGTCACGAAGCTTCGGTTTTGGTACGGTTTGTTACCGAAATTTCAACACTTGACTTGAGAAGGTTTCCCCTTGTTAAATCGACTTAATAAAGCCGCGATACTCAGAGCTTTAGCTATTGATTTAGGATTAGTATTTTCGCCCGGTTCAATTTTCAGTCTGGTAGCGTATTTCTGAGCTAGTGAATCTTGCGGGTTAAGTTTTAATGCTTGACGGATGTAAACCCTGCCCATCCCGAGAAATTTCTGTTTGAGATGTACTAAACCTAATAAGGCATAATAGTCGCTGTTATTTGGCTCTAACTTGATGGCATCGCGCAGTTCTTGCACGGCTAGGGCCCAATTAGCTAGCCTGACGTACTCAATCGCTCGCTGGTAGTGACGTTGGGCATAGTTTGTTAAAACTGGTTTGACATTAGTTTCTTCATTAAATGTCAATTCAACTGGCTTGACTTCTACTTCAGGGATGATGGGAACAACTTTTTGCGGGAGAAATAGGTCAGGTTTATGCAACTGTAAATAAACTAAATTCAGTATACTAATTTGTTGCGTAACTTGATAAAACTGATGGAGTGATTTGTATTGGGCTTCTGCATAGGAAGCGATCGCTTCTTCATAAAACAATTCTGCTTGGGGTGCAGACATTTCTATAATTTCCTTAGCTATGGCACTTTTCCCACACAAAGCTTGCTGCTGTAATACTCTTGCGTCCGATCGCAGCATAGCTATAGCAATTAAACGCTTGTGTCGATTTTTGAGTTGTTCGTAAGCTGGATTGATTAAATGGCTAAGTATTGCCGTTGCTAATTCTTCGTCTGGATTGCAGCTTTTAGCATAGCGATCGGGATGTAGCAGTTTCGCTAAAGTGTGATAGCGTTTAAAAATCTGGCGATCGTCAGCACTCACAGAAATTCCTAGCACAGCGTAAGGATCGCAAAGCTGTTTAAACCATTCTGGCGGTAGGAAGGTCTGTGACATTGTAGTAGTCTAGAGCCGTTAAAAACTTAAAATTAGCATCAAAGCTCAATGCACAGTCATGTGAAACTTACTCAAATTTCTTCAAATATTAAATTGTGGGGCTTACCACCCAAAAGTCGGCAGGGCAAAACAAAGTAGTTGACTAAAATGAGTAAGTTTTGAATTATCTGTGTGCCTTTTGGCTGTCTTATTGTAGGAACTATGGTATTCGTATATTTATTAGAAATATGTTGACTAAGCGCAAAAGCCGAAGTGTTGCCGCTGTTTTAGCTTTTTCTGGCACGCTGACAATTTCAGGATTACATAAATTCTACCTGGGACAGCCGCTGTGGGGTGTTTTGTATGTGTTACTTTCCTGGACACCTATCCCCAAGGTAGCTAGTGCGATTGAGGGAGTTTGGTATTTAGCCCAAGACGAAGAAGCTTTCGATCGCAATTTTAATCTCGGCAAGTCAGTAGCGAGGACTTCACAAAAGGCGATTAATCAGGTAGGAGCGATCGCTGATGCAATGCGGGAATTAGATGCTTTGCGCCAAGATGGACTGATTTCAGAGTATGAATTTGAACAAAAGCGCCGCCAATTGCTAGACCAGATTTCTTGAGGTAAGCGACAATCATGAATAACTGGCTACCTTTAAATTCTAGGCTGCAAAAACTTCGCGCCAAGCTCCTCAACGATCCCTACTATCGCCTACAATCTGGGGAAGAAATTCAAATAGCGGCCCAATTAGGTATCCGCATTGATGCTAACCAAGCCACTGTAGATGATTGGTTACGCCTACCAGGTTTGTCAATTCACCAAGCGCGATCGCTTGTGGAACTTTCACATTCGGGTGTGAAATTTTACTGTATTGAAGATATAGCTGCGGCTTTGGGTATACCAGTGCCGCGCTTAGAGCCATTAAAGCCTCTGCTGAATTTTATTTACTATGACCACGAATCTTTAGAAAATCCTACCCATTTACTCAACCCGAACACAGCAACCGTTGAAAAATTAGCACAAATTCCATTTATAGATTTGTCTTTGGCGGAAGCAGTGGTGCAAAATCGGCAATCAGCCGGGCCTTACCGTAACCTGGCTGATTTCCAACGGCGGTTAGAGTTAACTGGTAATGCGATCGCCCAGATAATGTATTATTTGAGGTTTTAAGTTAAAAGTTAGAAGTCTTAAAATAACTCCTAACTCTGGCAATTTTGGATTGAAAGAAAAATCCAAAATCTAAAACTGATTAAATGAACCCAATGCGATCGAGAGGCCAAAAGCGAAATGTTGCCCGACCGATGACATTTTTTCTGGGTAAAAAGCCCCAATAACGAGAGTCATTACTATCGTTGCGATTATCTCCCATAACAAAAAATTCGTCTTCTGGGACTTTCACTGGTTGATATGGCTGATTTGGAGGTTCCGCGATGTAGTCTTCTGCCAAGGGTTGACCGTTGAGGTAAACTTTGCCAGAAGTAACACTAATTACCTCACCAGGCTGGCCAATAACTCGCTTGATAAACGCTTGGTCTTTGGGATATCCTCGACGTTGTAGTTCTGCGGGTGGCTGAAAAACAATAATATCGCCAGTTATAGGAGGGTGAAAATGGTAGGAGATTTTTTCAACTACCAAGCGATCGCCAGTATGTAAGGTGGGTAACATCGAGTCAGAAGGTATATAGCGCGGTTCGGCGATAAAAGTCCTGATTAAGAATGCCAAACACAGTGCGATCGCAATTAAAATCAGATTTTCTTGCCAACTACGCCATACTTTTAACGACGCATGCTCTTTTTTTGCATCACTTTCGTGAGGAATCATAAAAGTTTCTAGCCAGTTTCAGAAGTGAGACAAATATCTTGATTATTTTGACTCAAAAGTTATATTAATAGGAAAACAGGGTTTGGGGTCAAGCTATACAGACATTAAATAATACACTTAACCAGTTCCTAAAGATAAGCAAAAGTACTGTAAATAAACTATGACTTGTCTAAAGTAATATAAGCTAATAATTAGGACTGCTAAATAGATAATTAAAAATAAAAAATTCTAATTGCTGTAATTATAAGGCAAGTTATGAGACAATTGTAAGTTTTGTTTCTTCCTGCAAAAGCAGCTAGTTACAGACTGCTAGAGCGATACAATCAGTAGGTTTTTTCTTTAAACAGAAAATTGGTCGTAGAGTTGCAAAATAGTCTACCTCATGTTTGACAGTATCAACCTCACTTTACTGAAAAAAGGCAGAGGGCAGTCTTGTTGGAGGTTGAGTTGCAAGAAAATATATTTTGGTCTGTATTCTTAAGTGATATTACATAAATTTAGCCAAAAGTTAAATGTATTTTTAAATGCATAAATCTGGTTAAAAACAGCGTTTTTAGTAAAAAATACTACTTTGAAAGAAAAAATATAAGTTTTATTGCTTCAATGGATAAATGCTATTCTACTGTGATTTTAATCACTTGCCTACATGTACGAAATTAATTTCCGTAATTACACGGTGACAGTGCATATTAAACTGTACTATTAATTAAGATATAAACATACTTAATTATCGAAAAAAACATTCACAGACAGAAAGCTACTAGCAATTTGAGCTAAAGTATCAGCATCCGAAACAGAAGTAAGCTGCTGATAGAATTATTTTTCCTGAATGAGTCAAAGGTGACTAGATTGAAACAATAAATGCCCCTTGCCAATGAGAAACTATATTGAATCAATTTTCGTCTGGTTTATTTCATAGAAAGTACAAGGTAACATTCTGCCAGTTGAAAATTTAACTTTTTCTTAAAAAGGAAACAATGGCAACAGGCAGTAAAATATATCTTATCAAGATAGAACTAATAGTTTACCAGACTTTTATTCTAAAGAGACCGCACCCTTTTAAGTAATTTTGTATGTTAATCAAACAATTCACTTAAGTTGTAAACTATACAGTTTTACAGTGAGAAAGTCTGGCTAAAAAACTTCAGTTTGCTAAAAGTGCAAATTGTAGGTATGACAACTGAGTTCATCTTATTTGAAAAGCTATAAAACTTGAAAGGATAATGCTCTGGCTTAGCGGTTAACTGAAAAACAGCAACTCATTCATAACTCCTATTTAAAAGGATTTTGGGGTGTGGTTAATTATTTGATTGTGTTCCTCTCCTTCTTAGAGCTAGCGGTAAGAATGTGGAAGCGCAGAGTTTACCTTTTATAACTGGGTTGAAATTAAACAGTACCAAGTATTGTATATTCAACGCTGTCCAAATCTAGAGCATATAGATTTTAGTTAAAGCAATATAGTCGCTCTCAATCAATTCTGAATTTTCGTTAGTACCAATTCCAATTTTCATGATTACCAGAAAGTAACTGGTATCTAAATATCTAATAAAAATGTGCTATAACGTACCGTCATAACCGTGGTGATGGTTCGATCTTTGAAGGAGCTTTGAGGTGGAAAACAATAAGTCGTTTCTGTGGCCAGAAGGAATATTAATTGCGCTACTTGCTTTAGGTGGTGTTTTTAGTCTTGCTTTTATGATGCTTCTAAGGCCAAATGCTTCGGATGCTCAGAGTAGACCAAGTATAAATATCAAGGATGTATCTGCAAACGTAGGAACTCAGCAGCGGATTGAGAAATTAAAGGCGGCGATGCTTACAAGTTGGCAACAAGAAGCACAAACGAAAGGACTATCCTACGCTGTACCATCGCGTTTTCAAGGGGCAATAGTTAAAGAGGCAAAACTCATTAAGGAAGAGAAAGTAATTGCTCTCACCTTTGATGATGGGCCTTGGCCTCAGACCACAGGGCAAGTGCTAGATATTCTGAAATCAAATAATATCAAAGGGACGTTTTTTGTAGTCGGGCAGAACCTAAAAAATTATCCAGAATTAGGAAAACAGATTGTCGCTCAAGGTCACGTCATTGGCAATCATACTTGGCATCACTGGTATCACTTCTTTAATCAACAAGCAGCTGCTTTTGAAATCGATCGCACAACAGACCTAATTTATCAAGTTACAGGTGCTAAAACAAATCTTTTCCGACCGCCTGGTGGCAACCTGCACAATGGATTAGCAGCTTATGCTAAAGGTCAAAAGTATAGTGTGGTGATGTGGTCAGCAGACTCTACAGACTACAAGTTACCAACTGTACCAAAATTGATCGATAACGTGATTAAAGATTCTAAACCTGGTGGGATTGTGCTAATGCATGATGGTGGTGGTAATCGTTCTAGAACTGTGCAAGCTTTACCAGAAATTATTAGCAACTTTAAAAAGCAAGGCTATCGCTTTGTGACTATTCCAGAACTTTTAGAAATGGAAGATACAGACCAAAAGTTGCTTGCTAAGAAAAAGTAATAATTATTAATTATGGGCAATTGCTCAATAGTAATTGGCTAAAAACTAAAATTATATTTTGTGGTTAAGATGCATTTGGGACTGGAGTTTAGACTAGTTACTAGTGCAAAAATAAAAAAATCAACTATAAAAGTTGATGAATAATTTTGGTTATTTAGATGGCGGTTTAACCCAGCTATGGAGAGGCTATAACTGTCCAAGTTGCCATATATGTTCCAGCGTACTTATTGGAATAGTCAGTAGTGCTATCGGGAACAAACCAGTCAGGAGTCGTCTTCTGCTGTTGAACTTTTTTGTCCAAGCCAATTTGTAGAGAAATATTCTCGTAAACAATTTTTGCTTTTACATCTTTCAACAATTTTTCTACCAACTTTTGTAGCCATTCTGCGCGAATATACAGATTATGAGATGGATGATCCCCATAAGCAAAAGGTATAATAAGCACCAAATAACCTTTGTTGCTTATTAGTTTATCCAAACAGAATTGAACGAGTTCTAGATCGTTGTTTTGTTCTAGTGTTTCCTTGTCAACATTATGAAATAGCAAACCAGCTAGTACAACGGCATCAAACTTTTGATTTTCTGAAGCTAATTCTGGCAGTGCTACCGATAAATCTTTAGCAGTAAACTTTTTGTCGGGGTATAGTTTTGAACAGTATTGTATCGCACCTTCACTGTGATCTATCCCAAGGTAGTCACATCGCTCAGGTAGATATTTGTTCAAAGCCCCATTGCCACATCCCAAATCTAACAAAGAGAAGGAACGTTGCTTAAAAGCCCAATCGAGATACCAAACTGATGGTGTGTATCGGGTAGCATTTTCAGGAGATTCAAAGTATGAATAATAATCATCTTGAAAACGTTCTTCTTCAGACGTTTTGCGATCGGGAGCTTGATCTTCTATAAGCATTTTTATAGACAAATCCTAATTTGTTGGTAAACATTTATGGTGCAGTGTACCAGCATTTAGGTAATGCCTTCTATACTCAATTAGGTAGATTTTAGGACAGTGCCGATCTCGAATTTATTACTTAAACTTTGACAGGATTTAATTGCTCAGTCACTTTTGTAGCCTTAGTCTAAAGTTCATCTGTGAATCAATTAGTGAATATTCCCCCTTTTTTAGGGGGAATATATTTTCTCCTACGCTCTTTTTAAGAGGGAAATTCAAGCGACTGCTTTAGGTATCTAAAGGGGTTTCCCCAGAGTACCTGTTTGTGCAACTTCTTTGCCGGGAGAATGCCTTAACGCAGAGTATGAGAACGGTTATAGTTACTAATGACTGGTTACTAAACTGAACTCAGTTGTTTTTTTTTCAGGATTAGCTTCTGGACTATCAGCTTCAGAAGGCGGAACCAACTGCCAGAATTTCGGCAAAAATTCTTGCCAGTTTTGCAGAATTTTCTTCGCCTTTGGTGAACCAGTGCGTTCTGCATGATTTTGGATTAATTCTTGCAGTTGCTTTGCACCTACTTCGGTAATCACCCGCTGAATTTTGACAATTTCTGGATTGACTAACTCACGAAATGAGTCGTCTTCATCCAAGAAGTATGCGAGTCCACCAGTCATTCCAGCAGCTACGTTACGTCCTACTTTGCCAAGGACGACAATCACACCACCTGTCATGTATTCACAGCAGTGATCCCCAGCACCTTCAATCACTGCGATGCCTTTGGAGTTTCTCACAGCAAAGCGTTCTCCTGCTAGACCGTTGGCAAATAATATGCCACCAGTAGCACCATAAAGGCAGGTATTGCCAACTATCACGTTTTGTGATGCGTTATAGGTAGCATCAGTTGGAGGTTTGATGATGATTTCACCACCATGCATCCCTTTACCTACATAGTCATTTGCTTCTCCTTCTAGGCTGAGAATTATGCCTGGGAGGTTGAAAGCACCAAAGCTTTGCCCAACACTACCTGTAAAGTTGAGATTAATTTGTCCTTCAAAGCCACTGTCACCGTATTGAGAAGCGATCGCACCCGCTAATCTTGTGCCCACTGTTCTGTCAGTATTGATAATTGGGTAAGTCTTGGTGACAGTAGACTGATCCCTAATAGCAGCCTGAATCTCAGGATCGCCAAGGAACTTGTCATCCAAAACCACACCGTTGCTGTGGACTTCTTCATGCACCAACCAGCTACGATTGTCTCTGCTATTTGGTAGCTGAAGTAAACAGTCGAGATTAAGCGATCGCGTTTTAGTGAGATTTACCTCTGGGCGCAGTTTTAATAAATCTGCACGTCCAATGATTTCTGACAAAGAACGGTAGCCAAGTCTGGCTAACAAACTACGCACTTCTTCAGCAATGAAGTAGAAGAAGTTGACAACTTGTTCCGGCATTCCCGTAAACCGCTTGCGGAGTTCTTCTTTTTGAGTAGCAACACCCACAGGACAGGTATTCATGTGGCAAACTCTCGCCATAATACAGCCTTCAGCAATCATGGCGATGGAGCCGAAACCAAATTCTTCACCACCCATTAATGCACCCATTACCACATCCCAACCACTCTTGAGTCCGCCATCTACGCGTAAAATCACGCGATCGCGCAGGTCATTTTCCATCAAGACGCGATGCACTTCACTTAAACCTAATTCCCAAGGGGAACCAGCGTGTTTAATGGAACTTAGTGGCGATGCACCTGTACCACCATCATGTCCAGAAATCTGGATAATATCAGCGTTTGCCTTAGCTACACCAGCCGCGATCGTGCCAATGCCAACTTCTGCAACTAGCTTCACCGACACCTGTGCTTTCGGATTAATTTGATGCAGATCAAAAATCAGTTGTGCTAGGTCTTCAATCGAATAAATATCGTGGTGCGGTGGTGGCGATATCAGCGTCACACCTGGTTTGGAGCGCCTTAACATCGCAATGTATTGGCTCACCTTGGGTCCTGGTAGTTGTCCACCTTCCCCAGGCTTGGCACCTTGGGCTATTTTGATTTCAATTTGTTTGGCGTTAACTAGGTACTCTGGTGTGACACCAAAGCGTCCCGATGCAACTTGCTTAATGGCACTATAAGCTCGATCGCCATTTCGCAATCCTTTTAAATGAGGTAGGGTTGGCGAGTAACCAGACTCGTCTACATCATCTAGAACTGTGTAGCGCACTGGGTCTTCGCCGCCTTCTCCAGAATTTGATTTACCACCAATGCGATTCATGGCGATCGCTAAAGTTTCATGCGCTTCTCTTGACAAAGCGCCTAAAGACATGCCGCCTGTGCAGAAGCGCTTGACTATTTCATATACCGATTCCACTTCTTCTAGAGGAACCAACGGGCGATCGCCTTGGAAATCTAGTAAATCCCGCAAGGCTGTTACTGGTCTGCCTTGGAGGTGCTTTTTGTAAACTTCGTAGTGATCGTAGTTTTTGTCATCTAGAGCCTTATGCAACGCCTTAACCATTTCGGGGCTATTCATGTGGTACTCGCCGCCAGGACGGTACTGCACAAAGCCCAGGTTTTCTAACTTCTTGGTCGTTAGTTCTGGGAAAGCTTTGACGTGGAAGGAAAGCACTTCATCAGCAAGCTCGGTAACACTCAAACCACCGATGCGGGAAGTCGTCCCACGGAATCCCAGGTCGATTAAATCTCCACCGATGCCAATAGCTTCAAAGATTTGGGCTGCTTGATAACTGGAGAGCAGAGAAATTCCCATTTTGGAGAGAATTTTGAGTAAACCTGACTCTACTGCTTTGCGATAGTTTCCTAAAGCTTGTTCTAGGGTGAGGGTAGGAATTTTTTGCACACCCATTAACTTTTGAGTTTTGGGATCGGACCACCAATCACGCACCGTATCTAAAGCCATGTATGGGCAAACTGCGCCAGCACCATAGCCAATCAGACAAGCAAAGTGATGGGTACTCCAACATTGAGCAGTATTTACAATCAGGGATGTTTTCATTCGCAACCCTTCACGAATCAGATGGTGATGCACTGCACCCACTGCTAATAGGGGAGGAATGTAGGTATATTCTGTGTTGATACTGTCATTAGCCCGTTGGCGTAGCCCGCCGTAGGCATCGCTTAATATTAAAATCTTTGCACCTGCCCGAACTGATTCAGCTGCTTGTGCTTGTAAAGATTGCACAGCAGCTTTCAATCCTTCTGGACCATTAGCGATCGCAAATAGAGTTGACAACTCAGCAGTGGCAAATCCTGACAGCTTAATCGCCTCTAATTCACCATCAGTTAACACTGGCGATTCGAGTTTCAATCTCCGAGCATATTCTGCCTTGGGTTCTAATAAGTTACCCCGTTCGCCTAGTTCAACTTTTAGAGACATCACTAGCTTTTCTCGCAGGGGATCGATCGCTGGGTTCGTCACCTGAGCAAAGCGCTGTTTAAAATAGTCATAAAGCAGGTGGGGCTTTTGTGACAGTACGGCTAAGGGAATATCATCACCCATGCAGAAAGTTGGTTCTGAACCTGCGATCGCCATTGGGTGAATCACCATTTCTACATCTTCTGTGGTGTAGCCAAAGGCAGTTTGACGCTGAAGTAAGTTTTGCTTGTTAATAGTCAATTGTTCTTGGTCATTTGTCAATTGTCCTTTGCCATTGCCATTTGCTAATGACGGATGACTAATGACCAATGACTTTAATTCTTGACGGTGCTGTTGCAGCCATTCTCCATAAGGGTGCTGCTTGGCGATGCGCCCCTTAATATCCCAATTCTTCAGCACTTCATGATTTTCTAAATCCACGGCGATCATTTGCCCTGGACCGAGTCTACCTTTCTCGACAATATCGGCTTCTGGGAAGTCCACCACACCAGCTTCGGAAGCTACAACAATGTAATCATCTTTGGTGATCGCGTAACGAGCTGGTCTTAAACCATTACGATCTAGAGTTGCACCAACTTTTTTGCCATCGCTAAATACTAAAAGTGCTGGCCCGTCCCAAGCTTCTTGCAAACCACTGTAATATTCGTAGAAATCAACGATTTCTGGATATTCACGTAAAGAAGGCTGATTTTGGTAAGCTTCTGGAACCATAATCATTAAGGCTTCCAAGGGGCTGCGTCCAGAGCACACCAGTAATTCCACTACGTTGTCTAGAGTGGCTGAGTCGCTGTTATCAATATGAACTAATGGCTTGAGTTCCTGGATGCGATCGCCCCATACTGGATGATTCAGGCTAGCTTCTCGTGCCATCATCCAGTTGATGTTACCCAATAAGGTATTGATTTCGCCGTTGTGACCCAAAAGCCTCATCGGTTGCGCTAGCGGCCACTTGGGCATGGTATTGGTACTAAAGCGGCGGTGATAAACAGCAAAGGCGCTTTTATAAGCTGGATTTTTTAAATCGTCATAAAAGCTGCCCAAGACAGCGGAACGCACCATGCCTTTGTAGACAATTGTGCGACTTGACAACGAACAGATATAAAATTCTTCTGAGATGTCAGTTGCAGCTTTACTAATTCGGCGGCGGGTAATGTATAACTGCCGTTCTAATTCATCACCGCTTTTGTCAACGGAAGCTAACAAAACTTGTTCAATCTGGGGCTGATTTTCTCTTGCTTGTACCCCCAGCAAATCAGATTGCACGGGCACAACTCGCCAACCAAGTACAGTGAATTTTTCTTCAGCAGCCACTTGCTCAACTGCCGCCCTAGCTTTTTGTGCTGCTTCCCGATCTTGTGGTAGAAATATCATCCCTACAGCTATGCGATCGCTAGATGAAAATTCCTTCCCCTTTTGGGCAAAGTCTTGTTGGAACAAGTCCCAAGGGATTGCTGTCAATACTCCAGCACCATCACCAGAGTCGCGATCGGCGCTACAACCTCCCCGGTGTTCTAAGCAAGCTAAAGCAGCTAAGGCTTTTTCGACAATTTCGTGGCTGGTATGATTTTGGCGATGAGCAATAAAACCTACACCACAGGCATCTCGTTCCTCTACTAACCACTTTTGCCCCTGATAGGTATCTCTTGAGTTGATATTCGCTGTGATTTTCTGGTCTTGATTCATCGGTTTATTATTCATACCCTGTTCCTGAAGTATTGAGTTACCAATTTTGCCACTACATTGTGGGAAAAATTTCTAAATTCAGCGATGGAAAAATATATAAGCACCGAAATTTAGGGAAAAAAAATTTTAACTTCGGTTTTACTTTATCAGTTCCCCCGTGTTAAAATAATTGCGTGTTTTTTATGTGTTTATGCGGTGTTAGACAAGTTACCTCCGCCAAGACATTATTTTTGCCCTGACAGTTTCTTTTTTATATTTTGAAGCTAAGTATTTTTTCAATTTATTTTTCCAGATGCACGCTAGCTACTCATGGAGCCTATTTCGGCTCACCTGAAACAAAACTAAAACTGAACGCTGCACTATTTTTTAAAGCCAAAGCCCAGATAATTCGTAATTGCTCGTGACAATCAAGAACTAACTCTAAGCAGTCGCGTTGCGTTTCTTAGAGAAGCTATGCTAAAAGCTTTACGCTACGCTACCTTAATTCGTGGTTGCAATCAGTGAGGGGTTCTACCCTCCATTGTCTTGTTAACCATTGAATTAAAAATTGAGTCCGATCTGGTGTACCTTTTTAATTACGAATTACGAATTAGTAATTATTTGGTTATCCCGATCCAGCAATAAAATCAGCGTATTACAATATATACCCATTTGACAATTCCCAAATATTTTTGTTGTTGTCTAGAATTTTGCCGCTTACCACTTGCCGCATGTATTACTATTAACTAGATATTACTGAAGTAATAACAGTAGCAACCTTCAGCTAGGATTAAATATCTTAATCCAATTTTGATAACCAAAACTACCGTATATAGTGTGGTTAGAATTAATGGGAGTTAAAAACTTGATTGCAGTGGCTTTAGCGTCTAAATAAATTAATCTGTGTCTAAAAGAGATAACTAGCCAATATATAGATTACCATATTTATTCAAAAATAAAGTCATGTTTCCTTTATATTTCCAAATAATTGGTTAGTTTAAACCTTGGGTAATAGTTTTCCAAAGTACCTAGTAAATTATGGTAAAAATGCCGAATTGTTGCCAATCAGAGATTAGCGATGGCGTAGCCAAGGCCAAGGGCGATCGCAAGTTTTTTCGGGCTACTGTGTCATCAATACTTTTGACAGCACTGTGCTTAACTACCACCTATGCTACCAACGCCCAGGAGTCCCCAAAAACCACCAAATCAACACCCAGGTTAATATCACAGTCACCCGCACCTCCTTTACCAGGTGTGGCATCCTCTGGTAATCAAATTTCCCTCAATGGTCGTACTGTACCAGGAACTTGGTTACAGCGGCCTGGAAAATCTGGCCAGGTGACAACCAATATCAGTGATGGGGCATTTAGGCAATTAATTGGAGTAAATTTCTTAAACAGTAGTAATTCAGCGAAGCAACCAATACAGTGGTTTTCGTCTTTAACACAGCCATTAGTATTATCTACCAGGCTAGTAGGGGCATATCGCTATCTGGATATCACTAATTTTGCTCAAACATCTGGATGGCAAATTCAAGCTAATGGCAACACTTTGCTGATTTCTACCCCAAAAACACAAATCACAAATATTGTTCAGAGTCAGGAACCAGCAGAAGCGAGTGCCCCTTTGCAACAGGTTCGGATTCTTGTCAATTTAGATCGTCCCACTCCCTGGCAAGTTGTACAAGGGTCAGCGATCGCCAAACCACAAATTCCTTCCTCCGATCCAGATACGCCAACTCCCAAATCCACTGTACCGCCAAATCGAGAGTGGACAATTACCCTGGATGGAATAGCCGATCCCCTTTTGATAGAACGCTATACCCCCCAGCCACCACCAGCACCACCAGCACCACCAACATTGCTGCCAAACTTGCTCAAACAATTATTACCAGTTACACCAACACAACCAATACCAGCAGCACCAGCCCCAACCCCTGAACCACTGATTCAACAAGTAGAGGTGGTGAAAAACCAAACCATTATTAGTCTGAGCGTTCCCTTTGGTTTATCACCTCAAGTTAGTACTGTAGCTAACCCCAATCGCCTGATTATCGATATTCGACCCGCTCCCCTAGAAGACCGGGATATTACTTGGGCCCCAGGATTGCGCTGGCGACAGCATTATGTAAACTTAGGCACAGAACGTTTCCCAGTCGTCTGGTTAGAAGTTAATCCCCGCAAATTTGGGCTAACATTGAAACCTATGTGGGCTAGTCCTGATGGACTTGCGGGTACTGCTCCCTTAATTCAAACAGCACAACGTTACTTAGCAGTGGCTGGAATTAACGGTGGTTATTTTAACCGCAATAACAGATTGCCCTTGGGTGCAATTCGTCGGGATAATAAGTGGTTATCAGGCCCGATTCTTAACCGAGGTGCGATCGCTTGGAATGATTCAGGCCAATTTTACTTCGGTCGTCTTACCTTAGAAGAAACTTTAATCACAGCAACTGACCAGCGCCTACCAATTCTGTTTTTCAACAGTGGCTACGTCCAGAGTGGTATTGCTCGTTACACCTCAGCTTGGGGATTGACTTACACGCCCCTGACAGATAACGAAATTATCTTAGTAGTAGAAAAAGACCAAATTACTAATCAGCTACCAGGCGGCAAAGTTGGGGAGACGCCGATTCCCATTCCCCAGGATGGCTACCTGCTAACTTTACGCGCTAACGCTACTAGTGCTGCCTCTCAGCTACCTATTGGAAGCGCAGTAAGTATTTCCAGCGCCACTACCCCGGCTGATTTTAGTCGTTATCCCTACATTATTGGAGCGGGACCGCTATTAGTCCAAAATCGTCAAATTGTCCTTGATGCCAAAGGTGAAAAATTCAGCAATGCCTTTATTGCCGAAAAGGCTATTCGTAGTGGTATTTGCAAAACGGCAACAGGCACATTAATGATTACTGCCACACATAATCGTGTCGGTGGTTATGGGCCTAATTTGGCAGAACATGCTCAATTGATGCAACAGATGGGCTGTGTAGATGCCCTAAATTTGGACGGTGGTAGTTCTACCAGCCTTTATTTAGGAGGACAACTACTCGATCGATCGCCCAGTACCGCTGCTCGTGTTCACAACGGAATTGGTATTTTCTTGCAACCACGAAAATGAAGCAACAGGGAAAAACTCAATCCCCAATCCCAGTCACTTTTTAAAGCTTAGAACAAGCTGTCATTTTGCTTGATGAAGACTTGGTGTAGACATCAGAATTTTAGTAGTAATGGTTTACACCATAAGGTTTGATTTTGCTATGTTTATCAAAGTGCGAGAAAATTGCTGATTTCCAAGGTTGCAAGATAGCGCCAGATTTTTTTATCAATAATTAAGAGTACCAACGGTTTGTTATGTCTTCAAATGAGGTAACTATGGCTCGATATCAAGAAACTACACAGACTGAAACTCTACACCTCCCTCCAAACATAACTTCCAGGGGCGTTGCTGCAACAGAATTACGTCCTTGGGGTGCTTTTACAGTTTTAGAAGAAGGACGCGGATACAAAATTAAGCGCATCGAAGTTAAGCCCGGACATCGCCTCAGTCTACAAATGCACCATCACCGCAGCGAACATTGGATTGTCGTCTCTGGTACAGCTAGAGTAGTTTGTGGTGAGAGAGAAGTACTACTAAGCAATAATGAGTCAACTTATGTACCCCAATGTACATCTCATCGTTTAGAGAATCCTGGCGTGATCCCCTTGGTATTGATTGAAGTCCAAAATGGCGAATACTTGGGAGAAGATGATATTATCCGCTACCAAGATGACTATGCCCGTACCAAAGATTAAAACCAAAAGAACGCTATTAAAGCTCTAACCCCAAAGCTGAATACATTTTTGTGTAAACCGTTTTTGTAAACGAACTAGTACACCCCAGAAGTCCCTACCTAGTCAAGGTGGGGACTGAATCATGTTAGTGTTATAAATGTAGTAATAGCGATCGCGCTCATGCCTTTGGTGATTTGGAATTTTGTACAAGCAACGGTCAACCTATCTGTAAAATGGAAGATGGGGTATTCAATTGCAAAAAACGAGTTCCATGATTCATCTGAGTCAAGCAGCCGTAAGTGAGATTGGGCGAATAAAGTCCAAGCAGCCAAATGTCTTGTTTCGATTGGCAGTAAAACCAGGTGGTTGTTCCGGGTTCTTTTATGATATGTCCTTCGATGAAGCAATAAAAGTAGACGACCAGGTTTTCGACTTGGATGAGATTCAAGTGGTCATAGATGCCGCAAGCTTAAATTACCTTAACGGTTTGAGAGTTGATTATTCAGAAGACTTAATGGGTGGTGGTTTTCGCTTCCACAATCCCCAAGCGATCGCTACCTGTGGCTGTGGTAATTCCTTCTCATTGAGTCCTTAGTGATTGAACAATTAGTCAAAAAACAGATGTTTGATCGCTAAGGAAAAATAACAATTGACATAAAGCCGTAAAAAAAGATATAATCAGGATTTGTTAAAACTTAGACCATAAGCAGCTTTACGCGCTGTAACTCATGCCAACAATACAGCAGCTAATACGAAATGAGCGCGAACAAGCGCGTCAGAAAACCAAGTCCCCTGCTCTGAAACAATGCCCCCAACGTCGGGGAGTTTGTACCAGAGTATACACGACCACACCAAAAAAGCCTAACTCAGCCCTACGTAAAGTAGCAAGAGTCAGACTTACCTCTGGATTTGAAGTCACAGCTTACATTCCAGGCATTGGTCACAACTTACAAGAACACTCAGTTGTGATGATTCGTGGCGGTCGGGTTAAGGATCTACCAGGCGTGAGATACCACATTATCCGCGGCACCCTAGATACAGCCGGAGTCAAAGACCGCAAGCAAGGCCGTTCCAAGTATGGAACCAAGCGTCCTAAAGAAGCGAAAAAATAGGATTAGGCGATTAATCGCATCCAACACGATTAATCGTCTATCTAAAAACGCTGAAGGGCAAAAGAAGGAGCGCCGTCTTTGTTCTAACAGTAGTGATGAAGACTGCTAAAGTCTGTTTCAAAAAATCAAGCAAGCTACATCTACACTAAGCGAGCAAGTGTAGAAGTTCTGAGGAGGAAAATGCTGTAACCCACAGCGAATTTCTTATCTGAACATTAAAGTTTATAATCTTGTCGCCTTGAGTATTTCGTTGCAGGTAGTAAGTTAAACAATTCTTGATTTTAGATTTGCGATAGCGTAGCGTTAGCGAGTTATCGAGCGTCTTTTGGATTGGCCGAACCCAGAAAGGAATTAGGCTTACAGACTTTTGATTTTTTCAGATCCTTGGGATCGGAATATATACCAAAAACTTTTAATCCAAAATCCAAAATCCAAAATCCAAAATTGGCAGTAAATAAGTCAGACTTGCTGCAACGGTCGAAAAAAATAGAGGAAGTCTGAGGGTTGGGTTCTACCGCTTTTAGTTTCCGGTGTCTGATAGCATATAATTTCGTTGCCAATTCCGAATTAAAGGTGAAGTATGTCTCGTCGTGGTGTTATTCAAAGGCGCCCAGTTCCGTCTGACTCCGTATATAACAGTCGCCTTGTGAGCATGATTATCAGACGGATCATGCGTCATGGTAAAAAATCACTTGCCGCACGCATAGTTTATGATGCATTAAAAACTATTGAAGAACGCACTGGTGCTGGTGCCTTAGAAACCTTTGAAAGAGCAGTGCGAAATGCCACGCCTTTAGTAGAAGTAAAAGCTCGGCGAGTTGGTGGAGCAACCTACCAAGTACCAATGGAAGTGCGTACAGAACGGGGCACTACTTTAGCACTGCGTTGGTTAGTGCAATATTCCCGGTCAAGACCAGGCCGGACAATGGCCAGCAAATTGGCAAATGAGTTAATGGATGCTGCCAACGAAACTGGCAATGCCATTCGCAAACGCGAAGAAACACACCGAATGGCGGAAGCTAACAAAGCATTCGCACATTATCGTTACTAAGTAAAAAAGCGATATATCGCCTTGCCAAAGCGGTATATCGTAGATTTACAAAAAAAGACGGTTTTCCGTAAAAGTATAGAATCTTAACAAAGAGTAATATACAAGATATCATGAGGCAAAAACTATAGGAGGTAGCTGTGGCACGCACGATCCCGCTAGAGAAAGTACGCAACATTGGTATTGCGGCGCATATAGATGCGGGCAAAACAACAACAACAGAGAGAATATTATTTTACTCTGGGATAATTCATAAAATTGGCGAAGTTCATGAAGGAACTGCCGTCACAGACTGGATGGAGCAGGAGCGGGAACGGGGAATTACCATTACTGCCGCTGCTATCAGTACCAGTTGGAAAGATCATCAAATTAACATTATCGATACTCCGGGTCACGTAGACTTCACAATTGAAGTTGAGCGTTCCATGCGCGTGTTGGATGGTGTAATCGCAGTATTTTGTTCTGTGGGCGGCGTGCAACCGCAGTCTGAGACAGTGTGGCGGCAAGCAGAACGCTACAAAGTTCCTCGGATTGCCTTTATCAACAAAATGGATCGCACCGGAGCGAACTTTTATAAAGTTCACGAGCAAATCCGCGATCGCCTACGGGCGAATGCGATCGCCATTCAACTACCAATCGGTAGTGAAAATGACTTCCGAGGTATCGTTGACCTAGTACGGCAACGTGCGTATATTTACGCCAATGACCAAGGAACCGATATCCAGGAAACCGATATCCCGGAAGAATTGCAAGCGCAGGTAGAAGAACACCGCACCAAGCTAATAGAAGCCGCGGCAGAAACAGATGATGCTCTGATGACTAAGTACTTCGAGGGCGAAGAACTTACAGAACAGGAAGTTCGGACTGCCCTGCGTAAAGGCACAATTGCGGGGACAATTGTACCAGTACTTTGCGGTTCGGCATTCAAAAACAAAGGCGTACAGTTAATGCTGGATGCCGTTGTCGATTACCTGCCAGCGCCAAGTGAAGTACCGCCAATTCAAGGCTTACTGCCCAATGGCGATACTGTTGAGCGGCGAGCTGATGACAACGAACCCCTAGCAGCTCTGGCATTCAAAATTATGGCTGACCCTTACGGTCGCCTGACATTTGTTCGCGTTTATTCTGGTGTCCTGAAAAAGGGCAGCTACGTTCTCAACGCTAGTAAGAATAAAAAAGAACGGATTTCCCGCTTAGTTCTGATGAAGGCAGACGATCGCCAAGATGTCGATGAACTGCGAGCGGGTGATTTGGGAGCAGCTTTGGGATTGAAAGACACCTTGACAGGTGACACGCTCTGTGATGATGGATCGCCAGTAATTCTGGAATCCCTATTTATTCCTGAGCCTGTGATCTCGGTGGCGGTTGAACCCAAAACCAAAAACGACATGGACAAACTGTCCAAAGCTCTGCAATCTCTCTCAGAAGAAGACCCCACCTTCCGTGTCCGCGTCGATCCGGAAACAAACCAAACCGTGATCGCGGGGATGGGAGAGCTACACCTAGAAATTCTAGTAGACCGGATGTTACGAGAATTCAAAGTGGAAGCGAATGTAGGTGCGCCACAAGTAGCTTACCGAGAAACAATTCGGAAAGCTGTAAACAAAGTTGAGGGCAAATTCATCCGCCAAAGTGGTGGTAAAGGTCAATACGGTCACGTTGTGATCAATTTGGAGCCTGGAGACCCCGGTACTGGCTTTGAATTCGTTTCCAAAATTGCCGGCGGTTCAGTACCTAAAGAGTACGTTGGCCCCGCAGAACAAGGAATGAAAGAAAGCTGCGAATCCGGTGTTCTAGCTGGATATCCGTTGATTGACGTTAAAGCGACGCTAATTGATGGGTCATACCACGATGTAGACTCTTCGGAAATGGCTTTCAAAATCGCTGGTTCAATGGCGATGAAAGAGGCTGTGCTGAAAGCTTCACCTGTCCTTTTAGAGCCTATGATGAAAGTTGAGGTTGAAGTTCCTGAAGACTATATCGGGAACGTCATTGGCGACCTCATTGCTCGCCGAGGGCAAATTGAAAGTCAAAGCACCGAACAGGGACTTGCTAAGGTCGCATCCAAAGTTCCACTGGCGACCATGTTTGGCTACGCCACTGATATCCGGTCAAAGACACAAGGTCGGGGTATCTTCACGATGGAGTTCAGCCACTACGAAGAGGTGCCTCGCAGCGTAGCTGAAACTATCATTGCAAAAAGCAAAGGGAACGCTTAGTTAAAATAAGGAAATGAGCATTCATGGCACGCGCAAAGTTTGAAAGGAATAAACCCCACATTAATATCGGTACAGTTGGCCACGTTGACCACGGTAAAACTACCTTGACAGCAGCCATCACCCTGACATTGGCAGCTCTTGGTCAAGCTGTAGCTAAGGGCTACGACCAAATTGATAATGCCCCAGAAGAAAAGGCACGGGGTATTACCATCAATACTGCTCACGTAGAGTATGAAACCGAAAGTCGGCACTATGCTCACGTAGACTGTCCAGGACACGCTGACTATGTGAAGAACATGATCACCGGTGCTGCCCAAATGGACGGAGGTATCCTCGTAGTTGCTGCTACCGATGGCCCTATGCCCCAAACCCGCGAACACATCCTGTTGGCAAAACAGGTAGGCGTTCCCAGTCTGGTTGTCTTCTTGAACAAAGAAGATTTGATGGATGACCCAGAACTCTTGGAACTAGTAGAACTAGAACTGAGAGAACTGTTAAGCAGCTATGATTTCCCTGGCGATGATATCCCCATTATCAAAGGCTCTGGTCTGCAAGCTCTGGAAGCAATGACCAAGAATCCCAAGACCAAACGCGGTGAAAATCCCTGGGTAGACAAAATCTATGAACTGATGGATGCTGTAGATTCTTACATCCCCACTCCTGAGCGGGATGTTGATAAACCCTTCCTGATGGCTGTAGAAGACGTGTTCTCAATTACAGGTCGTGGTACTGTTGCCACCGGTCGGATTGAGCGGGGTGTAGTCAAAGTTGGCGATAACGTTGAACTAGTGGGTATCAGAGATACTCGCGCTACAACCGTAACTGGTATTGAGATGTTCAAGAAGAGTCTCGACCAAGGTATGGCTGGGGATAACGCTGGCGTACTACTCCGGGGTATCCAGAAGGCTGATATTGAACGGGGTATGGTTATCGCCAAACCTGGTTCGATTAAACCTCACAATGAATTTGAAGGTGAGGTTTATGTCTTAACAGAAAAAGAAGGTGGTCGTAAGACTCCATTTTTCGCTGGCTACCGTCCCCAGTTCTACGTGCGGACAACTGATGTAACTGGTACCATCAAAGCCTACACTTCCGATGAAGGCAAAGAAGTAGAAATGGTGATGCCTGGCGATCGCATCAAGATGACAGTAGAATTGATCAACGCGATCGCAATTGAACAAGGAATGCGCTTCGCTATCCGCGAAGGTGGTCGCACCATCGGTGCTGGTGTCGTTTCTAAAATTATCAAGTAGCACCTTTTTGCTCATAAACAAAGGAGCAGAGATGGTATTTATTTTGCCTCTCTGCTCCTTTCTCTTCCCCCTATAAATAAGGCAATAGGTTACAGGGGACAGGTAATAGTTTTCTGTAACCGATAACTTGTAACCGTTAACCTGTAAATACTCCCCCAATTACGCAGAACCTGGAAAATTAAAGATGGCAACTCTACAGCAGCAGAAGATTAGAATTCGCTTACAAGCCTTTGACAGGCGTTTATTAGATACATCTTGCGAGAAGATTGTAGACACGGCTAACCGCACCAACGCTACAGCTATAGGCCCAATTCCTTTACCAACAAAACGCCGGATCTATTGTGTGCTGCGATCGCCTCACGTAGATAAAGATTCACGGGAGCACTTTGAAACCCGTACTCATCGCCGGATTATTGACATTTACCAGCCCTCTTCTAAGACTATTGATGCCCTGATGAAATTGGATCTACCATCGGGTGTAGATATTGAAGTCAAACTTTAATTTAGTCATTAGTCATTGGTCATTTGTCCTTTACTAATGACAAAGGACAAAGGACAAAAGACAAATTACATTAGTATGAATATTTACACAGCCCTGAAGAAATATATCTCAGGGCTTTTATTTAGCTAGGAAACAAATGATAGAATGTAGATAAAGTGCGGGAAAAGCAGAGAAAAAGAAATTTTAAAGATTAAGTTTATACCAAAGTAACAATGACATCATCTTCTAAAATTGCAGTTCGCGAACTACCTCTGTTCCCGTTACCCGAAGTAGTTCTGTTTCCTACCAGGCCATTACCCCTGCACATATTTGAATTTCGCTACCGAATCATGATGAATACGATTTTGGAAAGCGATCGCAGGTTCGGTGTTTTGATGTTCGATCCAGTCAAAGGCACAATTGCAAACACTGGTTGCTGTGCCGAAATCATTCATCACCAACGGCTGCCAGACGATCGGATCAAGATGATGACTTTAGGGCAGCAAAGATTTCGTGTATTAGAGTATGTTCGTGAAAAGCCATATCGCGTTGGCTTAGTTGAATGGATTGAAGACCAACCACCGACTAAAGATTTGCGACCTTTATCAACTGAAGTAGAACAACTACTGCGAGATGTTGTGCGTCTATCAGCAAAATTAACCGAACAAAATATCGAACTCCCAGAAGATTTGCCCGATCTACCAACAGAGTTATCTTATTGGGTAGCCAGTAATCTTTATGGTGTCGCCGCAGAGCAGCAATTATTGTTAGAAATGCAAGATACTGTAACTCGTCTAGAGCGGGAAGCAGAAATTTTAACTTCTACTCGGAATCACCTGGCAGCTCGCGCTGTTCTCAAAGATACATTTAGTGAAAAGTGAGGAGTTAGGAATTAAGAGTGAGGAGTTAGGAAGAAAAAACAAAAATAAAAGCTCGATAACTTATAATTTATATTTCGTAGCTGATAACTGGTAAATCCTAAATGATACAGCACTTTGCAACTAAATGAGGTACAGAAGCAAGGATTCACAAATCAAATTATTCTTCTCCCTCCAGCAAGAACTGCCTTCTGCCTCCTGCCTCAAAACCAGTGACTTTGTACCTCATGCAAAAGAAAACTGCTGTAACTCTTAACAAATAACTTCTAACTTTTTAAGTAACGGCGGCGATCGGTAAAATATTGTAAGCGCCAAGAATTTTTAAAATCTCTGTGTGGGTAGTTAATTCTGCTAAAGCAGATTGCATTTGTGCTTCCTTGACATCTGCTTCTAAATCCATGAAAAACAAGTATTCGCCTAGCGATCGCTTCGTCGGACGAGATTCAATCCGGCTGAGGTTAATTCCTAGTTGAGCAAATATTTGCAAAGGTTTGACCAATGCTCCGGGTGTGTTGGCAGGCATACTAAAAGCCAGTGATGCATGACTAGTAGGAGCTTTTGTTGCCTGGTATCCAGCGTCCACTTCACCCTGACTTACTACCCAAAAACGAGTAAAGTTTTCTGGATAGTCGTTGATGTTACTGGCAAGTATCGGCAATTTGTAGAGTTGAGCGGCTCTACTAGAAGCGATCGCTGCCGTTGTTGTCTCTTGCTCCAATCGCTGTAGTGCTTCGGTTGTGGAATTGCTGGGAATAATCTGTACAGTCGGCAAAAACTGCTCTAACCATCCCTGACATTGTGCCAAAGCTTGGGGGTGAGAGTAAACAGTTTTAATACTATCTAAATTAGGCGCACAAGAAATTAACATGTGGGCAATGGGTAATACCAAAGCCAACTGAATTCGCAAACTGTCCAACTGCCAAAGTGTATCCAGTGTTGTAGTAACACTCCCTTCAATAGAATTTTCCACTGGCACAACAGCCAACTGCGCTTGACCATTCGCAACGGCGTGCAGTGATTGTGAAATGCTGGGATAGGGGCATAATCTAGCTTCAATTCCCCTACTTTTGCTCAACCAGTTGACATAAAAAATAGTTGCTTGTTCTGCATAAGTACCGGGAGGCCCTAAATGTGCGATCGATAAAGTCATACTTTTAGCCTTGAGTTGCGAGTTTAATGCCTAAACAAAGATTATGATATTTTGGTTTGGCAAATATATCCAACACCTGCTCTTACTAAACACTCTTATCTCTAAAATTTACGCACTAAAGGGATAGAAGGAAATATGTATCCAAGAAAACAAGTTATTAAAGTCAGTCTTCTAGCAGATAGATTTTCTAGCAGTTTTTTTGCTAAATCCCTCTGAAGATTTAAGAGCAATGATATTGGTTTATACCTAAATAAATGAGCATATTATTGATTTTGTGTCAAGAGTTAAATTCTAATCTCTATTTCTTGAACTAAAGATAGAATGAACGTACCAACTTTTTGCTAATGATGTATAGGTGATAAGCAACAATCGTTTTTATAGTCAATAAATTTTGTACTTTTTTAATAATCAGAACTAAGTTGTTAAAAAATATTAAAATTAAGAAACAGATATTTTTATTAGCTCATGGCTACCCGGTTTACTGCCTCCCAATCGGTTGAAATCGCTGTTCCAGAGCAGCCTATTCCCATTCAGCACTACTTGCGTCAGCCTCAACGCCTGGTTAAGGCTTTGGTTGACAATAGCCGGATTCAGCAGCTTTCTGAGGAAGTATTTCGCTTGAAAATGCGTCCGTTGACTTTTATGTCATTGAGTATTCAACCTACTGTAGACATGAGAGTCTGGGCAGAATCAAATGGAATAATTTATTTGCGATCGCTAAACTGTGAAATTTTAGGTTTCGAGTATATTAACCAGCGCTTTGCTCTCAATTTAAAAGGCTATTTGTCTCCCAAAGAGTTTAGCACTGGCACTCGCTTGCAAGGAAAGGCTGATTTAGAAGTGCTGGTGGATTTCCCACCGCCATTTTCCTTCACTCCTAAGCCGATTTTAGAAGCTACTGGCAATGGTTTGCTCAAAAGCGTACTGTTGTCGGTCAAGCAACGGTTATTGAATCAACTTTTGACGGATTATCGCTGCTGGGTGATATCACAAACCAAAGATAGAGGACTTGACGGTGATAGTACCGAATTACCAATCCTGAATGCCGAGTAATTTTTTAACAAACAGAATTCAGGAGTAAAGAGCCAGAATTCAGAATTTAATTCTGTAATTAGTGGAAAGCCTGTAGCTTGCTTCCCGCAGGGTATCCCAGACTAATTCATTCTGAATTCTGTATTCTTCTTCAATCACTCAACACTCAGACCTTTGATTTGGCAAGGACGAAAAGACTGACGATGTAGGGGCGAGGGCCCGTATTGTTGCAAAGCCAGCAAATGCAGCTGGCTACCATAACCCTTGTTATTTTCCAGGTTGTACATAGGGTACTTTAATGCTAGACGCATTACCAGATCGTCACGCCAAACCTTAGCGACAATACTAGCAGAGGCAATAGCGAGCGATCGCTCGTCCCCTTTAACTATTGTTTGTTGCGGCAATAGCAAATCTTTGATTGACTGATTGCCGTCAATCAAGCAGAGTGCAGGCTGTACCTTTAACTTCAGTACAGCCCGCTTCATTGCTAACAACGTCGCTTGCAAAATATTTATTTTGTCAATTTCGGCAGTAGAAGCAAACCCAATTTTCCAGTCTATAGCTAGCTTACAAATTTGCTGCGCTAGCTGAGTTCTCCGAGAACTAGACAACTTTTTACTGTCTTTAATTTTAGCTCCTATCAGTATTGGCAAAGCGCGATCTGGTAGTATCACTGCTGCTGCCACCACAGGGCCAAATAGAGCGCCTCGCCCTACTTCATCCACACCTGCAACCAACCCTGGAATCTCTGACAAGGTAGAAAACTCCAGCCAAGTGGATTGTTCCAAAGGCGTTGGCGATTTTTCTACCATAAATTAAATTAATTATCCTCGATCGCTGAGGAACGACGACGGCGGCGACGGCTGGCAGTAGCGCTGCTATTAGCTTCATTTTCATCTGCAATTTCGTTCGCGGCAGCTTTCGCAGACAAGCGTCCCGAAGGATTCGCAGTTAACTCCGATGGTGGTTCAGTTGTCTCTTCGATCAAAGATTTTTGTTCTGGCTCAATAACTTTTGGTGTCGGTATTTTGCTTGCAGTTATTTCAGGTGTTGCCTTTTGGGCAATAGTGATTATTTCAGGTGTTGCTTTTTGGACAATAGTTGATTCTGAGGTTGATTCAATTGGGGTCGTTGGCTGTTGACCAGGCTGAATCACATTAATAATCACAGACTTGGTATTTTTAACCTCTTGCTCTAACTTCACCAAGGGAGATATTCCCATCAAGGCAAATATATCCTGTTCTTGGAGGCTCATTTCTACAGTTCTAATCTCCGGTGGTTCTACCACTGGCTTAACTGGTTCTGCCTTGATAATTTTAGTGCGCTCTACTCTTTCACTCCAGCCTGGTTTACCAAGGGTGGGTGAGGGAATTTCTGGTGCAACTCCTAGTTCTGGTTCTACATCCAGGTCTAAATCTGGCTCGTTAACAAAAGTCAAGGGACTGGGAACAATCCGAGCTTCATCTTTCCCGTTTAACCCATTGACACCAATTCGACTGCGGCGAGTGCGGGTACGGCGCTTATCATTCAGTTCTTGATAACTAGGATGATTGATCAGATTTAGGTTGCTCAATTCCGAGTCGCCGTCAAATGCTTCCCCAAATCCATCGTATGTCTCTCGTGGTTCTGGGATGCGGGCAGATGGCTGACGCGGTTCTCGGTGAGGCAAGGATACAAAACGTTCGCGCTCTGGTGTCTCTGCCGGTATTGGCAATCGGTTTTCGATTTCTCCAGGCAGACGCACAGTATGTCCTAAACCGCCACAGGTGGGACAAGTTTCACCAAACAATTCATAAATATTTTGACCCTGACGTTTGCGGGTCAATTCTACTAAACCTAGTTCGGTAAGTTGGGCAATTTGGGGACGAGCTTTGTCTGCTTTGAGTGCTTTATTAAAGTGTTCGAGAACTTGCAGTTGATCGCGTCGCGATTCCATATCGATAAAATCAACGACGATCACCCCAGCGATATTTCGCAGACGCAACTGACGAGCGATTTCTGTTGCTGCTTCGCAGTTTGTCCACAAAACTGTTTCTCTAGCTGTTGCCGATCGCGTAAACGAACCTGAGTTAACATCGATTACGGTTAATGCCTCCGTCGGCTCGATGATAATGTAACCGCCAGAAGGTAGGTCTACCCTTGGCTTCAGGGCTTCTCTAATCGCAGCAGTGATGCGGAAGTACTCTAAAATTGGGGAGCGATCGCGATGATGGTCAATCAACAATCCCTGCGGTGTTTGACCGCCACTCCAATTCTGCAAGTACTGTTTGACGCGCTTCAAACCAGTACTGGAATCCACGACAATCCGATTGACATCCGCGCCGTACATATCCCGCAATACGCGCTGGATAAAGTCATCGTCTCGGTTGAGCAGTGCTGGAGCACGGGTGGAATGGGCTTCCTGCTGAATGGCCTCCCATTGCTTTTGCAGTAACTCCAAGTCTTCCATAATTGCTTCTTCGGGTTTGCCTTCTGCTTCTGTACGCACAAGCAAACCCATTCCCGCCGGTTTGACCAAAATCGCCAGCGCTCGTAAGCGGTTGCGCTCACTTTCACTTTTAATCCGTCGGGATAAATTTACGCCTCGACCATAAGGCATCAGTACTACGTAGCGTCCAGGTAAGGTGATATTACCCGTGAGCCTGGGCCCTTTCGTCCCTGTTGGCTCTTTCATTACTTGCACCAAAACTTTCTGTTGTGGTGCAAGTAGTTCTGTAATTGCCGCTGCGGTGCGCTTGAGCTTCAATGGTCCCAAGTCGGTAACATGAATAAAACCGTTGCGCTCTGGATCGCCAATATTGACGAAAGCTGCATCTATCCCAGGTAATACGTTTTCTACTACTCCTAAGTAGATATCACCTATTTGATGATGACCCGTAGCAACAACGAGTTCCTGTATTTGATCTTCAGAAAAAACCGCAGCAATTTGGTGCTGCTCCGCGATGATAATTTGTTTCGGCATTCAATTTCCTCAAAAATTGGCAGCACTTACAGGTTTGAGGTTTGTTGTATCAAGTCCGGTTAATTACTTAATAATTCAAAACTACCTGCGTCTCCGCGTTAGTTTTAATTACCAGTGTTTTTCGGTTTGATATTATACTTTCGCTGCCCTCGCAACCCTCAAAAGGCGCTACTGATAATAAAAATCGCAAATCTGAGCTTCTAAGTTAAATAGCTATTGGCGCTCTTAAGAGCGTTTCCACGGCTGATTATTCCAGAACTGCTGCATATCGTTTAAGCAATTAAATCAACCGTCCGTGGTTGATTTGTGATGCAATACTCTCAATCAAGAGAGTTCTGAGTTGAAAGTTCTAAATCCTGAGTGAGCATTTTAACTCAGGATGCTTTATTTGAGAGTAACCTACTGAATTCGTTAAGAAAAAGAAACTATTTCTATTTTCCATTCCCCGGATTTATCTTAGGGTTATACTCAGCAGCCACAGTTGCTACCCTGCCTTGAGATCGCTTTAAACTAAGACAAGCAACGCTTTGCGGGTCTCGCGAACGTCTACAAGTAGGCATAACCGACAGCAGTTGCTTTAACTCTAAAAAAGTAATGCACTAGCTCTTGGGCACTACGTGGATTAGACATTCAGCAGTTGTTTAAAAAGCATGAATTTAGAGAAGCTAACCGAGCCTGCTGTTAGTTACTGATTCACAAGGTAGCTATATAGAGAGTGTGCATTCTTTAATCTGCTTTTTGTTTGTCTAGGATAAAATCCTAGAAGTTGCACTCTAATATCTTTGCTTTCGCCCCCTGAATACCAGGGTAGTGAACCAGCTAATTCAATGCAGCGCCAGAAAATTTCTCTTCACCCTATTCTAACGCAACCTTGCTAAAAATCAATTCCTGTGAGCTGCCATCTTAGGACAACTACTAGCAAGTTGTCCTACAGGGATTATACCCCTAAAGTTAGCCGATTGCGGTGGATGTGCAGGAGTTGAAATTCTACACCAGCCACTGTCTCTAGCATAAACAGGATTTGTTCGGGACGCAACACCAAACCATCTTGGCGATAGCTACCTAGATATCGGATTACAGATGACATAGATTCTGCAACGTTATTGTGGGTTTCTAGTAATTCCAGTTCAAATAAGCGATCGCGCAGATTTATTAACTGGCTCTTGCCTGATTTAGTTATTTGCTCGTACCAAAGTTCCTCTTTTGCTTTGATTGTATCAATCCAGTTTTGCCATTGTATGGGTGTTGTTTCTGCAAGTGCTGCTACAGTAATTAAATACTCTGCGGTCTCTAGCAGTTGGGTAGCGGCACTAGCTTTTAAATCTATCTGCTCCACATTATATATAGGTATGTCTGTGGGCATTTCACGAGCCAAATTTTCTCGGAAAGTATCAACTTCCACTGGCACAGTTAACTCAAAATCTGCAATTTCACCGCTGCTAGTAGCTCCTAGAGCTAAAGCAGTTGCTAGAGAAATCCGTGGCATTGGATGAAACCCACCAGTAAAAGCAATTGGTAAGCCAGATCGCCGCACAACTCGGTCAAATAGACGGATTAAATCTAGATGGCTCATCAAAGCCATATTACCTTGTTTGCCAAACCAAACTCGCAGTCTTTGCGCCTTAGTTGTGTTGGGGACAAATTCGCCAGCAAATTTTGGGATAGCAGGTGATTCAATCACGATATTATGCCCAAAGTCAGTACCACAGACGCCACAATGAGAACAACCTTCAAAAGAGCAATCGGGTACAATTGCAGCTTCTAGAGCGCGTTGCAAGTCTTCTTGGAGCCACTTTTTGTCAATCCCGGTATCAATATGATCCCAAGGTAGGGGAATATCGAGGGAGTGCTGAGTGCTGAGTGAGGTATTCTCCTCTGCTTCTCTGCTCCTCTGCTCTTCTGCTCCTCTGCCCTTCTGCGTCTCTACGTGAAACAAATTCCATTCGCCATTTTCTACTTGGCGGTATTTCCAATCTAAATCGGCCTGGGCGATCGCAGATCCCCAAGCGCTAAAAGCTCGATCTAAATTTTCATACCAGGAATCCATACCTGCACCCAATTCCCAGGCACGGCGGACTACTTTGCTCAAATTGCGATCGCCTCGTCCCACAAAATCTTCCATTGCCGAAATGCGGACATCGGTAAAATTTACCTTCACTGCCTTTATTCGGCGGAATTCTTGCCGCAACAGGTTTTGTTTGCGCTTAAATTCAGCGGTAGAAACTGAGTGCCACTGGAATGGTGTATGGGGCTTGGGCGTAAAGTTAGAAATCGTCAGGTTAAAGTTTAGAGGTTTTCTGCCCTTGCCTCGACATTCTCGCTGTAGCCAGCTTACTATTTCAGCAATGCCCACAACGTCAGCATCCGTTTCACCTGGCAAGCCAATCATAAAATACAACTTGATTTTATCCCAGCCTTGCTCCCAAGCGGTTTTTACTCCCCGCAACAATTCTTCATTCGTCAACCCCTTATTCACGATGTCTCGCATCCGCTGAGTACCAGCTTCTGGAGCAAAAGTCAGTCCACCTTGGCGCGTACCTCCCAGGATGTTGGCAATATTCTCATCAAATCTGTCTACCCGTTGGCTTGGTAGAGTCAGAGAAATATTTTCATTTTTTAAGCGATTTTTGATTTCCATCCCCACTGCTGGTAGGGACAAATAATCAGAACAACTCAGAGATAGGAGGGAAAACTCATTGTAACCAGTTGCCCGCATACCCTGTTCAATTGCTTCTACAACCCGATCGGGTTCTACATCCCGTGCTGGTCGAGTCAGCATTCCTGGTTGACAGAAGCGACAGCCACGAGTGCAGCCACGCCGAATCTCAATGGTCAAGCGATCGTGCACCGTTTCTACATAAGGAACTAACCCAATGGAATATGCTGGTATGGGAGTTGCAACCCGTCGCAGAATTCGTTTTGGCACGTCTGGGCAACGAGGGTGAACTGAGCCATCCTCTGCCATGTCGTAAAACTGAGGCACATATACGCCTGGTATCTGTGCCAAATCCAGTAACAAATGTTCCCGACTCAATCCTGCTTGTTTGCCTTCTTCCAACACCAAACCAATTTCTGGCAGCAGTTCTTCTCCATCCCCAAGAGCGATAAAGTCGAAGAAGTCAGCATAAGGCTCAGGATTTGATGTCGCTGTTTGCCCACCAGCGAAAATCAACGGAAAGGATGACTGGGTATCGGTAGATTCCCTGCCTCCCTGCTCCTCTGCTCCTCTGCTCCCCTGCCTCTCTCGCCACGTCAAGGGAATTTCAGCCAAATCCAACATTTCGAGGATATTAGTTGCACCCAGTTCGTAACTGAGGCTAAAGCCTAAAATGTCGAATTCTGTCAGCGATCGCTTTGACTCTACCGCAAACAATGGCGTATTAGTTTCGCGTAGTTTGGCTGCTAGGTCTTTTCCTGGGAGGTAGGCGCGATCGCACAATTGACGCGGTTGGGCATTCAAGATGTTATAAAGGATGATGTGCCCTAAATTAGATGCACCGACTTCATATACTTCTGGGTAGGTTAAAACCCAACGTATTGCTGCCGTATCCCAAGGTTTGTGTACTGCTAACAGCTCGTTACCTAAGTAACGTGCTGGTTTTAAAATATCCGACGTTATTAATTTTTCAACTGCAACAACCACTGTGCTATCTTCTAGCTACCTTAATTACAGCTACCCAACCCCAACATTAGCATTGAATTAGGTCTTCTAACAGATTTTATCGTTGCAACTTACAACTCCTTTACATAAAGTCCGCTTATTGCCTGAACCTTTGTGCTTTTACATAAAGTTATGTTTGGGCCAATTCGGCTTCAGCGTCTAATATTTCAAATACCCTATCAAGTTGCGTCAGTTCAAAAATAATTCTAATTTGTGGAGCGACAGCACGAAGTTGGCAACTTCTTCCTAAAGTAAGAGCCAGCTTGTGTGTAGATAACAATGCCATCAACCCCGCGCTATCTAACGATTCTACTGCTGCAAGGTCTACTACCAAGATGGAAATACCATTTTGCGCCAACGCTGTAGTCATATCTCGTTCAAATTCCAAGGCGTTTGCAGCATTTAAACACCCTTGGGGGCGAATAACTGCAATCTTGGGATAGTTAAGCACTGCCTGCATAGTTACATCCTATTAAGAATTTTGAAGCGTCAAGCTAAGGATTATTTGAACATAAACTCTATTCTGTTGCATCGACCATACGTCTTAGCTCTCTTTGCTGAATCTTTATTGCTTTAGTATGTCTGTTTAAAGATTGTTATAATTCCAGGTTAAAATGTGTTTATATATACTTTTTTTTTATGTGACTTCAAAAACAATCAACTATAGACAGCCATAAAGCAGACAAATTATCAGTAACTATGCTGAGAAACCTTGCTTAGTCTATAACTAAAGCTAATTTAGCCAAGTCTTAACGTTAGGTTAAATCTACAACTTTAGCGTTGCTGACCGCATACGGCAAAGTCATAGTTAATTATCTATCTAACTAATTAAATTGTGATATATATCACTACTAAGTTAGTATTTGGATCGCTCTTTATACTGAGACCGATCTGAGATGATTAGTGTCATATTACAGTTGGGTTATTACTTATGAGAACTCAGTACGCTATTCGTAAATTGGTAGAAAAAGCTCTTGACATTAAAAAACTAACTCCTGAGATAGAGAATGAAATCAACTCAGAACTGACGGAACTGGGTTATATTTCTGATGTCGATTACGAAGCCTTAGAATTATTAATGGCAGAGATGGATGCTGGACGAATCCAGTTGGTTCCTAGCCTGGGATTTTAGACGCTCTCTACGTTCGCGCAACCTGTGGCAGACAGAAGTTGTGTGTAGCTTGCTTCTCAAGGATACGAGGACTCCCTAACGTAATTCGTAATTAAATTTAGCAGGGAGATACAAGGGCGATATGATAGCTAGTCTTTTTCTATGAGATTGATTATTTAAATACTTAAGGTGGCGTAAACTGTGCTAATGAACATCTACATTGTGCATTCGTAGTCAATCTTCATACAGTTCGCTAAATGCCTAAAAAAATTCCTCCCAATCTGTTTGCTGAATTTGTCCACAAGCGGAATGAACTCGTTGCTAAGGGAGTTGATATCACCAATATGGCTACTGGCGAGCCAGATAAACTGAATTCTAGTCATATCCTTCAGGTGATGCATGAGGCGATTGACGACGCTGCTAACCACAATTATCCACCTTACGAAGGGACGAAAAAATTTCTGGTGCGAAGGATGTAGCAATCGAATTTTACAGTCTTCAACGCATGAAAAAGGCTGGTATTCGCTACAGTTGAGGAAGAGACTGGGAATTAGGACATAACTCTTGGAGAGGCTGCGCCAATAACCAGCAGTGCATCGCTGGGGACTGGGAAGACAAAAGGGACAAGGAGGAAGAATTATTCAAGAAGTCTCTATATTGCCTATTCCCAATGCCTAATCCCCAATGCCCAACCCTTCTTGATATGCTTGCCAAAGTTGGTGAATAAACTGATTGAGTTGCTGCTTTGCGACTGAATCAGGTTCAGTTTTTGGTTCTTTGGCTAAAAGTTGGCTCAAGAAGGTAATTACTTCTGTGTCTAATGCTGGGCGAAATAAATTGGCAGGCCAAAGTAAGTCAGATGCATCTCGCAAATCGGTAATTAGAGGTGATTCTTCTATGAAAGTAACCATTAATAAAGGACGCACCCAGCACAACTGGCGGGAAACTACAAATTGAATGACTTCTGCATACAGATTCCTGTCGCCATACTCTAGAGACACAATTTGTCCCGGTTGAAGAAAATTAAACTCAACGAGGTTGTCACCAACCCCGTTGGTCTTCAAAACCGGACGTGAGACTTTCGCCTCATCCGGCTCCTCAATGATTTGGTGCTTGTCATGCATACCTCATTACCCATTTATCCTTAACTCTTTCGATTTTTCTGGTGGGCTTAGGCTCGGCACTATTGCAGCCGGATTTTGTGCCATAACTACCATCATTGGCAGTTTTTGTGTCGTGGCAATGTCTGTGTAGAAGTTGTAAGTTATCGTATGAATCCTTACCACCTTTCGATTTAGGGATTTTATGGTCAACTTCCCACACATCGTTTTCACGGAAAAATAAACCGCAGTGGGCGCATTTCCCTTTTTGCTTTTTCAGGAGTGTTGTCACTCTAGAAGGCATTTCTGGATGTTTACCCATTCTTGAACTCCAGTAAACCAGGTTTCCGTCGTATGGTGACGATTCGCCTTTAACTTTGACATGACGCACTATTGGAGTGGCGGCATGGTCAAACATCCGAAGTAGGGTTGATCCTGACTTCGGGGTTGCGAATACCCAGTTATAACCACCTATGGAATGCCAATATCTTTTTGACACCCATTTCCCACTCTTTTTGGGGTGGCGGCGTTTTGCCCAAGCTCTTAGCTTTTGGTACATCTAGCACAAATTTTGCCTTTTTATTGATGCTGTTAAATATTGCCTCTACTGCGTCTTGGCATGAGCGTCCAGGTCTAAACCCGTATGAGTTAGGCTCAAATCGCGCTTCCCATTCTGGCTCTAGTGCCAGTTTGACAAGTGCTTGCAAGGCTCGGTCTTTCATTGTAGGTATACCCAAAGGTCGCTTTTCTTCCGTTCCAGGCTTAGGAATCCATACGCGCCTAGTTGGGCTGACCTTTGCCCCCAGTTTTAAGTTTCCAGTCAGTTCTAGACGAAGATTCGGAGTCAGCGATTTAACGCCATCTACACCTGCCGTCTTTTTTCCTTGGTTATCCTGGGTGACTCTACGAACCGCTAAAGCTCTTGCTGACCAGGACTTCATCAGCGTCTTTTGGAGTCTGCGATATGCTTTTACATCACCACGGGCAGAGGCTTGATAAATTCTCTTTTGGAGCTTATACACATTACGCTCTAGCTTGCGCCAGTTAATTTTGTGCCATTCCACCATCAGTTGTTGAGACTGTGTATTAGACATTTGTACTCACTACTTGAGACAATATCATCCAAATCACCGTAAATCTGTCAGCATATCCTGGGCATTACCCCAGACATTTGCTTCTGATTTAATCTCTCCTACTCGTTGCATACGGTTAGCACCTACTCAGGGATTCGGAAAAACCTGAGAGCATACGAGAGGTTATCTCGTTCCGAATGACCATACTATGTACCTTTAGAGTGATGCTTTTCGCCGGGTTTATTGGAAGTGCTTGTTGGTCAACTAAATACTTACCAACTCCTTATCCTGTGCCTTTTTGGCTCCAGCGCATTAAGCCTTATTTCGCTGGTTCATGATAACGACGATTCAATCGCATCTTCAAGCTGAGGCTTTACTCATGGGTACTTTGCTTGATGCTTACCGACTTAGGCTATCAGTAGTAACACCTTTTCACCCCGCTTCAGGCTTTGATGGCTAGTCTCAAACCTGGGGGTGATGCTTTCACCGTTGCACCTACGGGGTAGGATTTGAGGGTTCTAGGATAATAACTCTCACCTACATGGTCATTCAGTTGTCAAGGTACTGTACCTTGCGGCTAATCCCCCAAAACTCCTATTAAGGGCTTTTGGTTTCTAACCAACGATTCACACATCTAGGCTCATGTCCATCTTGGGCAGGGGCAAGGATTGTTTTGCTTGCAACTTCTTTAATCTTAAAAGTGAAAATGCGCTACGTTTAAGAAAAGCTTCTGTAAGATTAGGGTAGCACTCTTACGGCAGCCATGTCTTAGACGTGTGCCTTATCAAGTGGCTACGCAAAACTAATACAACCAATCCCTGCCAGCAAAGGGTTTTCCTCGCATAGTATCTGAGCAGAAATACTATAGAATAGGTAAACAACTGTTGAGCGATCGCAAAACAGAGACTTTGTTGTAGTGAAGTAACGAGAAAAGAGCAAAGAGCCGTGTCAGTTGAAACTATTGAAAAGCCTTCCACAACCCGCAAGCTCGCGCCTCGGTATCGCGTTTTGCTCCATAACGACGACTACAATTCTATGGAGCATGTTGTACAGTCACTAATAACCACTGTACCAAGCCTTACCCAACCCCAAGCTGTGAGCATCATGATGGAAGCCCATACTAACGGGCTAGCTTTAGTCATTACTTGCGCCCTGGAACACGCTGAGTTTTATTGCGAAACATTGATAAGTCACGGTTTAAGTAGCACGATTGAACCTGATGAATAGTCATTGGTCATTGGTCACTTGTACTGAGCGTAGTCGTTGGCGCAGCCTCTCATAGAGAAATATTGGTCATTAGTCGAAGTATAGAGTATTGGCTGGTGACTTAACATTGATATGAAAGAAAATCTTGTCAGTTTAGCTGAACGCCCTGCCCCTATTAGGCTGGGTGCTTTTATTTTGACTTTATTGTTGCTATGGTTGCCATTGGCTACACCAATATACTTACTAGTACATGATTCAAATTTAGAAAGTATATTGACATTGGTATCATTATATGCAGTATTTATTTTTCTCCTGAGACTATGGGGTAAATATGTCTACCAGCAGCCCCAAATTCTGCGGCATTATGGCTTAGAATTCACGCGGCAAAACGGTGTAGATTTACTGCGTGGCTTGGCTCTAGGGATAATTAATATTCTGATACTTTTTGGAATAGAAAGTTTATTGGGTTGGTTGGTGTGGCAACAACCGAAAGTTTTTTTGTTGAAAGTTGTTTTAGAGGGTTTACTTGTTGCTTTGGGCATCGGATTTGCTGAGGAATTGTTATTCCGAGGCTGGTTGCTAGATGAATTACAACGAGATTACAGTCTGCGTGTGGCACTGTGGACAGATGCAACTGCCTTTGCTACATTGCACTTTATTAAACCCCTGGAGGCAATTATTCATACACTGCCGCAATTTCCAGCTTTAGTACTGCTGGGATTAACGCAAGTATGGGGAAAGCGTTGGCGGAGGGGACGCTTGGGTTTTCCAATTGGTCTACATGGTGGTTTAGTTTGGGGTTACTACATTATTAATGTAGGTAAATTAGTGAAATATTCCGGTCAAGTTCCTGATTGGGTAACTGGTGTGAATAATAATCCCCTGCAAGGAGTGATGGGAGTGTTGTTAATGAGTGTACTAGCTTTGGGGATACGAGGGCGAACTGAGCGATCGCGTCATATATGAAAATAAAAATACTAATACTATCAGCTTTATTACTCATTATTCCACTAAGCTCCCTTTTTGCTGGGTGTAATAATCAAGACGAAAATAAGGCAATGAATGAAAAAATATCAAGACTTGAGAAAGAAGCAGAAAAGCATCTTGTATATAAGATTCAGGAGCAACAGAGCTACTTCTCCAAACACAAAACCTTTTTTAAACCTCCTGATGAACGAGGAACTAATTCTGGTTACTTTCCACCAATTTTCGGAACACAAATTTGTTATGGTTACTATACTGAGATAAATGCTGACGTTCTCTCTAAGACAACTATTGATGCTGTTTATAGCTATGCCGTTCAAGACTATTGTAATGGAAAGTGGGGCTTTGAGCTTAAGTCCTATGTTGGAGCAGTCTTTGCTGTTCCCATTACTGGAGATAAACAACTTAAAACGCTAAGTATTGTTTGTAAAAGCGTTGAAAGTTTTGCCCCACCCTCTCGACCAGAATACATAAACGGTGTAGTAAAATGCCCCAATAAGACAACGAAAGTATATTAACGATTTTACTGCTCATAAATTCCAAATACGAATGTCACCAAATGGTATTAACACTAGATAGTTGAATTTTGCTATCTCGACTAATCACTGGTACTCCCAGATATAAGGCTGTAGCAGCAATAATGCGATCGGGTAAATCTGGTACTTGTGAGCGATTCACTAAGCGCAAAGTTTCAGCTATGTGCCTATTAAAAGGAACTTCAAGCAGTACAGCATCACTTGTGTCAACAGATGCAAGCAGGCGTTCAAGTGTTAGTGGAGAAATACGCCCTTTCTCACTCAAGTAGACAATTTCGGCTAGGGTAATGGAGGAGAAAGCAACTTGATCTCCAGAAGATGCTATTTGGGCTATAGTATTTTGGGCAGTTGTTGATAATCGTGAATCGCCAAAAATATACCAAATGACTGCATGAGTGTCAGCTACAGCACGCAGCATCAAATATCCTCCCGTGGAAAGTTAGCCCATTCTTCACTACGGGCTACATCAATTTCCTCTGTGGAAGGTGCGTTTCCTAAATCAGCACATAGTCCCCACAAGGATTGGCGGGGAAAGTTAGAGAGTTTATCTGTTAACTCGCGTTCTATATCAGGAGCAATTTGCTGGATCAAACGTACTTTGTCCACAGTTGAAAGCTGCTTTGCTAGTTTGATAACTTCTTGTAGGCTCACAAATTTTCACCTGTTTCATCTGCCAAAATTTTAACAATAGCCAAAGATACTCGGCTTTTTGGTGCAATCTTTACGCAAGAGTCTCAACCACAGTACCCACCACACAAGCTTTATTCAAATTAATGCCGCTCAAATTTGCACCTTCTAACTCTGCACAAAGCAAATTCGCTCCCGTCAAATTCGCCCCTGCCAAATTTGCTCCCCGCAAGTCAGCTTCTTCAAGGTTTGCTTCACTCAATAAAGCACCTTGCAAATCGGCGCGACTCAAATCTGCACCTTTGAGATTTGCCCCAGTCAGGTTTGCACCGCGCAAGTCAGCACCGCGCAAATCAACGCCTTGCAAATTCACATTCATCAAATTGGCACCGCTCAAGAAAGCACCCACCAATGACACATCACTGAGTCTTGCTCCCATCAAGTTAGCACCACGCAAATTGCTACCCCGCAAGTCAGCGCCTGTTAAATCTGCTTGCATCAGGTTTGCTCCCATCAAATTCGCCCGTAAGTCAGTTTCTTGGAGGTTGGCTCCCATCAAATTTGCCCCCTCCAAATGTCCGCCTTCGAGCTTAGAACCAGCAAAATTAGTGCCGACAAGGGTAGCGCCAGCAAGATTAATCCGGCTTAAATCCAGTCGGGAGAGTTCCTCGTCTTCTAAATTTGCCCCTGGAAGTTGTTTGAGTTTTCCTAATCTAATGGCTTCAATATTCATGTAAAGTAACTACCAATCTCTTCACTGATCTTGCTGTGGCTATCCCATTGGGAATCAAGTATCCAGATGCCGGCGCTGAATTTGGGTGTCATCATGGGTAAGTCGAGTCCCTGTTGTAAACCCATAACTAATAAAGCTAGGGTATCTACAAGTTTAGGGTCAAAGCGCGTAGATTGTTGCTGTCTGCACTCATCTAAAGCTTGAGTAAATATCTGTTCCCGGCTTTGATTTGACGATTTTCGCTGATTGAGTCGCCACTGAAAATCTGCTAATAATGCCAAAATTCTCGACTCTAGGGGAATTTCATCTCCAGCTAAACCTGCTGGTTCCCCTGTGCCATTCCACCACTCACTTTGGTGAGTGATAATTTGGGCAACTGCTCGCAGTCGTGGCATGGTTCGCAATACTTGCGCCCCTGGTACTAGGGGACAAGTTAAGGGACAACTGGGAGCATCTTCTTGGTAGCGTGTGGAGATACTGTCTGTGAGAACGCTTTCTGCTTTCTGTAATGGATCTATGCGATGTAACAAAGCCGCTAGCCGCAACCTCTTAATCTGCCATGCGGGAAGATCCAAAAGCTGGGCGATCGCTTCAGCAAGAACTACTATTTCCGCAGCGGCCATTGGATTGTTGACATCTGCCATATCCATCAGTTGCGCCATTCGCAAAAAGGCTTGGATTTCGTTAGAAACCAAGTTGCGATCTAGGGTTTGTTTCTGAAGGGCTGTGGGGATGGATAAATTATCTTGTCCAGTCTGGAGATAATCTACTACACGGGAGACAACTGCACCTAAATTTTGGGATCTGTCCATTGACGGTACAATTTGTTGTTTATCGCCTGTGAGTTTTTCTGCCAGTTCTGGGTTGTATTTTTTGATGTGAGCGATCGCTATTTCTGCTGTTTCTCGCACTAACTCTGGCTCAAATGTCCACAAGCCATAAAATTTGCGCTCTAAATCTGATGTCGGTACTCCAGCACTGCCATAATCAGCGTCTGATAATTCTTGACAAATTACCATTGCTGTGTATTTAGGCGATAAAATAATTAAGTGCCACTCCTGTGCGACTGGATCGCCTGCATCTAATCCTACTAAGTCTACATTGGGTAGCTGGCTGGTAGGATGTTCAGCAAAGCCAGATTCAGCGGCAGCCATAATGGCAATTTGGCAACTACATTGGGCGATGTCTGCATATCGCCCGGCTTCTTGTAGATACCATTTACCTTGTTGGAAGGCTGCGATGACTAAGGGCGTACCGTCATCGGTTAAGATATGGTCTTCTAAAGCGTGGCACAGGGCAACTAAGGTATTTTTGTAGTAAACACCGAATCGAATTGGCCTGGTGGTATGGCGATGAGCTGCTTCCAGCTGTTGTAGGATTGAACCTTCTAACATGGGATTTGGTAAAAATAACCGCAGAGGCACTGAGGAAGATAAAGGGAGAAATTCAGAATTCTGAATTTCTTCACATTTTAGTGTTTTCTAGGATACACCTGCTAACTGTTTTTCTTTCGTCTCTAATGGTGCTGTCAGTGCTGCTTCTAAGTCAGCACAACCCAGCTTTTCTTCTAAGATTTTCATGACTTCGCGCCCGAAGTCGTTGGGGTTTTGTTGCCAAGCTTGCAAGCAGACTTCGCCGAAGAATGAACCAAGGGGTTCAGGATTCCAGAGAAGTTTTTTGGCTGTCCACGGCATCAAGCTCATTGGATCGTACCCTGGTTTGAGGATGCCTTCTTTGAAAGCGTATTCTTCTAAATGGGTATGGGGTTGTAGTCCAATAAAGAAGATAGCAGGTTCGACTTTATCTGCACCAAAAATCCGTTCTAGTTCGCGGTGGTAAGCGATGGTTTGGCGGATGGTTTCGGGACGTTCGTCAATGACGTTAAAGGAGTAATTGACGGAAACTAAGTCGTTGAAACCAGCGGCTTTTAAGTCACGGCAGTTTTGCAACACGGTTCGCAAGTTATACCCCATCCGCATTTTCCGTACAAGTTCTTGAGAACCACTGGTAATCCCGATTTCAAAGTAGTTCATCCCGGTTTTCGCCATCAACTCACACAATTCGGGTGTCAAATTGTCGGCTCTGATATATGCTGCCCAGTGAATATCTGTCATACCAGAATCGACGATTTTTTGCAATAATTCTACAGCATCGGCGATAAATTTTTTCGCAGGGATGAATTGGGCATCAGTAAACCAGAAGTTGCGAATGCCGCGATCGTATAATTGGCGCATCTCCGCAACGACTTCATCTGCTGGGTTGATGCGTACTTGTTTGCCTTCGACGACGGTATAGACGCAATAACAACAGTTGTGAGGACAACCACGTTTAGTTTGTACACCTATATAAAAGTCTTGCTCTTGCAGGTAAAAGTTAAATTCCGGCCAGATGCTTTCGATATAGTCGTAGTTACAAGCTGTTTTTTCTATTGGGGTGGGTTGTTCGTGAATTAGCCGTTGACGTGGTTGAGTTTCTCCAGCAACATAACAGCGTTCATCTCGAAAATCTTTGCCACTTAAAAGTTTTTCCAGCAAGGTTTCGCCTTCACCCACAGAAATAATTGTCCCTTGGGGTAAGCTTTTACCTAATTGCTCGTAAAATACGCTGACTGCACCACCACCGACAACTACACGAGCATCAGAATTATATTTTTGGGCACGTTTCAAACCACGTTTGATTAAACCCTGATTTTGCCATAACTCTAGATAGTAAGCGGTGAAGATTCGCAAACCGCCCAATCCGCCACGTAGTTTCAATAAAGGATTCTTCGCGTAGTAAAATTCAAAGGCATTTTGCAGTGGATTACCACCACGTCCGCCAACTGGGGCATAAATTTGAATATCCCGCCAAGAAAATACTAGTAGTGTCGGTTTAAATTCATCAATACAGCGATCCAGGGCTGAACTGTAATCTAAAGGTGGCACTGTTCCCAAATCAAAGATGCGCTGTTCAATATTAGGAAACTGCTTGTGGACATGATCGCTCAGGTAGACAACCCCAATAGGAAAGATGGGGTTACAAGGAAGGCGAACGTAAAGAATTCGATTTTCCATCATCTGTGTTTTAACTTCCATCTTGCCAATCTGTGGAGAAAGCGAGAGAAACATCCAGTCTTTAAGTGTGTGCTTGTTTTATTTGGTTTTATTTATCACAATCGCGCTTGACATTTCAGCCGATTATTGGTAGTTCCGAAGCTGCCGTTAGCAACTGCGGAAAACGTTAAAATTTCTATGCATAAAACATACATAGAATCTATAGATAGCTTTATGAAGACATTTTTTCATATAGCTTTACCATAACATCGAGTTTATTCATTAAGCGATGATCCCAGCCGATTAATCCTGGGATAGATGAAGCAGCAAAACTCACTTCCTCGCTATGCTAAAAGTAAGGGGATCGTTGTTATGTCAATTCCCTAACAATCTGCTTTAAGAGAATTGAAGCTTTTATACCAGTAATAAATATCAAAAACTTTTATTTATAGTGTATAATTCCGAAAAAGGTGTGAATAATTACAAAATTTTCACAACTGAAAATATATCTTTAGACATAAATAATCTACAAAGACTCAGTTGGTATTCGCAGTTACAACAACTGGGGATCAGTGAGTGCTAGGCTTGGCTAGTGTAATGTAAAATTGTGGCGTAAAGCTCCTCAGCAGTTATGGCTCAAATATTAGATCCTCTACCACCTGAGCAATCGGGAAAAATTCTCTGCTGCTACATTAATGCCACGAGCAAAATACAGGTAGCTCGCATCTCCAATATTCCCAACTGGTATTTTGAAAGGGTTGTTTTCCCTGGACAACGTTTAGTTTTTGAAGCTCCGCTAAAAGGTCAAGTGGAGATTCATACAGGGATGATGGCTAGTGCAATTTTATCCGATAAGATTCCGTGCGATCGCCTGATGCTCGAAGAACCCAGTACTAATGAGTTTGATACAGACTCATCAGATGAAAAAGACCCTTTTAATACCAAATTAATGGTGCAGCAAATTAATACAAAAATCGGAGATACTACAAAACCCTTGCAAATTCTTGGTTTAGCATCGGTTGATTAAAAAAAACAATTTTATCTAAATTTAAGGGTTGCTAATTCAGCAGCCCTTTTTGTTTATTATTTATTGGTCATTTGTCATTGGTCATTAATTATCCTTCCCTGCTCTCCTGCTCCCCTGCCCCCACTCTCATTTACAATCAATCTTATGAATCTGCCTTCATTTCTTTGGTTGTGGAAAATAGCCGCCTGGTCGATGGGGTTGTCCCTGCTGGCATATCTAATGTTAGCAATCACCGGCGTTTGGATGTTTCGGGCGAGAACTTCGCAACAATTTCCTTTTATTACGCCATTTATGGGCGGTAATAAAGGGGTGCGATCGCTCCACTATACAATGGGCATCAGCATGGTAAGTTTAGTCTTATTACTGCTAGCGATCGGTATTGTTGGCACTTTAGGGCACTTTGGTTCTTTAGGTCACTCGTCACACCTAATCGCTGGATTGATAGTGGTAGCACTAGTTTTACTATCTGCTTTCAGTGCTACACAAATTAGTGCCAGACGACCTTGGGCTAGACCCTTACACATCGGCGTAAATATTATTTTGTTTATAGGATTTGCCTGGGTATCCCTTACTGGTTGGATTGTAGTGCAGAAGTATTTACCGTGAACTACCACACACCAACCACCAGGAACATAGACCTACCCTACAATGAAGAAAAGCATTGTAATTGAGCCGTGACAGCAAACTCAGCCAATATCTCAACTTCTGTTTTTCGTCTGTCTCCTTTGATTCGGATAACGTTGCTGAGTCTATACATAGCACTCACAGTCCCATTACCCTTTTTATCGCAGGTAACAGCTGCACCCGTACCTCCAGAATTATTGTGGATAGGGATTGGCATCGGTTTTATTGCCTTGTACGCGGTATTAACTGAACAAGTAATGGTAGATGACGAGGGAATTCAGGTTACTTACCCCGTTTGGGTACCTCGCTTTTTTCGTAAAGGCTGGTCTTTACCTTGGTCACAAGTCAAAGAGTTAAAACCCCGCACCACTGGTCAAGGAGGGCTAGTTTATTACTTCCTCAGCCAGGATGGGAAAGCTTATTTACTACCGATGCGTGTAGCTGGATTTGCCCGTTTCGTGCAAATTGTCCAAGCAAAGACGAGCATTGACACCACAGATGTTCGCCCTTTAGCACAGCCCTGGATGTACCTGATTTTACTAGTATTCACACTGCTGCTACTATTAGTCGATGGCTGGGCGATCGCTACAGCCTTAACTACTACACAATTAACTTAGGTTATTTCTCTGCAATCCCCAGTCCCGTTGAATACAGCAAAAGCCATACTCAGGCTAGAGCAAGTTAATCTGTTTACAAAGCTGAAAACCCAACTTCCCGGCAATCAGCAAGGGTATCCCATATTGCGAGATATTGACTTGGAAGTATTTCAGGGCGATCGCATTGCCATTGTAGGGCCAGTAGGTGCTGGGAAAACTTCGTTATTACACCTCATCAACCGCCTAATTGAACCCACGAGTGGTAAACTCTATCTAGAAAATCAAGAATATCGCCAAATTCCCGTCATCCAGCTACGGCAGATGCTTGTACTTGTATTGCAAGAGTCAAAACTGTTGGGGATGACAGTTGGACAAGCCTTGGCTTATCCTTTAGTTTTGCGTGGTTTGTCCAAACAGACAATTCAGCAACGAGTCAATCATTGGACAGACCAACTGCACATTCCCAGTGAATGGTTAGGGCGAACAGAGGTGCAACTTTCTGCGGGACAACGACAACTAGTAGCGATCGCTCGTGCCTTAGTTATCCAGCCTAAAATATTACTATTAGATGAGCCAACCTCTGCCCTTGATTCTGGTACAGCTTCTCATGTAATGCAAGTCTTAATCCAGTTGAGCCAAACTCATCAAACCACGATTTTGATGGTAAATCACCAACTGGAAATAGCCCAGATGTTTTGCACTCGATTATTACACCTGCAACAAGGTCATTTATTCGCAAATCAAAAAGTCTCAGAGATAGACTGGGTTGAATTGCGAAAAAGCTTGATTCAAGCAGCAACTCAAGACGATTTTGGATTTTAAATTTTGGATGAGACAGGAATAGGGAATCGTTTTTTTACTCTTATACTTGACTACTAGTAAGTGTTGAACGTTGATTATTAAATCTCTCTCTAGCTAGCTTTGTTGTCTGTGACTGTGAAATATTGGTATTCAAAATTTCCATGTTAAAACGGTATCCAACATTGCGGATAGTTTGAATCAAATTGGGTTGCCGGGGATCGAGTTCAACCTTTTTCCGCAGCGATAAAACGTGAGTATCAATGGTACGAGGGTTATCGATAGCGTCAGGCCAAGCACGACGCAGCAATTCCGATCTACTTAGAGGTACTCCTCCAGCTTGTGCTAAAACGTACAGTAAACTAAACTCCTGGGGTGTTAAGTCAATAAACTCCCCTTGGAAGCGGACACGACGCTGAACTAAATCGATTTGCAAAGTGCCATAATCCAAATAAGCTGGTGCAGTAGGTGTACGCTTCCGACGAATCAGTGCCTCTACGCGTGCCAAAAACTCTTGCATCCCAAAAGGTTTGCTCAAGTAATCATCTGCACCTGCCTTTAAACCTGCGACTATATCAGCTTCACTATTACGGGCAGATAGCATTAAGATTAGAGGCTGTTGCTGACGATGCAACCAACGACAAAACTCAATGCCATCACCATCAGGCAGGTCTGCATCTAAAACTACCAGTGTTGGTTGATGGCTTAAAAATACTTCCCTTGCTTGATAAATACTGGCAGCTTGATGCACGCGGTATTCCAGTTGTTGCAAGTGCCAACCCAACAACGACCTCAAATGGGGATTCCCCTCAATGATTTCTATACAAACCGAACCCACGGTGGCAAGACCCCTTAGCGTCGATGACTTTCAAAGTAACAAGCCCATCTCTAAGGTTTTGTAGCCTTTGTTACTTCAACTGCGATTAACTTTACATTTCCTAATAAAATAAGTGGCAATATCTTTAATTTATGCCTTGCCAATAGGCGATTAGAAATATTATTAAATTTTTATTAAATTTCTCTAAAGTGTTGTTAGACTTTATGAAAAGTTCTTTTAACTTAATATTTTGCTTTTAGATGGGTGTAATGTGGCAAATATCTATAACCCAACCAGCTAACAACAATAACAGCTTTTCAACCTGATTCAAGCTTATGGTACTTATGGTAAAAGTGAATTTTTTCGCAAAAATTTAGTGATCCCATCCAGGAATATAACATCAATACAATTGGGCTGTGATTGTGAAAATCAAAAAAATAATTCAGCAGCTAACTAGAATCGATGTTTTCTGGAATAGGATTAAAGTAGCTTGTAGCTGCTATAAGGGTAATACCCAAAGTAGATGTGTTGACTTTGAGTTTATGCGAAAGTGAAATTACAGTTCACTTTTTAGCGTGAATCATTTACAATTCTCATTCCAAAGAGATTAATACAGCAGTTATGCTCCAAGACACACAAACCATCCGCTATTACCAAAGACTCACCGATGCCTTCATCGAGCTATGGAATCGCGGTTATCGCACGGATGATATGCGGATGTATTTGGATGGATATCTAGCCGCACTGCGACATAGCAACGTCATTGAACCTTTTCTGATTCATCGCCTAGAAGAGGAAGCCAGCCGCTTCTTGTACGATGGTTCAAACTTTGCAGTGCCGCAACCACAGCCACAGCCAGATTACTACTAATTACCATTTGCCTGGTCATTGATAGTAACCGTTAATTACCGCAGATGATTATAGCATATTATCTGTATTGGTCAACGGGTTGTCGTGGTGTGAATTTTGGAGATATTGTATTGATTAAACGCATCCCCTCAGCCCTATATTGGTTTTGCCAATTAGACTGAGGGGATTGTTGTCTAGCAATAAAATCAAGTCCAACAAAGAGTATTTTTGTCAGAAACCGATTAAAAAACCCTTGAAAGGGGAAATAAATAGTATCTCTCCTTTCAAGGATATAAAAAACGGTATGTTGTCTTGATTGCGAAGTGCAAATTCAGCAACCTACTCTTTAGTTTTGGTAAAGAGAGATTACGAAGCTAATGCTACTTCTACCTTTTCTTGCAATTCACCTTTTTGGTACAGTTCAATCAAGATATCAGAACCGCCAAGGAATTCACCATTGATATATACTTGGGGAATTGTCGGCCAGCTAGAGTATTCTTTAATACCTTGACGAATTTCAGGGTCTGATAGAACGTCAACCGTCTCAAAGGGAACTCCCAAGGTATTGAGGATCTGCACAACGTTGTTGGAGAAACCACATTGGGGCATTAACTTGTTTCCCTTCATGAAAACTAAAATCTTGTTTTCTTGTAGCAAGCTATCAATTTTGTCTTTGAGTTCTGGTGTCATGGTATTTATGTTTCCTATGTTGGATTCAACAGTGAGGAGTGAGAAGTGAGGAGTCAAAATTCATAACTCCTAACTTCTGACTCTTATTTACGAAGCTGCTGTTGCTTGCCAAGCTTCGGGAGTGTATGTTTTCACCGCCAAGGCATGAATCGCTTCAGTTGACATAGCTTGACCCAAAGCACCATAAACTAACTGGTGCTGTTGCACTAGTCCTTTACCTGCAAAGTGCGATGAAACTACTGTCACCTGATAGTGGTCGCCGCCCCCAGTCAAGTCTTGCACCTGAACCTGTGCGTCTGGCAGTCCCGCCTTGATCATTTCCTCAACCTGTTGCGGACTAATCATCGCAATTCCTGAAAAAACTTACTTTTCTATTATTAACAGATATAGAGCAAATGCCTGTGCCAACTTCAGGCTTTGGCAAGGCTGTAGATACACGCGCCTCTAAGGTGTATTGCTTGAGAACGCTCAGGTTTTGGTTACGGCGGATAGCTCTATCCTAGCACCGGGGCGTTCCCAAGCGACTGGTTAGGGAAATATGGGTTGCAAAAAGAGGCAACAAAAATTTAATTTATTTTTTTGGGGATGAAGAGGATGAATTACCACCTTCTCTGGGATAGGGAGAATCAACAAAACCCAACTCAAATAACTGTTTATAGGCTTTCTTGCCTAAATCCCGCGTCGGGTTTTGACTTTTAATTATTTGAACTAACAACGGTACAGCTAATTCTGGCTGATTTTGTGCCCGATGTACCAATGCTAGCTGGAAGGTGGCTTCATCCCGCTTTTGGGCTGTTAATAGAGCTTTTTGACGCTGAGAATCAGAAACTCTGTTGTCAATTCCCGAAAAGCTAGAATTTAACTCTTGATAAAAATTAGATAGCTGATTATAAACTTGACGTGCTTCTTGGAGTTTCTTGGCAGCTAAGGTGTAGTTTTGAGCAGAAACAGCTTGTTCTGCATCTTTTACTAAGCGATCGCCACCTGCAATGCTCAAAAGGCTGTTACTTTCGGTTATAGGGCGAAGGTTATTAGGATTGTTGGGGTCAATGGGTTGTGGTTGGCTGGTAGTGCCTGGTGACTGTGATACCTGAGCATTCACAGGTGATAGCAGGCTGAGGACTGCTATAACTGATAAAACAGTACGGTGCATCAAGGTAACAGCGACAGCAGTGTTCATGGGATCAATTAGTGCGACAACTATACAAAAGAGTTATGGAAACTTCGGGTATCTTAACTCTGTTTTGGTCTTGGACAAAGCAAAGTTACATCCTAAGTATCTCTGATTTAGACTAAAAATCAGTTTAATAGAGTTCCCATTACCCCTGTATATCAACTAACTTATATCGCTGTGATGAGTGATACCTACGGTAGAGTGCGTCACTATCTGCTTAACTACTAGCTTTGTTACCCAATAATTATCTCAGAGGATGTTTGAAAAGTTTTCTTCTCGGTAACAAAACGTTCTAGATCCGCCTAAATACCCCGATAAATTGGGGGACTTTGATTCCGGTTCCCCCTTAAAAAGGGGGGCTAAGGGGGATCAGTTAGTGCCTAAAATCACAGCCAACCACTTTTCAAACAACCTCTCAGGTTAACTGGGATATTTGGCAGAAGAATTTTCCCAAAGCACTGCTTGAAGTATTTGCGTAGGCATCGCACTAAACTATTTCAAAATAGCGATGTCTTCAGTCGGCGCTTCCCAACTTTTATTTAACTGTCTGACTAAATGTGAAAATATTTATCATCAAGCAATTCAGTAGTTTGCAGACAATTAATTTAGCTATTGGCTCAAAAAAATGCCAATTTGGCTGAATATATTATTAATAGAGCGTAATCTATACATATACATCCTCAAAGGTTGCAAAATACTACTAATCTATTTTGACTTACTCAGGATGAATATAGCAGTTAGCAATTAGTGTCAAATATTGAAAAGTGTAGTTTCCGAATTATGCGCGGTCAATGATTAAGAGGTAATCTTGATGTTTAACTACATCAAGAATTAGTAATTTCTGCAAATGCGTGATTAGTAACTTTTGTTTCTTGATGGCTCAATTGTTGCAGTGCCTTTGCTAAATCAGTTGTGATGCTTTTTGCATCTTGTTTTATACAGCCATTCATGTAATCCGCGACTTTAATTGGGGAACCAATGTCAATACTCACATCTGTACCCCAATTGGGATAAGGTTGGCTGTAGTTAATTCCTATGGGTATAATTTTCACTCCCAACCCGGAATGACTAGATTCAGCACTCAAAGCAAGACGAGCAATTCCCGGCTTCAACTGATGAACTTGTCCATCACGAAAAATGTTACCTTCTGGAAAAATTACTAGGGTTTTTTGCTCTTGAAGTAGTTCTACCCCATGTCGCAGCGTGCGGATTGACGGATGCTTAGAATTTACAGGAAACCCCCCCAAACGTTGGACAAACCAGCCTTGCAAACCTTGGCATTCGTCAATAGTAACCATAAATCGCAAGTCTTGTTCTCTCAGACAAGCGGTAGCGTAGGGTACAAGCAAGGCATCCCAACGCGCCCGATGGGTAGGCGCAAGGATGACAGGCCCAGTTGTGGGGATATTTTTTTGTCCGGTTATTCTAATTTGTCCAAAGAATAATGGTAATAGGCAGTGACGCCCTAATAAATATGCCAGAGGACTTAACCAAGGAGAAACCCTTGAGGTAGTACCAGCCACCTGATGATTTGCTGAGGTGTGCTGGCAGGTATCGGATGAAGAGTAAAATTCCATCATGACGGATGCAGCTGATTGACGGGTAAAATTTAACGAAAGGACTGATTAGTTACACCGTAGATTCTCTTGCGTGACTTGTGTCGTACTAGATGGACAGTTTTACCTCTGTCCGTTAGTTTACCTTACGCCGCCTAGCAGCAAACCAAGTCTGTAATTGCTGACGACAAGCTGACTCTAGAATGCCTCCGATTACTTGGAGACGGTGATTAGAAGCAGTACTATCGGGGATGTTAATAACTGTACGAATTGCGCCAGTTTTGGTATCGTCTACTCCATATACCAGTGTTCCTAGTCGTGATTGGACGATCGCACCTGCACACATCGGGCAAGGTTCGAGAGTTACATACAGAGTGCATTCATTGAGATGCCAATTTTGTAAAGTTGTTGCGGCTGTCTTGATAGCGAGAATTTCCGCATGAGCAGTAGGGTCTTTGTCGCGCTCTTTTCTGTTTTCTCCTTGTGCTAGCAATTTGCCTGTTGAATTAATGATAACAGCACCTACAGGGATTTCACCTGCATCACCTGCTGTTTTTGCTAATTCTAAGGCATAACTCATCCATTGTTGATGTATAAGATATTCTGTATACTTAGTTAGCATATTCTTATCAATAAAGGCAGAGGGCAGGAGGCAGGAGGCAAAAGGAATACTGCTTCCTTCTCTGTGTCGTAACCTTTTATAGAGTAAGAGTTTAAAACAAGAACACCAAATTAAAATTTGGTGGCTCTTTCAACAGCAGGGGGTCTGAATTCCAAACTGAGGTAAAACCTCCTGCCCTCTGCCTCCTGCCTCCTGCCTCCTTCAATGCTAAATAGCGGCTTGGGCTAAAAGGGGATCGAGTTGACTTTGTGTGTCTAACTGATAGAGGTCATCGCAGCCGCCAATGTGCTGGTTATTGATAAAAATTTGTGGTACGGTGCGGCGACCGTTGGCGCGTTCTGCCATTTTAGCTCTGGCTGCTTCGTCGCCGTCGATTTTATATTCAGTAAAATTTACACCTTTCCACCACAGCAGCATTTTGGCACGAATGCAGTAAGGACAAGTTTGCCATGTATAAAGCTCGACGTTGGCTTTGACTCGCTCTGGATGGCGATTTAATAAGGGATTAAGAAAGTCCAGCATATTGATCTTAAACAAGGTTTTAACTATGTCTCTAGCCTAGAACATTGCTTACCGCATCGGTGCTGGAACCCACTTTTGGAAACCCTCCAAATGATTCCAGTAAGCCAAATATCCAGTCAATGCCCAAATTAGAGCAGCTACTATCAGCACTGCTACGCCAATTAGCCGCCAAGTTCGATTGGTTTTCCAATAGAGAGTTGGCGCTGCAAAAATACCACCTAAGCCAGTTAAAATAAATCCGATTCCCGATAAAAGCGGTTGCTTTGTCAAATTCAAGTTGATGATGCGGATACCGACTACGATCGCAACTACACCAGCAAAGAAACCGTAAATTGCTATTGTCAACAAATCCCAACCTTGAGCCAGGGCGATCGCAGCTGCAATAAACAAGATTCCAAATAAGACACTTGTCTCACCGAAGGCAATGTTAAAGCTACCCATTACTGGCCAGGTGAAGCTCATGTGTAAACCAGTTGTGAGTGCGATCGCACCTGTAATCCCAAAGCCTGGAATCCACTGTCTTTGATTAGAACTATCTATACCACGATACACATAGTCAGCCAGTAGAAATAGTCCAGCTACCATGTTGATTAACATGAGTGTGATGTAGTCGATAAACACGATTAACCTCTGAATTTGACAAGCTATTTACTCTGCGCCTTGTTTTTTAGTTTTTAGTTAACTTACTATATTTTTTTCTTTATTATTTTATACCTAAAGATAAACACTGAAGAACAGCAATGTTCTAGATATACATTGCTACCCATTTATGCCAGTTCTTAACTTAGTGACTTTTAAATACACTTTATACTGGAGTAGTTAGGAGTAAAAAATAAGGATGTGTTAACTGGCACTTTTGTAACCAGTTAGCAGCAAAACTTAACTTTCTTCCACGTGTATCCGCCCTTTGGTAGACTTGAAGACTGAAATAGCCAGATAAAGCGGCGGAAATTCAAGCAGTTGAGAGGGCAGACTCTGTGGAAAATACACTTGGGTTAGAGATTATTGAAGTAGTAGAGCAAGCCGCGATCGCATCCGCAAAGTGGATGGGTAAAGGCGAAAAAAACATCGCTGACCAAGTAGCTGTGGAAGCTATGCGGGAGCGGATGAATAAAATCTATATGCGGGGTCGCATTGTGATCGGGGAAGGCGAACGCGACGACGCGCCTATGTTATACATCGGGGAAGAAGTTGGTATCTGTACTCAACCAAATGCCGAAGCTCTCTGTAACCCTGATGAATTAATCGAAATTGATATCGCTGTTGACCCCTGTGAAGGTACGAACTTGGTAGCTTATGGGCAACCTGGTTCGATGGCTGTCTTGGCAATTTCTGAAAAAGGTGGATTATTTGCTGCTCCTGACTTTTACATGAAGAAGTTAGCAGCACCCCCCGCAGCTAAGGGCAAGGTAGACATCAACAAGTCAGCAACAGAAAACCTCAAGATTCTCTCTGAGTGTCTAGAGCGCTCTATTGAAGAACTTGTGGTCGTGGTCATGAAGCGCGAACGCCACAACGATTTAATTAAAGAAATCCGTGAGGCTGGAGCGAGAGTCGCCCTAATTTCAGACGGTGATGTGGGTGCAGCTATCAGCTGCGGTTTTGCTGGAACTAATATCCACGCGCTGATGGGTATTGGTGCGGCTCCTGAAGGCGTAATTTCAGCAGCAGCAATGCGTGCTTTGGGTGGACACTTCCAAGGTCAACTGATTTACGATCCCGCTGTAGTCAAAACAGGTCTGATTGGAGAAAGCAGAGAAGCCAACATCGATCGCTTAAAGTCTATGAATATCAATGACCCCGATAAGGTCTATGATGCTCATGAATTGGCATCTGGTAAAACTGTTCTGTTCGCTGCTAGCGGCATTACCAGTGGTAATCTGATGAATGGTGTACGTTTCTTCAACGGCGGAGCCAGAACTCAAAGCTTGGTAATTTCTAACCAGTCGAAAACTGCTCGATTTGTTGATACAATTCACATGTTTGGTGAACCCAAGACTCTCCAACTGAACTAATTTTTAGGGAATGGGGAATGGTAAAAGTAGAGGCGAAGCATTTGGAAATAAATCTTTCTATAAAATGGAAAAATATTCACCAAAATGCTTTACCCTTACAGTAGTTAGTAGTTAGTAGTTAGTGATTAATAGTTGTTTATTGCTGGGGACAACTACCAACCAATAAACAAAAATTCCCCATTCCCTATTCTCACTCAATGCCCTATTATCAACTACCAACTAGTAACTACGATTTAGCAAATGAATATAGCAGTGGTGGGGTTAAGCCATAAAACAGCCCCAGTAGAAGTCCGGGAAAAACTGAGCATTCCAGAACCACAAATTGAAAGTGCGATCGCTCAACTGGCCAGCTATCCCCATATTGACGAAGTTGCAATTCTTAGTACTTGTAACCGTCTGGAAATTTACATTGTCACCAGTGAAGCAGACCAAGGTATTCGGGAAGTAACGCAGTTTCTTGCAGAATACAGTAAATTACCCGTGCTTTCTCTGCGACAACACTTGTTTATGTTGCTGCATGATGATGCGGTGATGCACGTTATGCGGGTAGCAGGTGGTTTAGATAGTCTGGTACTCGGAGAAGGTCAAATTCTGGCTCAGGTGAAGACTACTCACAAACTGGGACAGCAATATAGTGGTATAAAAACCATTTTGAATCGATTATTTAAACAAGCGCTGACAGCTGGTAAGCGGGTTCGCACTGAAACTAGTATTGGTACTGGGGCTGTCTCTATCAGTTCGGCAGCTGTGGAATTAGCACAGATAAAAGTGGCAAATTTGGCAGCTTGCCGAGTGGTAATTTTGGGTGCTGGCAAAATGTCGCGCCTGCTGGTGCAACACCTAGTTTCTAAAGGTGCTGTAGAAATTAGTATTGTAAATCGCTCTCGCGATCGCGCCCACGAATTAGCAAAGCTGTTCCCTCAACAACCGATCAAAATTCATCCACTATCGGAAATGATGAGCGTAATTGCCGATAGCGATTTGGTGTTTACAAGTACTTCGGCAACAGAGCCAATACTTGACCGTGCCAAATTAGAAATGGTTTTAGAAGTTCAGCGCTCTTTAATGTTATTTGATATTTCTGTGCCGCGTAATGTTCATGCGGATGTAAATGAATTAGAAAATGTGCAAGCGTTTAATGTGGATGATTTGAAGGCAGTAGTAGCGCAAAACTACGAAAGCCGTCGGAAGATTGCACAGGAAGCCGAGCGACTTTTAGAGGAAGAAGTAGAAGCTTTTGATATTTGGTGGCGCAGTCTGGAAACTGTTACAACTATTAGCTGTCTGCGAAATAAAGTCGAAACCATCCGCGAACAAGAGTTAGAAAAAGCTTTGTCGAGATTGGGTTCGGAATTCGCTGAAAAACATCAAGAGGTGATTGAAGCATTAACGCGGGGAATTGTCAATAAAATTTTACATGACCCGATGGTACAGTTGCGATCGCAGCAAGATGTTGAAGCCAGAAGGCGCTGTATGCAAACTCTGCAAATGCTTTTCAACCTGGATGCAGAGGAACAATTTAGTTAAATTTAACAACAAAATCCCCGGCTTCTGTGAGAAGTTGGGGATCTGAGCTTTCAATTAGATATACTTCTAATTAGATAGATGTCTAATTAGAAGTTAGTTATGCAACCAGAGCAATTTAACATCTTACTCCGCTTTTTCAAGGCATTAGCGGATGATAGCCGATTGAAGATTGTAGGTATTTTGGCGAATCAGGAGTGCAGCGTTGAAGAATTAGCGGCACTACTGCAACTCAAGGAACCGACAGTATCTCATCATTTAGCGAAACTTAAAGAGCTAAATTTGGTGACAATGCGCCCTGAAGGTAATAGCCGTCTATATCAATTGGATAGCGAGGCTTTGCAAAGCATTAGTAAGGAAATTTTTACACCTGAGAAAATAGCATCCTTGGTTAAGGATGTGGATACTGAAGCTTGGGAAAGCAAAGTGTTGAAAAACTATTTCGAGGGCGAATGCCTTAAGGAAATCCCCGCTAGTCGCAAAAAGCGTCTAGTAATTCTCAAGTGGTTAGCAAACCAGTTTGATATAGGAGTCAACTACCCTGAACGCATGGTAAATGACATTCTTAAACGCTACCATCCCGACTGCGCCACCCTGCGACGGGAGTTCATTGCTTGCCAGTTAATGCAGCGAGAAAATGGGGTTTATTGGCGTACAACATAGATGTGAAAGATGAATAAGCAACCGCACAATTATAGGTCATATATTTATGCAATTAGAAACACAAAAATTATATTACACACCTGAAGAGTATTTAGAAATTGAAGAAAAGGCAGAATACAAAAGCGAATACCGTGATGGAGAAATTGTACCGATGACGGGTGGCACTACAAATCATAATAAAATTGCAGGCAACTTTTATGCTTATTTGAAGTTTGGTTTGAGAGGCAAGAATTATGATGTTTATATTGGTGATGTACGTTTATGGATACCCCGTTATCGGCAGCATACTTATCCCGATGTGATGGTGATTGAGGGACAACCTATTTATACAGGAACCAGCACAACAACGATTATGAACCCGATGTTAATTGCTGAAGTTTTATCTAAATCGACTAAAAATTATGACCAAGGCGATAAGTTTCTTTATTATCGCTCTATTCCAGAATTCAAGGAATATATTTTAATTGACCAATATCAGTATCATGTGATGCAATATGTAAAAACTGCGGAAAGTCAATGGTTATTTACTGAACTTGAACATGAATCTGCAATTTTATCACTGCAAACAGTTGATTTTCAAATTGAATTGCGCGACCTTTATGAGCAAGTCAATTTTGCAGAAAATAACGAAGATTAAAATAATTCGTAATGATGTTTGTGGATTCGCCAATCTAATTGATAATAGTGATAATTCAGTTCAGTAGCGACTAAAGTTCTTCACAAGATTTGTGTTTCTTCCTCGGTAAAGATAGGAGGCCACAATTCAGTAATCGGCAATTTCCAACCGGGAAAAAGTTCTGGTATAGTTAAAATATCGCCATTTTCCAAAACTGTCGGTTCGCCTGTAGAGCGATAAATTGTAACTGTCTCTTCATCAGGATCGATCAAAATTCCGACAACCGCTCCTAATTCTATAAATTTCAGAATTTTGGCTGCTATAAGTTTAATTTTATCGCTCTGAGATTTAATTTCTACCACCAAGTCAGGGACAAGTTCTCCAAAGTAACGAGGACTTTGGAGAAGTCGGGAAGCGCGAACAAAGGAAACATTAGGTGCTTTAAGGTTTGTATCTGGCATAATGAAACCGCCTGCGGAATCAAACACTCTTCCCCAGCGACGAGGATTTATCCAAGCAAAGAGAAAGGCAATGAGACGACTACTGATTTCGCTGGATACAATATCTGACGGCCCCATAATTGAAATTTTTCCATTTTCGAGTTCCAGCTGGTAATCTAAACCTGCTTCGGTAAAAGCAGTTTGGACTTGCTCTAAATCTCTGACTGTCATTATTGACATAAAAAGCTTTTTCCACTGAGATATACAACTCGATTTTAACAAGAGCCAAATTTCCGAAAAAATTAATCAGATGACAGCAAAACAATATCACCTTCTTTTGCAGTATTCTGAAAAAACTCTACCAATTTTGGATATAGTTCAAACAACGGTTCTATCTCCTCTTCGTCCCATCCTCCAGGGCTAGGATTTGGGTATATTTCTGCTGCATTAAACACGGTAGAATTAAATCGACTCTTCAATTCTTCAACAGAAATTTGACTTAGAGCATCGGCAACATCTCGAACCTCTTCAAGTGTGAGATAGCGTACAAATCCGTAACCCGCATCAAACTGTGTCGGTGTACCTCCCATGACTACATTACAAAGAGGCGGTGATGCTTGAGTATTGTCCAAATTTGACTCTCCAGTGAGAAGAAAATGTAGTGCGTGCCAATCTTTTTCAATACTGAAGTTACGTTCATCGCTTCGTTGCTTTTGTCGTTGGGCAATCATTGCCTGTGGATTACTAAAATTAAAAACTAAATCATCTAAATTAAGCTTAAAGAAAGATGCTGCTGCTTCAGGATCGTTCTGAACTTCTGAAAACTTTTGTGGCGTAATGCGTTTATAGCTAGCTGTAATACCCATAATATTTTCTCTAATCTAAACACTATTAATAGTGTTACCTTTGACTTTGAACAAGTAACAGTATTCATGTACTTTTATTTATTCAAAGTCAAATCACTAACTACATTGCATAAACAGAAAGTCAATCACACTCTACTTTCCTAAATAAGCTTCTAAAACTTTGGGATTAGTTTGAATTTCTGCGGGTGTACCGTCGGCTAAATTCTGCCCTTCGGCAAGTACCCAAACGCGATCGCACAAGGACATCACTACATCCATATTGTGTTCGATAATCAAAAAGGTCATGCCGTCTTGACGGTTCCAAGTGATAATGCGATCGCAAATATCATCAATCAGTTTTGGATTCACCCCAGCAGCTGGTTCATCCAACAAAATTAACTTAGGGTTAGTCATCAGCGCCCGTCCCATTTCTAGCAGCTTGCGTTGTCCACCAGATAAGCAACCAGCGTAATCGTGTGCTTTTTTTGCCAAGCCCACTGATTCTAATAAGTACATTGCTCGCTCTTGCAGTTGCTTTTCTTCTTTAGCGACAATGTGCGGTTGCAACTGCACCTGCCAAAAATTTTCACCTGTTTGTTTTTGCGCCGCCAGCAGCATATTTTCTAACACCGACAACCGCGAGAGAGTCCGTGCAACCTGAAAGGTGCGGATTACTCCTTGCTGGGCGATTTGATATGGTTGTAAATTGTGAATCGGTTCGCCGTCAAAAATCACTCGTCCTTTATCAGGGCGGATGAAGTTTGAGAGTAAGTTAAATAAAGTAGTTTTACCAGCACCATTGGGGCCAATCAAGCCCGTAATGCTGCCTTTAGCAACTTCGATTTTCGCCTCATTAACTGCTTTGACACCACCAAAGCTTTTAGAAAGTCCAGTGGCTGCCAAAAGGGGAAGTGGGGATGAATAGTTATTTACCAAGGGTGAGTTCCTCTTTTTTCCCTAAGATACCTTGAGGACGCCAAATCATCAGTACCATCAAAATTAGTCCGATTACCATGATGCGAAATGCACCCAAACGTGCTTCATCAAGGGAAACGATTCTGGGTAAGACTTCTCGCGTTAACGCATCGTAAGCAAAGAAAATTACCGCACCTACGATTGTGCCAACATTATTCCCAGAACCGCCTAAAATCACCATAATCCAAGTGTCAAAGGTGATCTGCGGTTGAAAATTATCGGGGTAAATGGCGCTGAGTTGCCAAGCGAAGAAAGCACCAGCGATACCTGCGATCGCACCCCCTAACATGAGAGATTGTAATTTATACCAAAAGACATTTTTTCCCAGCGCCTTGGGAATTTCTTCATCTTCGCGGATGGCTTTGAGAATTCTACCCCAAGGCGATCGCACCAAAATTTCTAAGCGCCAGTATACAAATGCTAAAACCAGCAGCAACACCAGCATTAAACCCGCTTTTGGATTGTAGTTATACAGTCCGATTACCCCAGAAATATAAATCGCTGCCGCCAAAACTGCTAACAAAATTCCCACAGCCAAGCGCGATGCAAATTCTTGCTTGCTAGTCATCCTTTTGCCTAAATCAGTAGTCCGAGATATTTGGGTGGTACGAATCCATCGCCACAACGTAAAAAAAGTTACGGCAGCTAGCAGCGTTAACAACCCAATCATCACAAATCTGACAAACAAATTAGGCTCTGTGGATAGGGGTATGGGATAACTTTGCACACCAAACGCCCCAGAAGTCCAGGTGTCACCCGTAGGTAATTCTTGATTATTTACCACCAAACGAATTAATTCGCCCGTACCAATCGTGACAATTCCTAGATAATCTTCCCGTAAGCGGAGAGTTACAAAACCGATTATCAAACCCAATAAGGCTGCGACAATTGCCCCAGCCAGTGCCGATACAAGTAGGGGTACGCCCTTTAAGCTTAACAATACCGTTGTATACGCTCCCAGAGTCATGAAAGCAATATGACCAAAGTTAATTAATCCCGTAAAGCCCCACTGTAAATTCAGCCCTAGTGCGAATAGAGCAAAAAGTGCCGTAGAAATTGCTAAGAAAATGAGATAGTCAACCATATTAAATTATTTGGTCATTTGTCATTGGTCATTTGTCATTTGTCATTAATTATCCTCCCCTGCTCCCCTGCTCCCTTGCCCCCTCGCCGGGCGAATAAATTTTAGCGTAGCTTGAGCGTAGCTAATTTTATGGGAATACTATTTATTGTTGGTAGTTTGGTGGTAGGGAATAATTAACGTATGAATTTGCTGCGACTTAGAATGCATCACTTAATTGAGCAATTAGGCGATGACGATTTGCAAGACATTTGGAATGTTCTTGAAGCTTTACATTATGACTTTTATATGCTCAAAGCGATACAAAAAGTCAAGCGATCGCAGCAACCGTGGGATATCTTAACCCATGAAGAAGCGGTTAGACTGTTGATGTTTTTCTGATTCAGCAGCGCTTTTGAGCTAGTGCCAGTGGCCCCTCAAGTTTTGGTGAAGGTAACGCCCAGTGAGTCTGGAAATGCGCTATGCCAGGTCTTTTTTGCTAGACCTGAAGAATTTAGAACCTGCCGCCTACGAGCGGGTGCATGATTTTGTTTTTATTGAGTTAGCCCAAAAGTGGCAGTTGAGCGATCTAAAAGAACTGCGACAGCTTGATAGTGAAGGCATTTTTCACCGCTTCACCCTAGATAATTATCTGATTGGTATAGAAATTAGGGGTGAAATTGTGAAATTTCTGCGTGTCATCCCTATGCCAGATGTTTAAAGTCAAGAGTCAAGGGAACACTTAAAACTGTAAACTGTATAAGGCTAGGCAGGGATCGCTATAACCTTACACTAAACTGGTTTTTGAAAAACACTTTATTTGAGATTTCCCTATGGATGCTAGGGCACTTTGGCAACGATACCAAAACTGGTTATATTTCCACGAGGGATTGGGACTGTACTTAGACGTGAGTCGGATACGGTTCGATGATGCCTTCGTGGAATCGTTGCAGCCGAAGTTTGACAAGGCGTTTGCGGATATGGCTCAACTAGAGAAGGGTGCGATCGCAAATCCCGACGAGAACCGCATGGTTGGACACTACTGGCTGCGAAATCCTGATTTAGCACCAGCTCCAGAACTTACGCAAGAAATAGTTCAAACCTTAGAACAAATCGAAGCCTTTGCGGAAAAAGTCCAAACAGGTGCTATTCATCCTCCTAGAGCAAGCCGCTTCACGGATATTATCTCCATTGGCATTGGTGGTTCCGCTCTCGGCCCCCAATTCGTTGCGGAAGCTCTCGCTCCTGATTTCCCGCCGCTGAAACTTCACTTTATCGATAACAACGATCCCGCAGGTATCGATCGCGTTCTCAATCATCTACGGAATAGCCTCGCCAGCACTTTGGTATTGGTGATCTCCAAATCTGGGGGAACGCCGGAACCTCGCAACGGCATGATTGAAGTTAAAAAAGCATACGCCGGACACAATTTGGAGTTTGCCCAATATGCGGTAGCAATTACCAGCGTTGATAGCAACCTCGATAAACTAGCCAAAGATGAAGGCTGGCTAGCGAGATTTCCCATGTATGACTGGGTAGGAGGACGCACCTCAGAAATGTCTGCTGTGGGGCTAGTACCAGCGGCATTACAGGGCATTGATGTCCACGCTATCCTAGATGGCGCAAAAGAGATGGATGACGCTACCCGCGTCCCAGATGTAAAAAATAACCCAGCAGCCTTGCTTGCTTTGTCTTGGTACTTTGCAGGCAATGGAAAGGGCGAAAAAGATATGGTTGTCCTACCTTACAAGGACAGCTTATTTTTATTCAGTCGCTATTTGCAACAGCTGGTGATGGAATCCTTGGGTAAGGAAAAAGACTTAGACGGCAATGTAGTCCATCAAGGTATCGCCGTTTACGGCAACAAAGGCTCAACAGATCAACACGCTTATGTCCAGCAGTTACGCGAGGGTGTAGCGAATTTCTTTGCTACCTTTATTGAAGTGTTGGAAGATCGTCAAGGGCCATCTACTGAAATAGATCCTGGAGTTACATCAGGCGATTATCTTTCCGGTTTTCTCCAAGGAACCCGACAAGCGCTTTATGAAAATCACCGCGATTCGATTACAGTCACGATTCCCCAAGTTAATCCCCGAACTGTAGGGGCATTAATTGCTTTGTATGAACGTGCTGTTGGTTTATATGCTAGTTTGGTCAACGTCAACGCCTACCATCAACCAGGTGTAGAAGCTGGCAAAAAAGCTGCCGCCTCCATTCTCGATTTACAAACACGAGTGGTAGCAGTACTACAAAAAGAAAAAACTCCCCTTTCTCTTGACGAACTCGCCGAGAAGGCAGGCGCATCAGACCAAGTTGAGGCAATTTACAAGATTTTGCGTCACATCCATGCCAATCAGCGGGGTGTAGTTTTACAAGGCGATCTTCAGAAACCCGGTAGTTTGACCGTTTCTGCTAGCTGATAGCTCTAATCTAAATCTCAGATTTTGTCCATAATTGTTGTCTCAACAACAATTTTTTATTGTGAAGCATCCTAAATAGAAGATATATCTTCTGTCTAGGATGCTTCACCGTATGATTTGTAATACTTCGGCTACGCCCTTCTCTATGAGAGGCTGCGCCAACGACTACGCGGTAGTTGAATCTCGACTTCGCTCGATTTCCGCGCAGTCGAAACTCAGGACAAGCTCAGTACAAGTTCGTAATTCGTAATTAAGTTTTATCACTCAATACCGTTTGGTTAAGTATTGCTTTCTTCTCTTCTTTGCCTAATTACGAATTATTTTAATTATGAATTGCCATCAAGCGTTGATTAAAGTAACTCTTGGGTAAAAAACAGCGATCGGGTAAAAAAGGATTGTTAAGATTTTGACATAAGAAAGTACTGGGTTTATCCCGATGACAAAATGGTGGCACGATTCCCCAATGTTCTGCTAGCCAAATCCAATATCCTGTTTCAATTCTGCCGTAGCTTGAGACCGTGAGAATCTCTCCAACACTGTTGTTAATAGATACTAAATCTGAAGATGATTTGATTTCAATTAACAGCCAAGCTAACTCATCTACAGAAAAGTAATAGCCGTTTTCGGCAGCGATATCAACAAACTGCTGCGGATCTTTAGCTATTAGCAATTCTTCTTTGAGAGATGGCGTTTTTTGTGCAAAATCAAAAAGATCCCAAATCTGTCTTCTCGTAATTAGAAACCAGGCAAGTTCTTCTGCTGTCAAATTGTAACCGTTTTCGGTTGCTAACTTGAGAAACGGCTCAAGGCTATCGGTTTCTGCTAGTTGACTTTTCAACTGGAAAGTTTGCTCTACTAGTGACAAGAAATCAATAATCTTTTGCCATGTCACTTTGTCAAAGTTTTTGTTAACTTTTATTTTTTCTTTCCAATAAATGTATTTATCTTCTTTAAGAAAGAAATTCCAAATTTGATAATACATGGGTCATCTTGCCTAAGTTGTAAACTTGGTAGAGGTTTATGATTAATGAACACCAGTGTAGTAAGTATAATGTGTTTCTTCGACAGTACTAAATCTTTATCTTATGTAAAGGAAATTACACAGTGGCTAAGTATAAAATTTTTGTAAAGTTTGTCACTATAAATAAAATTTACTGAGAAAAAGATGAAAGATTGCGATGCCTTGTGGTAGGCTGCAACTAAGATTTGTATTGCTTCTCATAAAATAAAATTAAGTCAATAGATAGTATTAATTATTCATGAAGTAATTAATTGTAAAGCAATCTGTACTTTAGTTATTTTGAAACGAACCGCATATTTCTACGGAGAAGAAAGCTAAGTATAGCGTCTTATAGAGAAGGCGAGATGCAACACAAGGTATTTTTTATAGCTATTTATATAGTAAAATTACATAGAAAATTTAAATGGACGCCTGGATCTTCCTTTAAACTAAAATTAAAGCAGCATTAAGAAATGGGGTTAGTGAATTATTAGGCTTGTATCTTAACTTTAAGATAAATGCGATCGCACTTCAGTTATTTTTAAACGAACCACTGAAAGGCAAAGAACCCAGAGAGAAGAAAAGAGATATATTGTATTATCTTTAATTAATAGGTAAGTTGCGGAGAAAGTAAAAGCGATCGCTATTCAAATTATCGGACTTTAAATTTTGTTAAAATCAGCTTAAAGCTGTCAATCAACTGGAATATCAATAATGAATATCCAAATTAAACCTGAACTAGAGCAAATTATCCAAGCGCAAATTGCTACAGGTAGATATGCGAATCCTGAAGAAGTTATTAGTAAAGCATTGAAGTTGCTATTAGAGTGGGAAAAAGGTTATCAGCAATGGGTTGAAGAAACACGCGAAAAAGTTGAGGTTGCTATCGAGCAACTGGATAGAGGAGAAGGTATTGATGGAGGAGTTGTAGTTGAACAATTGCGAGAGAAACTGCGTAAAGCAAGAGAATTAAAAGGATGAAGCAACATATTATCTCTCCAAAAGCCAGTCAGGATTTATCAAAAATTATTGATTATTTTGTCAGGATAAATATTGATGCTGGAGAGAATTTTATTAATAACTTTGACAAAAAGTGTAAATATTTAGCTAATTTTCCCAATATGGGACGTAGCTACGGAAATATTAAATCTGATTTGCGCGGCGTTCCTTTGGATAATTATATTATTCTTTATCGACTTATAAATAGTGGAATTGAAATTGTCCGTGTAGTGAGTGGTTATCAAAATTTGGCATCTTTATTTACAGAATCAGATGAGTAAGTTGATATTTAAGTTTACTGCTAATTATCTCCTAACTTATTTTAGATTCGTTAATCAATCACTCAGAAAATAAAAGCGATAACTATGGCTGGCTACGCCTACGCACTTCAGTTATTTTTAAACGAACCGCTGAGATGCAGAGAACGCAGAGAGAAGAAAAGAGATAGATTGTACTATCTTTAGTTAATAAGTAAATCGCGGAGAAAGTAAAAGCGATCGCTATTCCAATTAATACCTTTAATTCGCCCCAAATAGCCTGTTAATGGTGAGGAAAGTTCTATCAGAATTTCGTGCATTTCTGCTGTTGTTATTGGCTGTGGCGGATGTGAGCCAAAATATGCACCATGTAGAGCTTCAACACCAGTAGATTCTGCACCTGAGCTTTGTAGATAATTTTTGACAAGCTGGATAATGTGCGATCGCAACTTTATAGATTGTTCAACTTTATCAATATAAGTATTAATTTTATCTTCAGCTAAACCAAAAGGCGCTTGTTGCAAACACTCTTTTAGTTCTAATAAATTGATAGAATTTTTGTAGTGTGCTTGCAGTTCAACTAGTTTTTGTAGAGTTTCTGGGCTAATAACATTCATTTGATTTTCGGTAGCTGTTCTTGATGCGTAAAAATTTAGTTCTCCGGCGGCTACAATTAATTTAATAGAATTGTCATACTGAAATTTACCAAGATGGTTCATACCTATTTTTAATAACTGTGCAGGTGTACCATCAGGAACTTTCTCAGTTTTAGTTGCTTTGCACTCTCCTACTATTGGATAAGGTTGTTCAGTGTAAAAATCCATGCCTCCTGCGCCACCCGTTGCGTCTGGATTCAGGCTTGAACCTGTAAAGCCTAATTTTAGTAATCCTTTACGAACTAATTTTTCAAATGTATGTCCATCGCTAGAGTTTCCAACTTCAGCAATTTTCTGAATCCAAGGTAAGTCTAAATCTAATAGATTTGTTAGCTTGTCACTACTCCAACCTAAGAATACTTTGATATCGTCATCTAATTGTTTAGCTGCTGGTTGGCTAATGGTTAGCGGTGCGATCGCACTCTGCAATTCTTCCAATTCAGGATGCAGTGGGGGTTCTAGTTTTTCTAATTGGTGTTTGCGTTGGGCGAAGGTGTGATCGTTTATTACTGGGTGGGTTTCGGTAACAGTAACAGTCAGGGGATTTGGCAAAGGCAAAAAATGATGACTTTGGAACTGTGCAGCAATCTCTTGTGGTTCCGGTAACAAATAGACACGCAAGAAAGCTAGAAAAATGTAAGGTTTTTGTAAGAGAGTTTGTTGTAATGTCTCTGTTGTCCAGATTGTTAACTGTAATAGAGCCTCTAATGATTCAGGAGAATTCAGCCTGCGGCAAAGTTCACACTTAGCCCAAGCTTTAATCAAAGTTGTTTCAGTACTTAAGTTTGCAATAAAATTTTGGACAACAGGCAAAAAGTTTGAGCGATAATGCTGCTCATTGGGTAATAAGTTAATTGAAACATTAGCTGGATAAAGAGCAAATTTTTGCCCCGGATGTATAAATTTACGAGGCATCGCTACAATAATTCGCCCTTGTATTAACGCTTCAACTTCTAGAGCAGGTAAAAACAGAGCTGTTTGAAGCACAACTAATTCACTCATGCTTAAGTATACAACTCAGTCAGATCATCTGAGTCGTCTGTTTCTTCTATAATAGAAGGATTAAGGAAGTCATTTAATAGTTCTTCTCCTTCAATAGTATCTCCATCAATCTGACCAGAAGGATTACTCAAAATTTCTAGTAGCAAAGGATTATTACGAGTTATTGGCTGGGAAAACTCCAGTAATTGCTCTTCATTAAGTTGATAATGATCGCGTTGCTGATAAATAGAATATAGGTCAATTAGTGGTTTAACTTCATCAAGTTTTAAATCTACATGTTCTCCACCTAATTCTTCTACAAGCTTCTTAAGATACACATAAGAATCCCAGTTTTTGAAAATCATTTTTTCTTTATTTTTAGAACGAACTAAACACCCTCGCGTTATATCGAAGGTTTTATATTCAATCAACCGCCACATTCCGGCTCCAACAGCTCTTCCATGTGAGTACTGGAGAACAGAAACACCAATTTTAAAAATCTTATCTTTCTCTTTGCCAATAATTTTGAAATTTATCCAACCTTGATTCTTTGATTTAGGCTCGATTTCAACAACATCTTCGATTGTGACTTTTTCTAATTTCTCACCTGTGGAAGTTTCACCATCTAGTATTTGACCCTTAAGGGTCTGAAAAGCAAAACGCAAAGCATCAACAATGAGAGAATTGTTCTTCTCATCAAGATAATCTGCAATTTCTACCTCTTTCTCTCTTTTTAAAGCAATCTCGAATCGTTCAAATGGGTCTTGTGGTAAAATATCGCCTTTCACCTTAAAGTTTTCTGCACACCATTTCAAAGCCTCTCTTACGGTTGGTCTTCCTTTGCCATATTCTCTCAGGTTACTTTCTTCAAATGGGTAGACTTTATTAGGTGGTAATAAATTGCTAATTGTGTAAAAATCCTTCAACCAAAGTGTGACTAATTCCACCAGAGACTCACTATCAATGTATCTTAAATCTATTGGTTTGCGTCCCGTATATTTTGAAATTCTATCAGGTGTGCCATCTTGTATCTCATTTATCTTCTGCGTCCATGTAACAGGCAACATAACTGTGATAATAACAACCCCTCGACTTAGTTCAGAGTGTTCGAGAGTATCATGCAGACGCTTCACTAAATCAGCAATTACTAGTTCTGTAGGCAACCCATCTTCACTAAAAGTGTTTTTAACATCTATTTCATCAAAACAAATTACAACTGGGTTATAGTAACTTACTAAATTTAAGATTTGCTGAATAGTTTTCAGAGCTTCAGCTTCTCTATCTTGACTGGTTTTACTAGGATTTGGTAATCCCAGAGCGTCTGCATTAGATTGGGCTAGTTCATCACCAGACAGCCATTCTCTAGCAAAAGATGCTTGAGTTTCTGAAAGCGTCCACAGAATAGCCCGGACAATATAGGGATCTGCATTTGGTTTCACTTTAAGAACTTCTTTGATCAGCCTATCCATCAAATTTTTGTTTTTAGCCAACCAACTTACATATACTTTGTCAAATCTTTGGAGCAATTCCTGTGGAGAAAGGTTCGGAGCATTGGCATTGATGGCTTTAAAACCTTCATTTGCCATTGCTGCTGCTACTTCCTGCCACTGCATGACACCTTGACTACCCGTTTTGCTTAGACTATCCGCCAAAGTTTGCTGAAATTGGTACTTAACTAGATTTAAATCTGTATAGTTATTGACACCTGCATAGACAAATAAAGCACCTCCTTCATGTTCTAGTCGATGGCGAATGCGACTGAGTAAGTGAGTTTTGCCAACTCCCTGTTGTGCAGTTATGGCTATTGATGTCACCTTATCTTGACTAGATTGGCTTGTTCTTACCAGTTCAATTGCCTGAAAAACTGCATTAGAAGCATGGGCATTTAGCGTAGGCACATCAGGGAACTTCTTTCCCCAAATATGTTGTTCTTGGACAATGCCCGCGTTGGTAAATGGATTATGACTTTGAATGGCGGCATTGACGGCTTCTATTGGAGAAATAGGGATATTTGTCATATTGATTCCGTTTGATTATGGTGTGAGGAACTACAAAGATGTTAGTGACAATGTGATTAACTCAAGCGCTTGGCGTAAGAGCGTAATCCTGCTCCTGGTATGGTGATTGAATCTTCGCGTTTATCAGCAGTCAAGTCTGGTATCTCTCCAGCAATTAGTTGAAAAATATCTTTTTCTTGTATTTCCAGTAGCCACTCATTGAAATCTTGACGACTAACCCGATCGCCAATTCCTCTTCTAATGCGATAAATCGGCACCAGATTATTAAAGTTGTACTCATAGTTCAACTTGTCGTAGACTTCCAACGCCACAGATTTAAACTCGTCATAAGAAGCGATCGCACCCTTCCCATTAACTGGTACATCTGCACCAGTTACCGCAACATCAATCTGACTAATCCACTTCACCAGCGCATTCGCCGCCCAAGTTCCGACAATCGTGCCTTCAAACTTAAAATCGCCACTTCTCAAACCCTCACCCAATACCTCTAAACCCTTGCCAGATGTCAGAGAATATCCCTTTTTGGAAATTGCGATCGCACCCTGCTTCTGTAATTCCTCGAATATGCCCTGATAATCTGCTACCTTCTGGCTTTTGGCTACAATTCGCTTAGTGAGTTGACCCTTCTTAATTTCCTGCTGCGTTCCTCCCAAATCCCATAAAGCCAAAAGAAGACGAGTGCTAGTATTTTTTGATGTCATATTGAGTGTACTTTTTGGCAAAAAGCATCATAGTAACTGTATCTTTCTAAGTTATTTATGCAGAAAAAATAACCGAGAAATTGCTGAAAATTTCGACGTTTCAGCTAAATAAACTCATCAAAAATCAAAAATATATTTCCTTGGGATGAATACGATTTCTCTCAAAGGCGGGATGGAATGCTTGAGAAAATCGACGATCATGACAGAGAAACGCTCTAGCTGTGCAGTTGTAAATTAAGTGGTATATGTTTTTTCAATTCCCAGGGAAATAACAGGAATTCCAACTTTGTTTTTGCAACAGCAAGGCTTTTAGCAAATACAGGTGAGAACGAAATCCAATGAACACAATATATAAAGAACGTAAAATAGTTTCGCGTCTATTTGCAGTGCTGCTTTCGGCATTGTTAATGGTTCCCTTGCTAAGTAGCTGCGGAGGCGGTTCCCAAAAAGCTAATGTGCCACCACCTGTTGATGATACCGTCGGTAGAACAGTGAGCGATCGCCAAACCGAAGCGAAGAAGGGCTTGTCTACAGGGCAGAAAGTTGCTATTTTGGCGGGTGCTGCTGGACTTTATTACCTCTACAACCAACATAAAAATGCTCCCCAAGAAGGAGCGCAAGGTAAATACTATCTTTCCAAGAATGGGCGTGTATATTACCGTGATGCTGAACATCGCGCTCACTGGGTAACGCCACCATCAGAAGGAATTCGAGTACCGGAATCTGAAGCACAAAAGTATCGGGAATTCCAAGGCTATAACCGGAGTGCCACAGGTCGCGATCTCACTGGTATAACTTCATCCGCAGCTCCGGCACTCTAGATCAGCGAAGCGTGTGTAAAGAAGAAAGCGGGTTTCCCGGAGGATAACGCCGATCGCGCACGTCGGAAACACGAACTTAAATCAGGAGACAGATTATGGTAGATGAATTTTTCCGAAAGGCGAAAGATTTGCTTTTGGGGTCGAACAGCGATCAAGCTGAAGAAGATGCCAAATTGCGCGATCGCAATGTACGTCCAGCCAGCGAAGATCCATACGGCGATCCCGCAGATCCGGCATCTTACGGCGATGTTCGCCCAGCTAGTGAAGACCCCTACGGCGACCCCGCAGATATCTCGTCTTACGGCAATGTTCGCCCAGCTAGCGAAGACCCTTACGGCGACCCCGCAGACACAGGGGAGTTTGGTGATGTCCGTCCAGCCAGCGAAGATCCCTACGGCGACCCCGCAGATCAGGATTCCCGCCGTTAACGCAAAACCAATCTGGTGATACTGGTTTTCATAAGGTGATGAATTTTGGAATAACAAATAAGGCAGTGGGATTTGAACCTACTGCTTTTTATTTTGGCTGCTATTTATACAAATTACGAACTTGTATTGAGCGTAGCCGAAGTATTACGAATTATTTCCTGCGATCGCTCAATATTTTGACGCACAGATCGAGCCGAAGTATGCAAACCCTCTCTTTCTTCATCAGTCAGCGTCAATTCCAAAATACTCTCAATTCCACCGCATCCCAACCGACACGGAACACCAATTACAACATCTTCTAAACCGTATTCACCTTGCAGATACGTGGCCACAGGCAACAACCGCGACTGATTTAATAAAATCGATTCTACCATCACACTAGTAGCCGACGCCGGAGCAAAAAAAGCACCTCCCGTATGCATCAATTCCACAATTTCTGCCCCACCGTTGCGAGTTCTTTCTACCAAACGTTCAATTGTGGCAGCATCCAGCAATTCAGTGATGGGAATGCCGTTAACGGTAGCATAACGAGACAAGGGAACCATTAAATCGCCGTGACTGCCCAAAACCATCGCTTTGACATCGGCGGGCAAAACGCCCAATTCTAGGGCAATGAAGGTTTCAAAACGGGCGGAATCTAATACACCAGCCATACCCATAATGCGATCGCGTGGTAAACCAGTTGCTTGCCAAGCTAAATAAGTCATCACATCCAACGGGTTGGTGACAACAATAAAAATAGCATTGGGAGAATGAGCGATGTCTACGACGGGCTACGCCTACGCATTTTTTGCCGCTTCCACCACAATCTTGGCATTAATTTTCAGCAAATCATCTCGACTCATCCCTGGTTTACGGGGAAATCCGGCAGTAATTACCACGATTTGGGAACCAGATGTATCAGCATAATTATTTGTGCCGATAATCTGGCGATTATGTATTTCAATTCCCCTAGCTTCCATCAAATCCAGCGCCAAACCTTGAGGCATTCCCGCAATAATATCTAGTAAAACGACATCTGCCAGGTTTTTCTCTGCAACACGTTGAGCTAAAGTACTGCCAACCCTACCCGCACCCACGATGGTGACACGGGGTAAATTACAGACAATTGAGGAGTTAGGGGAAGAAGACATAAATTAAGATACGATTTTTCTCAGCAAAAATTCAGGAGTCAGAATAAATGCTGAATTCTGAATTCTGACTCCTGAATTCTTTTTACTTATTTAAACTCTTCAAGTTGATCCACACGTAACCAAATATTAGGTGTTGGTACTTTCCCAAACTTAATCAGGGCGTAATCACCTTTGATGTCTACAATTTCGCCCTTGGTTTCAAACAAATAAGAAGGAAAGCGAGCATCACTAGCTTTAGCCTCCAGACTGTTTTCTAGTTTCTCGCGCACAGCGCGAACCATATCTCCTTTTTTGACTGCCATGAGTTCCTCTCTCAAATTTTTAACGTCTTTCACCTGCATTTTAAAAGAGTTCCGAGTTAGAACTCCTAACTTTTGTAAAGACGCGATTAATCGCGTCTCCTAACTCCCCGTAACGTTTGACACTCGGAGCAAAAATGACTAGATCGCCCAGCTAACCTGATCCGTTGAATTGCTGTACCACAAACTCGACAGGGTTCTCCAGCGCGGTTATAAACCCAGGCTACACCACCATAGTTGCCGTTAGTACCTTTAACATTTAAGAAATTACTAAATGTCGTACCACCAGCCTCAATGCTGGTTTCTAACACTTGAATTATGGCTGTTCGCAAAAGTTCAATTTGCTTTAGCTGCAAATCTATACACAAGGTTTCAGGTAAAATTCCACTCTTAAACAATGCTTCATCAGCATAAATGTTACCTAATCCCGCCACCACCGATTGATCCAGTAGCGCAGTCTTAATCGGACGACGGCGGTTTTGGAGTTTGCTTGCTAGATATTCAACAGTGAATTCGGGTGAAAATGGATCTGCTGCCAGTTTTGCTAAACCAGTGATAATACTTTCTACAGCAACACCAGGCGGAACCCACCATATTTTACCGAAGGTTCGCTGGTCAACAAAACGCAATTCCTGTCGATCCCCAAAGAATAATCTAACCCGCGTGTGCTTGTGTAATGGTTCGTCTCTCTTCAGCCATAATAGTTGACCGGTCATTCGCAGATGAACCCCTAACCAGCCGGAAGACGAGGAGAGTTCGGCGAGGAGATATTTACCGCGACGATGCCAAGTAGCGATCGCATTATTTTCAATTCCATTAACAAACTCACCAACAGAAAACGGGTAGGCGATGGTGCGATCGAGCAACACATCTCCTCCCGTAATTTCTTGGTTGAGGGTCAATTGATTTAGACCCCTTCGGACTGTTTCAACTTCAGGCAGTTCGGGCATTCAAGCTGAGTTAAGCAGGCAATTATGATTTATTTGAGGGATGGAGGAAGAAAAGATGGGGTAGTAACTTACATAGCCGTAGATGGCTCGTATTACTACCCAAAAGAAACCGTAAATACCCGCAGGGCGGCTCTCGTAGATTAGGGTAGGCTAGGACAAAGAATGAATGAACTGAAATTTTCAGACTTCATACTTCAGACTTTAAGACTACCCTTCATCATCGCATCAAACAACCCCCTTGTAGCTTTGCAGCTATTTTTTCGGAGCTTTAGCCTTTGGTGCTTCAACCTCGACTAATTCATCCTGGGCAAAGTTGTTGGTATTGATACCAGAGTAATTGACCTTTTCAAAGCGGACAATTACAGGGTATTTGATGCCGCTTTGGTCGATAGAAGCCACAGTTCCTAGATCCTGAAACCAGTAGGATTCAGGACGGAGAATACGTACTTTAGAACCACGTTGAACCATGATTATTTTCCCTTTTAGTTATCAATCGCCAATCTAGAGGGCTAATTGATTTCACTCTACAACCTCAAGGTCGCAGCAAGAGTCTTTGTTAAGTTATTTGTCTGAATTTGGGAGTGGGCATGGGGCATTGGGCATGGGGTACAAGAGGCAGAGGGGCAGAGGAGAAAGACTTCCTTTCCTGCAACTTCTCCCCTGCTCCCCTGCTCCCTCATCTCACCAGTTAGATACCACATCCAAAATTGCAAAAGGTATTAGACCCTACTTGACAAGGTAGACGTTATAGCGTACCTTCGTTCGCAAAAGGTTATTCGTGCAAAGCTTATGTTTTAGTTAAGACAAACACACTTCCCTCATTACCTCTGCCGATCCGTAGGTCGTTATCTATATAAGTGATATCTAACCAGCCTTGCTGTTTGTCACTGTTTATGGCAACATCAATTCCGGGAAATTTTCTACCTTCTTCAATTTGTTGGATAAAAGTTACCGGAGAATTGTATTCTATTAAACGTTGTAAGCCGATAATAGAACGCTCAAATTTCACTTGGACGCGCCGACCTGAAACTGGCTCAAATTTAGCAGCAACGCTGACTAATCCTTCTAAATAAGGTAAGCCATAAATCTCAGCGATGTTGTAAACACTGGTAGTATCTACCCGGATATACTGATATATTTGACCCAGTTTACATAAAGGTAAACGATCTAAGTTTAAAAGAGCCTTGCTAGTGGTGTATAGTAATCGCCAATTGCCATCTAGCAAATTACTAGCTTCCACCGGACGGGGTGTAGGATTAAAGTCTTCTAAATTGGCGATCGCTGCTAAGATAGCTTGTTTCTGTTCTTCGGTCGCCAGTAGACCGCGATTTGTACCAGCGATCGCATCCATAAGAGCCGCTTTTCTCATCATCGCCTGTAACCTCAAAAATCACTCACTTTCCATCAGCATAAACAAGATATTAATGACATATATGTAGAGCCATAAAAATTACTAAGAATCGCTTGACCTAAGCCTTATGCTTATTAAATAAAAAAATTTCTATCTGAATGCGGATTTCTCAATTAAAGGGTTGAAAAGATAACTAAATTAATCCGTGTCAAGTGATAGACTCTAAATGTCAACTTACGTAAACCTTTTCTTGTCCTGACTCGATATGTTGAACTCTCCATTACGTGAAGCAGCTCGTAACCAAAGAGCCGATGTCATCCCCCTAAAGCCGGAGTCCTCATTGTTGGACTGGTTACAAAACAACGGTCGCATTATCGCGCGTGACGTTCACGAACCGGATTTTCAAGCTGACGAAGAAGGAATAGACTCCCTAATGGGTGTAGATGATGGAATTGGCTACGACCTCGATGATGATGACGATGATGATATAGGAATCGCTGAGAATTAGCCTTTTCAGGCTAGGGACTTGGTAGTATCCCTAGTTACTGCTATTCAATTTTATAAGTGTGGAGTGAAGGGAAACTTCTGTGGACGCTAAATTATCTCCTGAGCAAGGATTAAACATTTCTGGAATCGCTCTAGCCTCTTTATTAGCCGTAGGGTTAGGTACAACAGCTTTTTTCTTGGATTCGATGGCCAATCGGCTACCGTGGCAAAGTATGTCGCTAACTCTGCCATTACTGTTGTGTGCGTTGGGTTCAGGTGTGGTGGGCTATTGGGTAATACCTTTACTTCAAGCACTTAAAACTGGACAAATAATTCGCGAAGATGGGCCCCAAGCTCATCTCAAAAAGGCAGGCACTCCCACAATGGGCGGTATATTTTTTATACCTGTATCTGTGTTGCTTGCCTGTATATTGTCTAACTTTTCTAAAGAGGTGCTTGCAGTTTCGGCTTTGACAATCAGCTATGGATTGATTGGCTGGCTCGACGATTGGCAAATTCTGCGCCGTAAATCAAATAAAGGTATATCTCCACAAACAAAACTGGCTTTGCAGGTGAGTTTTGCGGCTATGTTTTGTCTGTGGCTGATGTTTAATCAACCTTCTAATATTACAAATATTGCTTTGCCTTGGGTGAGCTTCACACTACCCTTAGGATTTCTATTTTGGCCTTTAGCAGGTTTTGTACTAGTTGCAGAAAGTAATGCGACTAATTTAACAGATGGTATTGATGGCTTGGCAGCAGGAACAGTAGCGATCGCACTTTTGGCATTAGGTGCTCTAGTCGCACCAACAGCACCAGGATTGATGGTTTTCTGTGCTGCTTTAAGTGGTGGGTGCTTAGGTTTCTTAGCCCATAATCGTAACCCAGCCCGCGTTTTCATGGGAGATACCGGTTCTTTAGCACTGGGAGGTGCTTTAGCTGCTGTAGCACTATTGACAAACACTTTAGTAGGTCTGTTTATTCTCAGTGGTATCTTCTTTGTAGAAACCCTTTCGGTAATGGCACAGGTAAGTTATTACAAAGCCACAAAAGGCCCCGATGGCAAAGGCAAACGTCTCTTCAAAATGGCACCTTTACACCATCATTTAGAACTTACTGGCTGGTCAGAATTGCAAGTGGTTGGAGTGTTTTATATAATCGCTGCGATTTTGGCTACTATTTGTTTAGCGATCGCTCCATTCTGAATGTTTTAAAAACTGCTTGAATATAAAAAACAACTCCCACATCTTCAGGGGGTTGTTTTTTTATAGGGTAAATTTATGAGTTTCTGATTTCTATGCTGGAAAGTCTGACGCTTGATGCCAACTGAAGGGCTGCCCATTCTACCGTTTGTGGTGTTATGAATTATTAATTACAAGTATTTACATACTCCATAACCCGATTCTTTCCTGTTCGCTTTGCCTCAAGCATCGCTTGATTTGCCCGATTCAGAAAATCCTTAACCGTAATCCCTGGTTCTGATACAGCTATTCCAAAAGAAGCGGTGATGCTTTCGAGGAGCCGATCGCCGTCCTTCAATTGCATTTGTTCAACATCTACCCTTAGTTGTTCTACTCGCTTCCTGAGCGCTTCCAGCGTCATATTAGGCATCACAATTACAAATTCTTCACCACCCCATCTGCAAGCAATGTCAAAGGAGCGAATAGATTTTAACAGCAGTTTTGCTAATTCCTGGATAACAATGTTGGCAGTCAAATGTCCATAATGCGAGTTGTAAGATTTGAAGTCATCGATATCAAGGAAAATAACACTAAGAGGTTGTCCCGACCGTTCAGCCTCCGCTAGCCTTTGTCCCGTTATAGTTTGCATATAGTTTTGATTGAATAGTTGGGTCATCCCATCCCGCAAGTTCTCATAGGTTAGACGTTGTTTTATCGATAGATTATTTAATGCAAAGGCTAAATATCTAGCAAGAATCTCAGCAATTTGCTGAGATTCTGAGCTGATTTCTTCAAGGGCATAGATGTGTAAAATGCCAATTACTTCGCTTTTTCCAAACAATGGAACACATAAATGTACACCGCTAACAGGCGGTATTAAGTGGTTACATATCAATCCTGGATGACAAGACGATGAAAGGTTTAATTTCCCTCTCCGCAATGCCCAACAATCAGATAGTGAAAATACTTCTTTACTGCTTATTTTGCATCCCCAATTACTATTCATCTGAACATAATTTTTAGAATCAGCAATTATATTGATACAACCACTCATATTAGGAAATAGCTTGGAACAGGTTAAAGCAACCACTTGATACACCTCATCTTCAGACTCGCAGGAATAAAGCATATCCGCCATATCCGTAAGATATATAAGTTCCCGTTTTTTTACCTCTAATTTCAGTGTTTTTTCTTCTAGCTGCCGATTTAGGTCAGTGAGCGATCGCTGTGTTTCTATGGATTCTGTAATATCGATACTGATGCCACCGATGCGCCAAGCGCCTGTTGCGTAATCGCTAAATGGAAACTTAAACGATAGCCAGTAGCACGGCTGATCGTTACCAGGCATCTTTACCTCTTCAATCAGCTTCAAGGGGCGTAGAGTCTTCAAAACGATTTGATCGTTTTCCATTATCTGCCGCCCCTCTTCTGGATCTGGGAAGAATTCACTATTTCTTTTCCCGATCCATTCTTGTGGATCTAACGAAAATCTAGACTGTAGCTCCTGGTTGTAGTAAAGCACTCTAGATTGCTCATCTTTGATATAGGCTCCAAACGGGCCCTGATCTAGGAATAGCCGTTGTATCTGCTGCCTGCATTGAAGTTCGCGGGTATCTTCTTGATATTTGGCGATCGCCTCTACAATTTGATAAGCGGTTGGTATCAAGTAAAATAACGCGGACAAGGAAATAAACGCCATTAGATCAAGTACGGCTAAGTGCAACAATGACACTGCTTGATGAGGTTCAAACACAGCTAAAAGGTGATGAAATCCGCAAAATAGTACGAATCCACCTGATAATAAAAAGGCTAGCCAAAACTTAGAAGGGATAGTTGCCTTAGTTTTGGCAAAGCAAACCCCTATTATCATAGGGATGCCAAAGTATGAAAATGCAGTAATGCCGTGAGCAATTATGCAATTCCAGTAAATAGACTCCATCACTAACCTGATATCAACATCTTATTTGTTTAACTATAATTATCTCTGGGTAGCTTCAAGATCCATGTGTACAAAGGATGAGATTCGTGCGTCGTCCGTCTGAATTACTGCTTATTTCACCCGCTTACAAACCTGACTTACCAAGTGAAGGAGTTCGGGTAAAATGAGTTTTTCCATTGCTAGTCGCACAGCATTACTAGAACCAGGAAGCGAGAAGATTAATTTGTCTTGATAAACACCAGCAACAGCGCGAGAAGCGATCGCCCGCGAACCAATTTCTTGATAACTTAAAAAACGAAATAACTCACCAAATCCCGGCAAAGTTTTCTCTAGTAACTTCTCAATAGCATCATAGGTAGTATCTCTTGGTGCAATACCTGTACCACCATTAAAAATTACAGCATCCAAATTTGAGCTTTTGCCCAGATTTTCTATCTGCCCTTGAATTTGTGTTGGTTCATCTTTGATAATCGTGTAGGCTCCTACAGCATGGTTAGCACCAAGGAGTAACTGCTGAATTAGCTGGCCACTTTTGTCTGTTTCCAAAGTGCGTGTATCGCTGACAGTAACCACAGCACAAGTTACTAAAACTCTAGGCGAGTCTGGGTGGGGTTGTGGCATTATATGTCACTCATGAACTTTTAATAATGGATAATTGGGCATGGTAAATGGCGCATTCATTAGAACATGACAATTACCGATGCCCTATGCCCTATGCCTCGTTTTTGCTCAATCCCAGATCGTTTTCTTCAGCATAGCGCTCCATGAAGCGCATAAAACGATCCCATTCTTGGGCAGATTTCATGACGTAAAGTGCTTCTAATTCTTCCGGTTTCCCGTTAACAAATTTAGCCTTAACTTCACGGGTAATTATTTCGCCTTCTTCGTCAATCAAGTACATTCCGGTAATATCTTCGGTAGTACCTTGATCTAAAATTTTCGGATTCGTAAAAATAAAGGTCGCTGTACCACTGTCCCCAGTACGCGATCGCGTCAAGCGCACATCTGGAGTTACCTCTTCGTCAAGACCTCTAGAAAACTGGATTTTCGCCATGATGAATGAATTTAAACTTTGGTGATGGTTAATTTAATATTCTCTCATCAATTAGAACACCACGGTCTAGAGCCTACTGTTATTCGCTTTCTAGTGTATATACTTAAATCGCTTCTTTTTCAAGTAACAAAGTTACGGGACCGTCGTTTTCAATTGTAACTTGCATCATTGCACCAAATTTACCTGTTTCCACCTGCAACCCGCTAACTCTTAACTTGCTAACAAAACGATTATACAAATCTTCTGCCGATTGGGGAGGCGCTGAACGGTCAAAAGAAGGACGGCGACCTTTGCGACAGTCACCGTAAAGGGTAAACTGACTGACTACTAATAACTCCCCACCAATTTCTTGTATAGATTTTTGCCATCGTTCGTCTCCTCCTTCGTCAGGAAAGAGCCGCAATTCTAAGCATTTACGAACCATCCAGTCGATTTCAGCATCAGTATCGGTATTGGCTATACCTACAAGCAAATTTAGCCCCCGCCCAACTTTACCGATAATTTCACCATTAACTGTAACTTGAGATGATTTGACTCGCTGGATAACAACGCGCATTTTAATCAGAAAATTTATCAACGTTTTGATTTTAGAGCAAGATATAAAAACTAAAAACAACGAGTGTCTACCACCTGATAAAATTTCTTAATGTTCGATAACGTTTGTAAGTTCCTTGCCGAAACTTTCTCTAGTGACTTTGCCACTTGGCTGTTAGGAGAATCTATTACCCTCACTGAATTAAGCCCTTCTGAACTTTCTCTGGAACCAATCCGCGCCGATGCGCTGATATTGCTCCAATCCGATGAAGTTGTGCTGCATTTGGAGTTCCAAACCCAACCGAAAGCTGATATTCCCTTTCGCATGATTGATTATCGGTTGCGCGTGTATCGCCGCTTTAAAAATAAGCGAATGCGTCAAGTAGTGATTTATCTTCAACAGACAAATTCAGAACTTGTGCAACAAACCACATTCGCTTTGGAAGAAACTTCTCATAGGTTCGAGGTAATTCGTCTTTGGGAGCAACCAACAAGTGTATTTTTGGAGCATCCAGGATTATTACCATTTGCAGTGTTAAGTCAGACAAATAACCGCACTGCTACGTTACAACAAGTTGCTCAGGAAATTTCAGAAATTACCGATCAACGTATCCAAAACAATATTGCAGCCTCAGCGTTCATTCTGGCTGGGCTAGTATTAGAGAAAGAGATAATTCAACAATTGCTGCCGAGGGAACTTATGCAGGAGTCAGTAACTTATCAAGCTATCCTAGCTGAAGGTATTGCTGAAGGTCGTGCTGAAGGAGTACGGCGTATAGCGACGAATTTGCTTCAAGAGGGAATCTCAGTGGAAATCGTTGCGAAAGTTACGGGGTTATCTGTAGAGCAGGTACAGCAGTTGGTAAATGAAGAAGTTGGTAATGCAGGGGAGTGAAGAAGCGATTTCTACGACGGGCTACGCCTACGCTATTCTCTCATTTTCATTGCTCAAAATTGATGGCGGAGCGATTAGGAACGCATTCCCAGGTGGAACCTGGGAACGAGTATTAAACTTTTAACTCTTGTACAGACGCGATTAATCGCGTCTCTAACTCCTAACTTTTATTTGCCAAACCCTTTACCGCGAGAGCTTGAAGGTAGACAAATGCATTTTTCAAGTTGACTAATTAAAGCCTCACGATCCAAATTTTGACCAATCAGCACTAGTTGGTTTTTCAATTGACCTTTCCATTCATCATCATCCAAGGTGAAGCGTTTACCACAAAGGTGGAAAATATGACGCTTGGGACTTTCATCAAACCACATAATCCCCTTGGCTCGGAAGATATTTGAGGGTAGCTGGTTATCTAAGAAATATTGAAATTTCCTAATAGAAAAAGGCTTGTCACTCTGGAAAGATATAGAAGTAAAACCATCATTTTCTAAATGGTCAGAATGATGGTGATGATCGTGATGGTCATGGTCATGGTCGTGATGATCGTGACCGCATGTTGAATGGTCATGTTCATGGTCATGATGATCGTGATGGTCGTGTTCATCCACCACTGTGTCAAAATATTTATCCGACTCAAACAGACCAACACTCAGAATTAAAGGAAGTGGAACTTGCGATCGCGTCGCGCGGATAATTCTTGCTCCTTCCTTGACTTCGTTAATTTTTCCTTCTAACTCGTTCAAAGTGGCTTCATCAACCAAATCTGCCTTGTTCAGCACAATTACATCACCATAAGCAATTTGGCTGTATGCTGCTTCCGAGTTAAATAAATCTAGGCTGTAATTTGCCGCGTCTACCACAGTAATAATCGAATCCAAGCGGGTTAAATCCCGCAATTCTGTGCCCAGAAATGTTAGAGCTACTGGTAGCGGATCTGCTAATCCAGTTGTTTCCACTACTAGATAATCTAGATTTTCTTGGCGTTCTAAAACTTTGTAAACTGCATCTACTAAATCATTATTAATAGTGCAGCAAATACAACCATTATTTAGTTCCACCATGTTCTCACCAGTGGAAACAATTAGCTCGTTGTCGATGCCAATTTCGCCAAATTCATTTACGAGAACAGCGGTTTTTAAACCCTGTTGGTTGTTGAGGATATGATTGAGTAAAGTCGTCTTGCCACTACCGAGGAAACCCGTAATAATTGTTACTGGCATTCCTTGTTTGGGCGTATCCATTGCCGAAGATTCGGGTGTAACTGCTGATTGCATAGCGCTGTTATCAAATAGTCAAAAAATAGTAATGTAGCGCAGATAGTCCAGAAAACACTAGCATAGGGATGCTGGACTGTCATCCCAGCTGCTTTACCCTATTATTACGTATCTCCCTATTTCAGCATTACTCTGTTATGACCCTAACCCTTTACAATACCCTCACCCGTCGTCAAGAACCGTTTGAAACAGTCGAAACAGGCAAGGTTAAGATGTATTACTGCGGCGTGACGGTGTACGACTACTGCCATTTGGGTCATGCTAGAGCTTGCATCGTTTGGGATGTAATCCGCCGATACCTCCAGTTTATCGGTTATGAAGTCCGATATATCCAAAATTTTACCGATATTGATGACAAGATTCTCAATCGAGCCTGTCTTGAACATTCATCAATGGAAGCTGTAGCCGATCGCTTTATCAAAGCATATTTTGAGGATATGGCGCGGTTAGGAATCAAAGAAGCTGATGAATATCCCCGCGCTACCCACACGATGAATGGCATTCAGCGGTTAATTCATGAGTTGGAAAATAAAGGTTTTGCCTACCCTGCTGACGGCGATGTGTATTATGCAGTCCGGCAGTTTGCTGAGTATGGCAAGCTTTCGGGACGCAAGTTAGAAGATATGCAAGCCGGGAAAAGCGATCGCGTCAATGTAGAAGATCCAGAATATCAGAAAAAGAAAGACCCCTTTGATTTTGCTTTATGGAAGGCAGCAAAACCAGGAGAACCAGCTTGGGAATCACCTTGGGGCGCAGGTCGTCCAGGTTGGCACATTGAATGCTCGGCAATGGTGCGCGATCGCTTGGGTGATACCATCGATATTCATGCTGGTGGTGCTGACTTAATTTTTCCCCACCACGAAAACGAAATTGCCCAATCTGAGGCTGTGACAGGAAAACCTCTAGCGCGTTATTGGCTGCATAACGGCATGGTGAAAGTAGATGGTGAAAAAATGTCCAAATCTTTGGGCAACTTTATCACTATTCGAGAATTGCTGGATCGAGGAGTTGACCCGATGGCAGTGCGGTTGTTCGTACTGACCGCTCAATATCGTACACCCATAGATTTTACCGACGAAGCGATCGCCGCAGCAACCAACGGCTGGCACACCATTAAAGAAGGTTTACTCTTCGGCTACCAATACGGTAAAAAACTAGGATGGGGATTGGGGACTGCCTCACTACTTCCTGAAACTGTTGAACGCTTTCAAGAAACCGTAAATAACGACTTTAATTTTCCTGGTGGATTAACAGTGCTGTTTGAATTAGCCAAAGAACTGCGCCGTGAGGGAAATATTATTGTGCATGAAGGGAAAACAGAAACATCATCAGATGAGTTACAGCGTCAATGGCAAACTCTCGTCACATTAGCTGGAGTCTTGGGTTTAGAAGCCGAGATGGAAGCCGAAACTCAAACCAGTAATGGTTTAAGCGATGCGGAAATTGAAGCGAAAATTCAGCAAAGGCAAGAAGCACGTAAAGCCAAGAATTTTGCTGAAAGCGATCGCATTCGTGACGAACTCCAAGCACAAAGTATTACGCTAATTGATAGCCGTGATGGTACACGCTGGCATCGGAATTAAGGAGTAGGGAGTGGGTAGTAGGGGGAAAATTCCCCATTCCCCATTCCCCATTCCCCATTCCCCATTCTTTATTCCCCAAAATTATGTGGTCTGAACTCAAAAAAGCGATCGCTAGTTTCGATATTCCTGCTGATTGGATTGGTATTAGAGCCGTAAAGGAAACTTCTACTACCCGTTTTGTCCGTGACGCCTTACCCCAACTAAACGGCAAATCCTTCACTGTTGGAGCCATGCTGGAAGTTTTGGTTAATGGCTGTCTGGGTTATGCAGCTACTAACTCTCTAGAACCGTCTTCCCTGCAAAACGCTGCCCAAACAGCCTATAAACAGGCACTAGCAGCCAGTGAATGGTGGATACATCCCTTCCGTGAAAGTGAGCGCCCTAAAGTCGTTGGTGAATATAAATCTCCATTTATTGAGCCATTGGATGCTTTGAGTCCAGGAGAAATCAACGATTTACTGGTTCGTATTTGCCAAACGCTCAAAGTTGACGACAAGATTGTGCAAACCATAGCCAGTGCTAGCACAACTGAGCGAGAATCTTGGTTTATTAGCAGCAATGGCTCAGAAGTCTATCAAAAAATACTATCTATAGGCACGAATTACGGAGCTACTGCCCAAGATGGAGCGGTTGTACAACAGTGCAGCAACAACGGTTCGCAAGCAAACTGTTACCAAGGCGGACTCGAACTATTAAAACAAGAAAACTTATGGCATCGGGTGCGGCAAATTGGCGAACAAGCAGTAGAACTCTTGACAGCAGAAGAATGCCCAAGCACTCGTACCAATTTAGTTTTAGCGCCAGACCAAATGATGCTGCAAATCCATGAAAGTGTCGGGCATCCCCTAGAAATTGACCGAATTTTGGGAGATGAGCGTAACTATGCTGGGGGCAGCTTTGTTAATAAAAGTGATTTTGGCAACCTAGTATATGGTTCGCCGTTGATGAACATTACCTTTGATCCTACCGTGCCTGGTGAATTTGCTAGTTATGGCTTTGATGATACGGGTGCTGTAGCAACAAAGGAGTATTTAGTTAAAGAAGGTGTACTCCAACGGGGTTTAGGCAGTCTGGAGAGTCAAGCCAGAGCAGGTGTAGCAGGAGTTGCCTGTGCCCGTGCTTGCTCATGGAATCGACCAGCGATCGATCGCATGGCAAACTTGAATTTAGAGCCTTTAAACGGCACTTTTGAAGACATTATTGGCGGGATAGAACACGGCGTTTACATGGAATCTAACCGTTCTTGGTCAATTGACGATCGCCGCTACAAATTTCAATTTGGTTGCGAGTACGCTAAATTAATTGAAAATGGCAAACTCACCAAAACCCTTCGTAATCCTAACTATCGCGCCACAACACCAGATTTTTGGCATAGTTTAATTAAAGTCGGAGATGCCACAAACTGGCAAATGTATGGTACTCCTTATTGTGGCAAAGGAGAACCAAATCAGGCTATTTCGGTAGGACATGGTTCACCTGTCTGTGTATTTGCTAATGTCGAAGTTTTTGGTGGAGGAACTTGAAAAAATGCAAATACAAGAGTTAGAAGTTATGAGTTAACAATTTCTTCAACTCCTAACTCCTAACTCCTAGCTTTTTCCGTCTCCCTATTCCCTATTGATATTTAATATCTATGAAACTTGAGGAATTATCTGCATTAGAAGTCAGTTTTAATCGACTGATTGAAAGTTTGCTGATTAAAAAAGCAGAAAATGAACAATTCACTGTGAGACTTAGCAGTGAAATAAGTCAATTTACTCGTTTTAATCATGCGAAAGTGCGACAAACTGGTTGTGTTGCTGATGGTTGGATAGAACTGACTTTGATGAAAGAGCAGCGCAACAGTGTTCGGCAGTTTCCCTTTACTGGAAATTGGGAGGTAGACTGGCAGTTAGCATATACCGCTTTGCAAGAACTACGTGACGAACTTATTCTACTACCCATCGATCCATATCTAGTTTTGCCATCAGGAAATAATACCAGCCGGGAAGTACATTCGGGAAATTTATTGGCGGCGGAAGCAGTAGTTCCAACTGTGCTAGAACTAGTTGCTGAATTGGATTTTACAGGAATATATGCAGGTGGAGTAATAATTAAAGCTTATGGTGATTCTAGCGGTCAAAAGCACTGGTTTTCTACTGATTCTTTTACCTTAGATTATTCTCTATTTTCTCCATCTGGACAAGCAGTTAAAGGCACGTTTGCCGGGAGTGATTGGAATGAATCTAAATATATAGCCAAAATTAGCGAAGCTAAAAAACAACTAGAATTGCTTGCTCACCCAACTAAAGAACTGCCACGGGGACAGTACAAAACTTATTTTGCACCTGCTGCCGTTGCAGATTTATTATTGATGCTTTCTTGGGGAGCAGTAAGCGAAGCTGATATCCAACAAGGGAACAGTGCTTTAGCTGCTTTATCGCGTCAAGAAAAACAACTTTCTCTAAGATTTAGTTTGAAAGAAAACTTTCAGCGGGGATTAGTGCCGCGATTTAATGAATTGGGAGAAATGGCAGCACCGGAGTTACCTGTAATAGAAAAAGGACGTTTGGTAAATACTTTAGTGAATTCTCGCACTGCTAAAGAATATCAAAAAATTGCCAACGGCGCTAATGGTTCAGAAACTTTACGAGCGCCAGAAGTGAATCCGGGAAATTTAGGATTTGAGCAGATTCTTCCGAGTTTAGATACAGGATTATATGTATCAAATTTACATTACTTGAATTGGAGCGATCGCCACACTGGTAGAATCACAGGTATGACTCGTTATGCTTGTTTTTGGGTAGAAAACGGAGAAATTATCGCACCCATTGAAAACTTACGTTTTGATGAAAGTCTCTATCGCTTCTGGGGAGAAAATCTAATAGATTTGACTACTTTTCAAGAATTCATTCCCGAAGTAGGGACTTATGAAAGTCGTCAACTTGGAGGTAGTTTAGTTCCCGGTATGCTGGTAGAAGATTTTACATACACTTTGTAGTTTTCTTATGTAAAAATATTTATTTTTGCTAGAGACGGACAGTTCACGTCTCTACAAAAAAATTATAAAATTACCTATCTCTGTAAACTGCATTAATTACAATATCTTTGATGCTCAGGTAAAGAATTAATAGCAACAATAAAAATTGCTCAAATTGAAGAACTGGATCTAAACGCCAACCTTGATAATACAAGATTGCTCCACTTAACAACATTATAATTGGCGTAAATATAAGTTGGATAATGTAAAGTGCTAAAGCCCAACCTCTAAGCCTGGTTCCACGTTGGGATAGCCAGGCTACTGTTAAAATCAAGTAAATAATTGCCCAAAGCAAATAAATAATTCCAATTAAACCAGCTAGATTTAATCCAAAATTCACTTGAGCGAAAGTAAGCATTTATAAAAAATCCTGCTTAATTACAAGCTAAAATTTAAAATTTATTAGTAGGTAGATTCCCTAAAATTATTCCTTTATGAAAATTGTTGGGTTAAGCAATAGCGAAACCCAACCGATAATTTTTCCTCATCTTTCGTTAGAACCTCTATCTTTTTTTGCCAGGAGGTGAATTACGCTGGGTGAGGTTATCAATTTGCAATTGTTGCCGTCCGTTGGTGATAATTCGCAACATATCTTTGAGATCCTGCTCGATATTTCCCAAAATGCCATCGGCATAAGCATCAGCACCATCTTCAATTTCTTGAGCATGAGCGATCGCATTTTGTCGCATCAGCTCTAACTCTTGCTGACAAGCATACCGCTTGCGGTCAATCTCGGCGAGGGTTTCTTGCATTATCCCCTCACACTCTTGTTGCACTTGTCGCCGCAGTCGTTCAGCTTCCTGTTCCGCCTGGTGAATAATATCGCTTTCAGCTAAAATTTGCGCTCTTTTTGCTTGTGCAGCCTCAACTACCTGCTGCCCATACTCTTCCGCTTCCAGCAGAATTTCGTCCTTTTGTTCGAGAACTGTTGCTGCTTCTTGAAAAAGTGATGGTAAAGCCAGCCGGATGTAATCAAGCTGATCTAGCAGCTTTTCTTCATCTATGAGTGTGCGTCCCGTTAGCGGAATCCTGAGACTAGAGAGAACCATTTCCTCTAGGCGGTTGAGTTCCTGCTGAATATCTATGCTTCCCTCTCCACCGAGATATTCTTGAGAGGGGGGATTGCTTCCGTTGAGATTGGGTTCAACATTGGAGATTTCTGATTGTAGCATTGGTATATATCTAGGGCAATGTGTGGGGGAACGAGATGATCGATAGAGCCACCAAACCTTGCAATCTCTTTTACCACACTACTACTTAAAAAACTATACTCATTTGAGGTTGCGAGAAAAACTGTTTCTATTTGGGTAGAAAGAGTTTTATTGGTGTGAGCCATTTGCAGTTCCACTTCAAAATCTGACACAGCTCGTAGACCCCGGATCAAAACTTGTGCTTGTTGCATTTGAGCATAATTTACGGTAAGACCATCAAAGCTGTCTACTTTTACATTAGGTAGATGTTCTGTAGAAAGACGGATCTGATCTAGCCGTTGCTCCACACTAAAAAGTGGCATCTTGTTAGGATTCCGTAGTACAGCGACAATCACCCGCTCAAACAGTCGACTACCGCGCTGGATAAGATCGAGGTGTCCCAAAGTGATGGGGTCGAAGCTACCAGGATAAATAGCGATCACAATTTTAAATATATCAAAGTTATTTAGGTGATTATATCGAAACCGTTTTGTGTAACTTACTCAAATCTACCATCTTGCGCTCTCGGTAAGGATGGTAAACTCAATTGTTTTAGTGGCACAAGTTATGCTCAACTAGGCGTTAGGAACTAGACTCCTAAATATGAATACTGGATTTTTACCTACGTCCCCACAATGTTGTGGAAGATTCAAATGTAGTTACAGTATTCAAGACACAAGAAACTCCGTACTTAGCAAAGTGCGCGGGTAGTTAACGAACTATTCTAGGTAATTTTTCATGGCACTGGATTTTCCCACTTTGCCCTTGGCGTTTCAATTTACTTCTCCAGGACCGATTCTGGTGAAAATAGGGCCACTAAGTATTCGTTGGTACGGCTTGTTGATTGCCACAGCAGTGTTAATTGGCGTTATCCTTTCCCAGAATTTGGCAAAGCGCCGTAACGTTAATCCTGAGTTGCTAGGTGATTTGTTCTTTTGGTTGTTGATTGGGGCAATTCCTGGCGCACGCCTATATTACGTTTTTTTTGAGTGGTCAAAATATGCCCCAACTCCAGGAAAAATCTTTGCGATCTGGGAAGGAGGTATTGCCATTCATGGAGCGATTCTTGGTGGCGTTGTGGCTGCGTTAATCTTTGCCAAAATCAAGCAGGTTTCTTTCTGGCAATTGGCAGATTTAGTAGCACCTTCGCTGATTTTAGGGCAAGCGATCGGACGTTGGGGCAATTTCTTTAATTCTGAAGCTTTTGGCGATCCCACTGATTTACCCTGGAAACTCTATATTCCACAAGACCATCGTCCTTTAGACTATGTTAATTTCGATTACTTTCACCCCACCTTCCTCTACGAATCTCTATGGGATTTAATGGTGTTTACGCTACTAATAACGTTGTTTTTCCGGTCTTTATCCGGTAAGCCACGCCTGAAGGTAGGCACACTATTTCTAATTTACTGGCCAGCCTACAGCTTAGGACGCTTGTGGATTGAAGGCTTTCGTACTGATAGCTTGATGCTGGGGCCATTACGGATGGCACAAGTAGTTAGTAGTCTAGGAATTCTATTGGGATTAGTTGGATTAGCTTGGCTTTACTTACTCAAACGCCCTTTACCCGATGTAGTTCCTTCTCTTAAGGGAAATGGGGAGAGTGGGAGATGAGAAGAACAAGGAGAATAACTATGCCTTATGCTCAATTCCCAATCACTAAAAAATAAAAAATGCCCCAGAGTATTCTCTAGGGCTTAACCAGGGTGCATCTACCATTACTCTCTACTAGGGAAAGAGGGTAAATCCGGAAAGATACTGAAGAAAATGCCAAAAAATTTTTTTGAGGGATTGCCGTGTGTTCTTCTAAGAGTGAATATACAGAAAGCTTAAGCTATAAAAAAACACTATATACTGTAGAACCATCTGTGTATATTGTCGGAGCTGGCCCTGGAGATCCTGATTTATTAACGGTGAAGGCGCAGAAACTACTGGCTGTTGCTGATGTAATTTTATTTGCTGATTCTTTAGTACCCGAACAAATTTTAGAACTTTGCCGAAAAGATGCCGAGATAATTAGAACTGCGAATCAGACTTTAGAAGAGATTGTGGCGATTACGATCGATAGAGTGCGATCGCAACACAAATCTGTAGTCCGTCTCCATTCTGGCGATCCTAGTCTCTACAGCGCCATCCACGAGCAAATGCACCTCCTTGCAGAGGCAAATATTTCTTTTGAAGTCATACCTGGTATCAGCGCTTTTCAAGCCGCAGCTGCCAAACTAAAACTAGAACTGACTGTCCCTGGTTTAGTTCAAACTATCATTTTGACACGCATCAGCGGACGTACAGAAGTCCCCGTCGCCGAAGAATTAGCCACTCTTGCAGCACATCAGGCTAGCCTCTGCTTATATCTAAGTGCGCGTCACGTCGAAAATGCCCAAGCTAAACTACTCGAACACTATCCACCCGAAACCCTGATTGCGATTTGCTTTCGCATCGGATGGCCTGATGAAAAAATCAGGGTTGTCCCTCTAAATCAAATGGCAGACTGCACTCATCAAGAAAAACTAATTCGCACTACACTTTATATAATCAGTCCAGCACTCTCAACAACAAAAGGGCGATCGCGTTTATATCATCCCGAACATAATCACCTATTTCGCTCATCTCATAACTAAATATTGGTTATTCTCCTCATCTCACTACTCTCCACCTCCCTAATCTTTGTACTCTGTACCTCTACATTTCGATAAACTTAACAATGTCAAGAAAATCCAAAATTCCAATTCGGTACTATGCCTTTAATTAAAGTGCAAACTTCTGCATCTGCTTTTCAAAAAGCTGAAGTTGAGTCAATGCTTTTAAACCTATCAGCCAAGTTAGCGAAACATTTAGGAAAACCAGAATCCTATGTAATGACTGCTTTTGAACCAGGAATCCCCATGACTTTTGCAGGGAATACAGACCCAGTTTGCTACATTGAAATTAAAAGCGTTGGCACGATGAAGCCAGAGCAAACCGCAGCAATGAGTCAAGACTTTTGCCAGCAGATTAACCAAACTCTAGGCGTGCCGAAAAATCGTATTTACATTGAGTTTGCAGACGCTAAGGGTGCAATGTGGGGCTGGAACGGCACAACTTTTGGCTAGTTTCTCGTCATCTTTAGTCAAGACTAACTCGATCTAGCAGCTGTAGGATAGAGATCCAACATCAACTCACGATCTTTTTTATGTCTGCTACGCCTCTTGTATCTCAGGTTGACTTCAACTCAGAAAAATCAGAATTAATCCCTCCCCTTCTAGGTGCTTCTCTGGCAGAGTTAACTACTTGGGTGCAGCAACAAGGACAACCTGCTTACAGAGGAAAGCAGCTGCATGAATGGATCTATGACAAAGGGGTGCGATCGCTAGCTGATATTTCTGTCTTTTCCAAGCAATGGCGGCAAGAAGTAGCAGAAGTTCCCGTAGGGCGTTCAATTTTACATTACCGCTCTGAGGCTCCCGATGGTACGGTGAAATATCTTTTACGATTAACAGACGGGCAGATTATTGAAACTGTAGGCATCCCCACCTTCGCAGAAAGGGGAGAAGGCCCAAAAGCCCGTTTGACAGTTTGCGTCTCTACTCAGGTGGGTTGCCCAATGGCGTGTGATTTCTGCGCTACTGGTAAGGGAGGCTACAAACGCAACCTAGCACGGCATGAAATTGTCGATCAGGTGTTGACTGTGCAAGAGGATTTTCAACAACGGGTTAGCAATGTGGTGTTTATGGGACTGGGTGAACCGTTGTTGAATACTGAGAATGTCTTAGCAGCCCTGAAATCCCTCAATCAAGATGTCGGTATTGGGCAGCGATCGCTTACAGTTTCTACAGTGGGTATTCGCGATCGCATCCGTCAGTTCGCGCAAAATAATTTGCAAATCACTCTGGCTGTGAGTCTCCACGCACCCAACCAAGCACTACGCGAAAAACTCATCCCCAGCGCCCGCGCCTATCCTCTCGAAGATTTACTGGCTGAATGTCGGGAATATGTAGAAATCACTGGCCGCCGGGTTACTTTTGAATATGTTCTCCTGGCTGGTGTTAACGATTTACCAGAACACGCACTGGAACTTTCAAAATGTATGCGAGGATTTCAAAGTCATGTGAATTTGATTCCCTACAATCCCATCCAAGAAGTAGACTACAAACGCCCCAACCGCGATCGCATTCAAGCATTTGTCAACGTTCTCAAGCAGCAAAATACTGCTGTTAGCGTCCGTTATTCCCGTGGTTTAGAAGCTGATGCTGCTTGTGGGCAACTAAGAGCGAGTAAGAATTAAATCTGTTACAGTCAGTAAATTTAATTACTTTCAATCTTACAGATATCTTGACGTTAGTCCCAATTGGTGCAATAGGGTAGCGGTAGAAATTGTTATATTAAGGTTAAGCGATCGCTCAACCCAACCGATAACAAATAACTGTATGTTGAATCGATCATTAACGCTTAAACTTTGGCCACTAGCGATTGTTCTTGCAAAAGCTTTGCCGATGAGTTCTCCTGCTTATGGACAACTAATTCAACCGATTCCTCAGCAACCTGAGTCTTTTCAAGAAAGAATGAGACAACAACAAGAGGAGCGAACTCAGCAAACACAAGAGCAATTGCAGGATACATGGCTACGGCTAAACTTTCAACAACCCCAACAACTACAACAACAACAGAAAATACAACAGCAAGAATTTACACGACAACGGGAAGAACTGATACGCCAGCAACAATTTAGACTACAACAGCAACAAACAATACTACAACAGCAAGATTTTACACGACAGCAACAGTTGAGAATACAAGATCAACAACTCAGACAAGATCAACAAATTAGACAACAGCAACAATTTAGATTACAAGAACAGAGACGACAGCAAGAACTTAGACAACAGAAAGAAAACCTGTGAAGTGTTCAAAATTTCTGTTGAAGAAAAGTTTAGAATCCAGAATAAGAAAGTCGGGAATACCCTGCGGCATCTTGCTACTGACTCGCCACTAAGGTAAGTAAACCGCTAAATCTTCTTTTTCAGAGACGTGCAAAGGACGACTTAGCGTATTTATTAGACCTCTTGCACAAATGTAAAACTAGCCCTCATCCCCCAACCCCTTCTCCCAAGTGTGGGAGAAGGGGAGCCAATTTTAAAGTCCATTTCAAAGTCCCTCTCCTTTGGGAGAGGGATTTAGGGTGAGGGCTTTTGATTTATGCAAGAAGTCTATTAAACATATTTCTTCAGAAGTTCTTTACAAGATGATGCGCGTAGCTTGCTTCCCCATAGAGGTACGCAAACTCACTACTGCTGCGCGCCAGTCAGACTCCAATTCCCACTGAATTCTGTTTTAATAAATAATTTTTTTATTAAAAATTAGAGAAAATCTTCTCCAATTTTTAATTTTTTATTATTAGCTACCGATGTGCATGAATGCCAGGAGCATAAGCTTCAATCACTTTGCCAGTGCGAGTGCAACTAATCATCAAATAGTCACAACTTGGGCATTGTGTCCGAGTTAATTGACTATCATAAATATAATAACGCTCTGCATGACTACCACAATTTGGGCAGTAAATCTTTTGTACTGTCTGCATTTTAAACCCCTGGTTGTAATTATTTTTTATTTGATAAGGCTACTAGTTAAACCAGGAAAAAATCTGGTTCGATCTAACTTAACAAACTGCTGTAATATTGGCTGATTATTTTAAACAAAACTTCAGGTTTGATAACTTTCCCATATCTTTATCTATTATTCTAGAATTTCAGTGATTTTACCCTCCTACTTTAGATACATAAATTCTTTTTAAATTAAATACCGCTTAGATATTTACTGATCCCTATGACTAATGCCTTGAGAGAGCCTTGTTTATAGTCGTTTCAGACGAATATAAAAAAAGCCGTTCTTGTATTCAAAAATTAAACCACATAAATTACTGTATATTTAGTAACAAAATATCTATCTTAAGATTTAGTTAATATTTGCTGACAAGATTTATGAGATCAAATTCTAATGAGATAATTTAAATAAAACTACCAAACTTTATGAGGAGCGGCTTCCTTTGGTCGAAACTTCGGGAACCGCTTAAAGTTTTCTCCAATGCCAGTAATTAAACCCGAATCTTAGTAGAGCAAAATCTAGCATCCTTTTGATAACTGGTCTGTTTTGACATCTTGGAGAGTACTTATGGGAATATATCCGTTTAGTACGCACTAAAGTAATTCTCGTTTACAGGTGTACCTCACGTAAACGAGAACCGTTATAAAGGCTCACTACCTTCCCATTACTCAGTCCCTAGTACAACACAGCGTAAATAAACCATCCATTCCAAATCAATGAAACGCTTACGCTGTATTCATTTTTAATTTTTAATTCCGCCTTGCGGTACTAGTCCCCAATCCCCAGTTCAAGGTAAAAATGGGAGTTGTCACTTCAAGCAGGATGAAAATAATCGTAAATTTCTTGAGCCAAACGCGGCCCAATTCCTGCCACTTCAGCAAGTTGTGTGGTTGTCGCTTGCCGAATATAATCAACTGAGCGAAAATGCCCTAGTAGCTGCTTTTGGCGATGATGTCCTAAACCAGGAATTTCATCTAAACGCGATCGCTTCAATTTATCACTGCGTTGCTGACGATGGAAACTCACTGCAAACCGATGCGCTTCATCCCGTAGCCGCCGCAACAACTGTACCCCCGGTTGTTCTGCATCAGTTGTCAAGGGTTTAGATTCTCCTGGTAAAAAAATCTCTTCTCGCTGCTTTGCTAAACTTACAACTCGCAAGTCTTCTAATAAATTCATCTCTTGCAAAACGGCGACAACTGATGATAACTGACCTTTACCACCATCAATCATGATTAAATCAGGCCAGTCAGGATTACCCAAACGCGCTAATTGCTGATCTTCCCCATATTTACGGAACCGCCGCTGGATGACTTCAGCAAGACTAGCAAAATCATCTGAGTGTCCTGCTGTCACCGTGGGATTTTTAATTTTGTAGTGGCGATAGTGCTGTTTTGCGGGTAATCCGTCGATAAACACAACTTGCGAAGCTACAGCATTTGACCCTTGAATATGGGAAATGTCATAACCTTCGATGCGGTGGGGTACATCTGGTAAATCGAGGATGGCAGCTAAATCTTGCATTGCTTGGTGATTGCGATCACCAAATTTCTGCATTCTTTGCAATTCATACTGAGCATTTCGCTCTACCATCTCAATTAATTCTGCCTTAGTTTGCCGCAAAGGAGTCAAAATCGTCACTTTTTTGCCTTTACGTTGAGTTAAGACATCCGCCAATATCTCCGCATCTGGTAAATCATGCTGTACCAAAATTTCTATGGGTATTTCCACGGACTCAGCAGTTTGATAATGTTCCTCTAAAGCTCGTTGTAAAATAGCTCCTGGTTCGGCGTGAGTATCCGCCACAAAGGCTAAACGTCCTACCAATTGCCCAGCGCGAATCTGAAATAGTTGAATGCAAGCGTGCTGTTCGTCGGCTGCCAGTGCGATCGCATCCCGTGAAACAGTATCATCTGGTAAGGAAACTTTTTGGTCGGCTGTCAGCGACTTTAACCCAGAAATTTGATCGCGAATCCGCGCCGCTGACTCAAAATTCAAGTTCTCAGCTGCTGCATTCATCTGTTGAGTCAAAATATCAATCAGTTCCTGAGTTCGACCTTGAAAAACCATCGCTATTTTTTGGACAATTTTGCGATATTCTTCTGGTGAAACCATTTGTTGACATACACCAGGACAACGCCCTAAATCAAAATTCAAGCAAGGACGGTCTTTAAAAAGTGGTTGAGGTCGTTGTCGCTGTGGGAAGATGCGCTTGCAGATGCGGACAATTTCTCGTAATAAACCAGCATCAGTATAAGGCCCGTAAAATTTATCCTTTTCTTTACCGAATTGACGTTTACGGGTAATAAAAATTCGCGGATAATCTTCTGACCAAGTAATGCAGAGATAGGGATATTTTTTATCATCTTTGAGCAGCACGTTAAAGTATGGCTGGTGCTGCTTGATCAAATTCGCTTCTAGCGCTAAAGCTTCGGCTTCTGTATCAGTAACGATGAATTCAATTTCTGTCACCAACTTGACCATCGTGGCGATACGTTCGCTCTTGTTGTAGCCATCCCGGAAATAGGAACGAACACGCGATCGCAACTTACGCGATTTACCTATATAGATAATGCGATCGCTCCCGTCCCGCATGAAATAAACCCCCGGTTCCGGTGGAATTTCGGCTAGACGGTTTTCTAGTCGTTCTGGCTCTTTAACCAGCGGTAATATTTGAGTAGATATTGTCACAACCAAAATTAGGTAATCTTTCTCTATTTTAAGAAAAATTATTTTTTCGTGCCGATTTAATAAATTATTTATCAAGTAAATATAAAGTAGCAGTCATCAGTGGCATATACTAGAACAGATAAAACAGAGGCTGGAGACTGGGGGAGAATAATACTCCTAACTCAGCAGCAGCATGGGGCAAGCCCTAGCTATCCCCTAACAACATCAATCCAAGTAGGCTTTTAGTCCGCACAAAGAAAAGTCTGCTGTAGTCACTTCTTTGGCTTCCAAGCTAGAGGTTCGCCAGAAAAGTTACTGCAAGCATTAGAACTTTGGAGCCGACGAGAGTTTGTTTAGCTGGGACCTTAGTCATTGACTGCTACTGTGATAATAAAAACTTTGCTTTTTGAATTTATAATTAATATTTTTAAATTTATAATTTATTATTTGAAAATTTATATTTTAGATTAGATGATAATATTTTTGTATTGAATTAGACTTTTTTATTAATAAATAAGCACTTGTATATTGCTTGTATAAATATTACATTAAAGTTTTATTTAATCATACTATTTATGTTTCTTTATTGAATTTATAATATTAAGCGGATTAACGGATTTAGTCAGTTAAATTTGCCATTATGATTGAAAATATATTTATTATGATGATTTCAGGCAAAAACTAAATTATGAATTTACAAGATTTTGAAGTTCAGTATCGTGAAGCTATGGCTGAAACTCTCAATGAACTGCAAACAGCAGTTTTATTATTAGCGCAAGTACAACAGAAAATTTCAACAATTGGCAGTTCTGTACAGACTCTTAGTGAGTGTGTTGAAGAATTTATTGCTGACCAAAAAGCAGAATAAAGACACACATAACAAAAAAATTATCTGTTGCGACAAGTAAACTGTTCTTCAATTGCAAGGATGAGATCCTTGAGTTTTAAAGGTTTGACAAAATAGTTACGTGCGCCCAAACTCAGAGCTAGTTCTCGATCTGCTTTAAAAGCAAAGGCTGAAACCACAATGATAGGTATTTTTGACAAATCAGGTTTTTGCTGGACTTCTTTTAAGAGTGAATAACCGTCAACATCTGGCAATTTCAAGTCCAATAACATTAAATCAGGCTTGAATTTCTCTATGGTTGAGAAAAAAGCAGAACCTTCTGATAAACTTTGGACTTCATAACCACAGTAACTTAGATAATCACTAAGTAACATCCGATTGAGGTAATGGTCTTCAACTAGTAAAATTCGTTTAACTTTGTGTGACTGCAATGGCTGATTTATATTGAGTAATTTTACTGTCATTGCTACCTATTATCTGATTATCTTAATTAAAAGCTAGTAATTCTTACCATAAACTAAAACAGTAGTGCATTTAAAGAGTGAAACAAATAGAAATTGTACTTATGTAATCTAAATCAAAAATATGAATCAATTAAATTTAGCTGCACTACAATACTAAAATGATAGTATTATTAAATGTAGTTAAATCAAAAATTAATCTTTTTTTTACTAATTTTTTATAAGCTAGAGTATTAATTTAACTTCTGTTTTTACAAATTTAGTTACCTAAATTTTATGAGTAAAACTACTTAAGTAATACTGGTACTAATATTATGGTAATAGCCCTTCCTGAAGCCGTGAGGGTAAGCAATACTATTGTGCAAAATCCATATTATAAACAAATTAACTTGCTAGGGACATACAGATGTAGAATTTTGCAACCGATTCATTTGTTGCAAGTATTTTTAGAAATAGTATAACCTAGAACATTAAATTTATTATAGCAGCAAGGAATTATTCATCACATCAAAAAAGGGAGCTGTTCGCTCCCTTACTTATTTTTTGGAATGGAAACCGGAGTTTCAACCAGATACTTTTTTTAACTTACGTTGTGTAACAAAGATACCAGCAACACCTAAAATACCAAATACTACTGAGGGTTCTGGTACAGAGGATGGAGAGACATACTTAGGTGTTGACCAAGTATAAATTGCACTGTAGGATACACCATCATCAGAAGCAGTAATACCGGATGCAGTGGGGTTAAAGCTATAGGCATAGTAAGTTTGACCACCAGTAACTACCTTAGCAATTTCACTAGCCGCAATTTCACCTTGATATCCATTTAATGCAGCTTGCAGGGTCAGTACATCTTTAAATGATGTGAGTTGAGAGATTTGACCTGGAAGCTGATTTTTAAGAGTATTCAGTTGAGAGATTTGGCCTGGAAGCTGATTTTTAAGAGTATTCAGTTGAGAAATTTGACCTGGCAGTGTCTGATTTTTGAGAGTATTCAGTTGAGAAATTTGACTTGTGAGTTGTTGCCTTTTTACTTGATTGGCTGGAATGTTAGGAGTTGCGTTGAGTTGTGTTTGCAGCGTGGTAATCTGTCCTGGAATTGCGTTGAGTTGTGTTTGTAGTGTGGTAATTTGTCCTGGAATTGCGTTGAGTTGTGTTTGTAGTGTGGTAATTTGTCCTGGAATTGCGTTGAGTTGTGTTTGTAGTTGTGGAATTGAACTTTCAAGTTGTGAAAGGGTTGGTGCAGTTGTTTGTTGAGGGAACTGTGATTTAATTGCATTCCACTTTTCATCAACCTTAGTAGAAATAGTTGTAGCAAGTTTAGTCTTTACATCCAAGTGACCAACTAACTTTAGTTCCACACCACCATTTTGACCGAATTGGAAACCACCAATGTTAGGATCTCCCATTCCCAAGGAAGGAAAATAACTAGTTATTAGTGATTTGCTGTCGGCTGAAAACCCGTTCCAAACTGATTGAAATGGTGTGTAGCTACTCAATAAATCGCCTAGCCATTGCGAACCAAAACTATTCCAGTCATCAGCAGTGACACTACTAACGGTGGCACTGTAGTTTCCTTTTGTGGCGGTGAAGCCAACATTAGAACCTGGGGTTTCGCTACTATACCAAAGCTCAACGTTAGAACTGGAGTCGTTATCTGTCAAAGCTTTGATCGCAGCTTTAGTACCACCTTGGGCATTCCCTTTAATGAAGGTACCATTTGAGCCACCAGTGTAAGTGTTAATTTCTCCATTATTATCGAAGCTAAAAGATGTAGCGTGTGCTGGGGCAGTGGCAAGAGCGCTCACACCAATAGCCATTGAGGCACCAATTATAAGTGTCTGAAAAGTCATTTTCATTGTTTTCAAGTCTCTGTCAGTTTGGAAGTTAAGTTTTAAACTACTGTCGTTTTTAGGCTTGGGCTTTCTTGACCACAGGTTTTTTGGCTATACAGATGCTTACCTGCATTGTTAGCCGTCTTTGGTATCTGAGCGTACAAACCCAGTTTAAGAAACGAGGAGACCTGATTGGGTAAAGTTACCGCTGATTATCAATAAAAAAATGAAGAATGTTTTGATAGTTATATACGTATAATTGCGTATTTATCGCAAAGATTATAAGATTAAAAAGTACAACTTAATATTTTTGGTTTCAGTACAATACGGTGATTAGTAGGGGCGCACAAATAAATGTGTGTCCCTACTGCATCTTCTATTGATAGATTTTGCCATCAAAAATCCTTGGGATTCAGCTTGAGAAGAAATTTAATGAAGAAACTCAGCCATTCTTTCTACGGCAATTTCTAACAAAGGAGGCTCATGCACCAAAGCAAAACGGACATAGCCTTCTCCAGATTTGCCAAAGCCAGCACCTGGAGAAACTGCTACACCAGTTTGTTTGACTAGCTGGGTACAAAATTCTACGGAATTTTCACTCCAAGGTGAGGGCAATTTTGCCCAGATGTACATTGTGGCTTGGGGAGTAGGAACATTCCAGCCAATGCGATGTAAGGCACTGATAAAAGCATCACGCCGCCCCTGAAAGGTGTTGACAGCAGATTTTACACCAGCTTGAGGTCCAGTTAGGGCAGCGATCGCACCATTCAAAATTCCCCGATACTGGTTAAAATCAACGGCGGCTTTTACCTGGCGTAAGGCGTTAATTAACTGGGCATTACCGATGGCATAGCCAATGCGGAAGCCACCCATGTTGTAGGACTTGGAAAGGGTGAAAAATTCAATCGAGACGCTTTTTTCTGGATCGGCTTGCAGAATTGAAGGGACTAAGGATTTTGAATTAGGAGAAGAATCTGCCCACTCCCTACTTTCCTGAAATACCAAATCCACGTAGGGAAAATCGTGAACCAGCACGAGATTGTGTTGTTGACAGAAGGCGACAGCTTCTTGGAAGAAAGATAAAGGTGCGATCGCAGCAGTGGGATTATGAGGATAACTTAATACCATCATCCGCGACTGCGCCAAAACTGGGGCAGGAATATCAGCAAAAACTGGTAAAAAACCATTTTCTGCCAGTAGTGGCATCGGGTAGATTTGACCGCTGGCTAGGTAGACTCCCCCCGCATGGGATGGATAACCTGGATCGAGCAACAGGGCAAAATCTCCTGGATTAAGTATTGCTAGGGGTAAATGGGCTGTGCCTTCTTGAGAACCAATTAAAGGTAATACCTCAGTTTGAGGATCGACTTTGATACCAAATTTTTGTTCGTACCAGTTGGCTGCGGCTTCGCGAAATCCAAGGGTACCGTTAAACAACAGATAACCGTGGGTACTGCGATCGCCAAGAGATTGGGCAATCGCCTCAAGAACGTGGGACTCGGCTGGTAAATCGGAAGACCCCAAGGACAAATCAATTACCTCTCGGCCAGCGGACAAAGCGACTGCTTTGGTTCTGTCCATATCAGCAAATACATTAGATTTTAGGGGTTGTAAACGTTTTGCAAACTGTATGTTAGTCATTTGTCCTTTGTCCTTTGTCCTTTGTCCTTTGTCAAATGACCAATATGTTCTCTACCAGAGGCTGCACCAAGGGTAATGCTCAGTACAAGTGACCCATGACCAATGACCAATGACTAATGACCAATGACCAATGACCAATGACTAATTTAAGTGGGTATCTAGAAGAGCAAATAATTTCTCTTTGCCAATGACTCCCTCGGTGGATATCAAAACTTCCTGTCCTTGAAATAGTCTGAGGGCGGGTACACCTTCCACTTGGTACTGCTTAACAGTCAGTGGATTGGGGTCAATTTCCATTTTAACGACTTTGAGGCGATCGCTATATTCGCTGGCAGCTGAGTTAATCGCGGGCGACATCAATTGACAAGGCCCACACCAAGAAGCCCAAAAATAAACTAATACAGGCTGCTCGGCTTTTAACACTTCGGTTTCAAACTCAGCATCGGTTATGGTGATTACAGCCTTACTCATTGCAGTCTCCATCAGGTGGCGATCTAAAGTTGGCACACACAATACTTTATCCCAAAGTCGTCAATAGTCCATAGTTAATAATTTATAGTGATTAGGATTGTTAACTATTGACTAATGACGTAAAATCCCACAGCCAACAGGTGTGGGACTAGCTTAAATAAGTTTTCTGTCAATTTTACAGTTGATCCAATTGCTTGCGTAAGGAATCTAACTCGGCATCAACCACCTCATTAGATTTAGGAGCAGTGGCTTCTTGTTGCGGTGGCAGTTTGGCTTGATTTTGGGGAGCGGCGGGTGGTAGCATCTGGGCTTTCAAAGCTGCCAATTCATCATCAACATCGCTACTACCTTCCAATCGAGCAAATTGGCTTTCTAAATCAGCACCTGCTAACTCTCCTGCTGACTGGGCGCGCGCTTCTTGCATCAAGACTTTTTCTTCCATCCGCTCGAAGGCAGACATTGCACTGCTGGTATTCATCCCACTCACCATGTTTTGGAGTTGTTCTTGGGCTTTGGCAGTGGTGATTCTAGCTCTGAGCATTTCTTTCTTAGTCTTAGCCTCAGAAATTTTGCTTTCCAGCTGGATTAAGTTGCGTTTGAGGGTTTCAACTTGGGTGCTTTGGGTATCTAAACTAGCTTTGAGGGCTGTGCTGGTGTCAGTATAAGTTTTTTTCCGCTCTAGAGCTTGTCGTGCTAGGTTTTCATCACCTTTTTGTAGCGCTAGTTGGGCATTGCGTTGCCACTTATTGATTTCATTTTGGGCATCATTATACTGTTTTTCACTGCGTTTTTGGGCGGCGATCGCTTGGGCTACTCCCTGACGCAGCTGCACCAAGTCTTCCTGCATTTCCAGGATGGCTTGCTCTAGCATTTTTTCGGGGTCTTCGGCTTTGTTAACCAGGTCGTTGAGGTTAGAACTAACTACTCGCTTAATACGATCGAATAATCCCATAACTTTGTTTTTCCTTGTGTGATTTACGCTTTTTGTTGGACAGTTAGCTTTTTTACTTTTTTATAGTTACCTATTTCAATGTAATCTTTCCAGTTTGAATCAGTACCTCCTAACAACTCTTAATTGTTAAGATATCGCCAAACTGGGGTAATTAGTCGAACTTCAAGAATCCTGAGTTTTGGGTAACTGCTGTTGGGGAGGCTGCTCTGTCTTTTGGCTCTCCTCAGTTAGGATTTTGTCCTGTGCGTTTTCTGACTGCTTGAAAACCTGTACCTTCATCGCTGCCAATTCGGTATCTACATCATTCGATTCCAAAGAAGTAAATTGTGTTTCCAAGTCGTCGCTACTAAGTTGAGCTATGGCTTCTGATTGAGCTTCTATCTGTGAAACTTTTTCTTCCATGCGCTCAAAGGCACTCAGACTGCTAGTAGCAGAAACTCCGCCGAGCATTTCTTGAAGGCGATAAGACGCTTCCGCAGAACGGGCGCGGGCAATATACATATCTTTTTTAGTTTTCGCCTCGGAAATTTTTAACTCTAGCGATCGCATATCCTTTTTTAGCCTAGCAACTATCTCGTTTTGTTGCTCTATCTGGGAAAAAAGGGCTGTAGTAGTTTCTTTATAGGCTTGGCGCTTAGTCAAAGCTTCACGTGCTAGAGGTTCATTACCTTGTTGCAGGGCCAATTGGGCGCGGCGATACCATTCTTCCGTTTGAGACTGAGCAGCCGCTGCTTGTCGTTCAGTGCGTTTCTGGGTAGCGATCGCTTGTGCTACACCCTGCCGCAACTGCACCAGATTTTCCTGCATTTCCAGGACAGCTTGCTCCAAAATCTTTTCTGGATCTTCTGCACCACCGATCAAACTATTGAGATTAGCGCGAATCACCCGCAGGATACGCTTGATTAATTCCATATCGGCTCTCCAACGAAATCCAGTTCTGAGTGCTGTTAGCAGGGCGTTTAGACCGTGCTGAGTAATGAATTTAGTTATAGAGTGCTGAGTGCCTAGTTAAAGTCCTGAGTATAGTAATATTTTTTGTCATAAGGTAGTTATGGAATGCTGAGTGCCTAATAAAAGTTTTGAGTATAATATTTTTTGTTGTGGGGTCGTAAACAAACAATATTCTGTCTCTACCACTCAGCACGGGCTAAACCCTAGCTATCCGCTAACACAAATGGGCACTCAGCACTTATCGACTCAGGACTGTTATCTCATGGTATCGTAGATTTTTGCAATTCATGGCTGCTGAACTCGTGCCTTGATTCCCTTCGCTTCTAACAGTTTCATCTGTTGTTTTACTTGCTCTTTAGTTTTAAAAGCACCCAGATAAATCAATTCTTTGTTAGGCGATAAATAAGCATCAGGAATTACCTGCCGTGCTGAGGCAAAAGCTGCGCCTTTATTATCTATTACTACATGATAAAACCCATCTGTTGCTGGCTTGATTTCTGCATCTGGCTTTGGTGAGGTTGCGATTGGCTTGGGCGAGGTTTTTGTCGGTGAAGTGGGAGGTAAATTTAGGGGAGGCAAGGATTGTAGTTTCGGTACTGGTGCTAAAGCGATCGGGTTAGTCGGTTGGGCTGTATTGGGGTTATAAAATGCCCCTTGAGGATTTGCGGGGTTTTGGGGAACAACTGGATTAGGCACTACTGCGGGGGTTGGTTGGACTTTGGGTTTTAAGCCTACTACATCATTGGGATCTCTGACTTCAGGAAACTCTTCAGTAGCTAGATTGGGATATTTGGGTATAGATGTGCTTGGTGGCTGAATTTGAGGTTGGACATTACTCCCAACTTCCTCAGTATTTTCTGGTGTGGGAGAGGAGTTGCCGTTAAATAAATTGCCTAAATTCCATTGTGGCAAGCTTTTGGGATTAAAGACTGCATAACCCAAGATAAGACTAGCCACCAATAGCAGCAACATGGAGCCAATACCCAAAGGTGATAGCAGACTGTCGCTAGAATTGCTTGGTTTCTTGGTTTCTGGTTGTTCTTCTGTCAGACTTCGCAGCAGTGCTTCACTAGATTCTAAATAGTCATCTGGGTGCTTGGGGCTATCATCTGTCTGCAAGTGATTTTCGCTTTTAGTATTTTTAACGATCGCTGGCACAATGCTGCTACTAAAGTTGGGTGGGGGTGGTGGGAGTTGAGTTTGTGTTTTAGCTGCATTGGAGGTTGAGGGCACATTAAGATTATTCAGTTCCTCAATTTTTGCCGTAGTTGGTGCTGGGTTCATCTCAGGATTCACAGCTACAGATGCGGGTGAGACATCAATTTTTGCCGTAGCTGGCGCTGGATTCATCTCAGGATTCACGGGTACAGATGCAGGCGATACGTTGGTTTTAATTTCCGTTGCTGAGGACTGAGTTGCGCCCAATATTGTCGAAATGGTAGTTAACGGTTGGGGTTGCCCGCTGATGTAACTTGCAACACGGGACTGCTTAGATGACACCAAACCAGTTCGCGTGCGTCGGTATCGAGCTAACTCTTGATCTAGCGGCACCTCTAAACTTGCTAGTGCTGCTGCTAGTACTGGTTTCAACCCAGGTGTTTTTGACGATTGATGAGTACTGGAGTCGTTCAGGGGGTTTTGAGTCATTGCCTTTGTGCCTCAAACGTAGATTACTGGAATCAACTTTTAGATATATTTTGTGATAATAGTAGCGGAAATTATTTAAATAGATAGAGTGGGCATTAAGTATGGGGCACAAGAGGCAGAAGTACCGAGGGGCAGCACTTCTCTACAAGAGGCTGCGCCAACGGCTACGCTCAGTGACCGAGGAGCAGAGGGGAAAGACTTACTGCTACTTTTCCCCTGCTCCCCTGCCCTTCCCACTTTCCACTCCCCACTTTGAATAATGTCGTTGAAATCAATTAATGATGTTTTAAGGATTCTGGAAAAGCAGTCGAAATGGCAGGAGCAACCATTTCAACGTCTGCTCAAGTGTTGGGCAGAAGTTGTTGGCCCAGTAGTTGCCGCAAATACTCGACCATTATCGATTCAGCGTGATGTTTTGTCGGTAGCAACTTCTAGTGCTGCTTGGGCGCAAAACCTGACTTTTGGTCGCACATCTCTACTTTTAAACTTGAATAAAAAGCTGCCAACGCCTTTGGTTGATATTCGCTTCTCTACTGCTGGCTGGCAGAATCCCTCGGTGGAGAGAAAACAGCAACAAATGGTTTCGCCTCATGAGCACCCCAGTTACCTTGGTGATGAGATTAACCGCCCTGATGCTACACCTACCAAGGATGTAAATGCGGCTTTTGGACATTGGACGAAGATTGTGCGATCGCGATCGCATGGTTTACCCCTTTGTCCCCAGTGCCAATCTCCCACCCCTCCCGGTGAACTCCAGCGCTGGGAAGTCTGTTCTGTCTGTGCTGCTAAACAGTTTTCAAAGCAAAATAATTGAGCGATTATTCGTTGAGCAGAGTTTATCCTGAAATAACTTGCTGCCATTACATCAAATCGTTCTAATTCTTGAGAAAAAGTATAATTTGCCGCTAAAATCTGCCAAACGTGGTATGCCAAGCAGACTATTTTATGTGAAATTCTATGCCTTAAGCCATCCTTAAGGAGGAATTTAAAAGGCTGAATAAATCAAAAGCTTTAGTTTTAGTCTTGATCCCTAATAAGTTTTAGACGATACCTATATGTAACTGCTATAGGAATTATTTAAATATATAACAAGATTATAAAAATATCCTGAAGTTTATTTTTTACTTGGGATCGCTGAAACCTATAGAAAATAATGACTTTTTGGCTTTTCTCCGTCTTTATATATAGAAGCAGAATATAAAGATGAAATTCAGCCAGAAACAACACTAAAGATGAATCCGAATGAAACCCATTAAAGTTTTAGCATCTGCCTGTAGATATTGCCGTCATTACCAGCCAGAAGGTCGCCGTGGTGGAACGTGCCAGCAGTTGGGCGCACCAGTTCAAGCAACTTGGAAAGCTTGTTCTTTGGCGCTTCCACCTTTTGCACCTTCTTGGGAAACCTTAGAAGATGCTTGGGGTTTACCAGATGCAGCTCCAGTTTTAACATCTTGTCAATCTTTAGCCTCAGATTTAGACAATGCTGCTCTTGCCCCTCTAGAGGAAATAGCTGCCTCCATATCTGAACAGGTAAAAACTAAAGTAGTGGTCATTTAGTCATCCATTATTACTGGACTGAGTTTGTAGTCTGCTTAAAATAAGATTTGTTTTTAAGATTTTTAGTGCTGTAAAAGTTTATATTTACAAAAATCGCACCCTTTAATAAGATGCGATTTTTGCTATTCTAAGGCAACCAAGGAAAAGAGCGAAAATCTGGTGGTCGCTTTTCGAGAAAGGCTTGTTTGCCCTCAGATCCTTCTTCTGTCATGTAATAAAGTAGGGTGGCGTTGCCAGCGAGTTCTTGTAAACCAGCTTGTCCGTCACAATCAGCGTTAAAGGCAGCTTTGAGACATCGAATTGCGATCGGACTTTTTTGTAAAATCTCTTGCGCCCATTGAATACCTTCGGCTTCTAATTGTTCCACTGGGACGACACAATTAATTAAACCCATTTCTAGCGCTTGTTGTGCACCATATTGGCGGCAGAGAAACCAAATTTCTCTAGCTTTTTTTTGCCCCACAACGCGGGCGAGATAGCTGGCTCCAAAGCCACCGTCGAAACTGCCGACTTTCGGGCCAGTCTGTCCGAAAATGGCGTTATCGGCAGCGATGGTAAGGTCGCAAATTAAGTGTAAAACGTGTCCACCACCGATCGCATATCCAGCCACTAAAGCAATCACCACTTTCGGCATCGAACGAATCAGGCGTTGTAAGTCCAGGACATTCAAGCGAGGGATGCCAGTATCATCCACATAACCTGCATGTCCCCGCACACTTTGATCGCCACCAGAACAGAAGGCATATTTGCCATCAGTGTGTGGGCCATAACCAGTAAATAGGACAACACCAATAGTAGTATCTTCACGAGCATTACAGAAAGCGTCGTACAGTTCAAAGACTGTTTCAGGACGGAAAGCATTGCGTTTATGGGGACGGTTGATGGTGATTTTCGCAATGCCATCGGTTTTTTGATACAGGATGTCTTCGTAGGTTTTGGCAGTTTGCCAGTTAATTTGCATTGGTATGGGGTGCGCTGTTGCTTCAAGAATTTTATCGCGGACGTAGGGACATGCGATACCTGCGGCGGTCACTGAGCTAAGTCGTTCGCGCAGCGTCTCGTAGAGAAGTGTGGGCTATGCCTACGCTAAAATTGTTGTCTCAAGCCTTTACAATCTGGTAATTGTCTGGGTGTTGAGGAATAAAAATGCGACGTGACACCATCTTCTACAAATTATTTAAGCAATTTCCCGGTTTGCTGTTTGAATTAGTAGATGAACCTCCCGCAGAGGCGGAAAACTACCAGTTTGAATCAGTTGAAGTGAAAGAAACCGCGTTTCGGATTGATGGAGTATTTTTACCTCCGGCTAATGCAGTTTCCCAAACCGTATTTTTTGCTGAAGTCCAGTTTCAGAAGGATGAAGACTTATATCACCGCTTCTTCAGCGAATTGTTTTTGTTTCTCTACCGCAACTCGATTCGTTACGATGATTGGTTTGGAGTGCTGATTTTTGCTTCTCGCAGTCTGGAACCTTCTAACTCAACGATTCACCGCGCTTTGTTGGAAAGTGGTCAAATCAAGGAGGTTTATCTGGATGAGTTGGGGGATTTGCGACAGCAACCTTTGGGATTGGGTTTGATGTTGCTGACAAATGTTACTTCTGAAACGGAAGCAGTGGAAGGGGCGCGGTTTTTGTTGGAGCAAGCACAGCAACAATCGGAGCAAGCGATAATTGATTTAATTACGACGATTATTGTTTACAAGTTTTCTAAGCTTAGTCGAGAGGAGATTGCAACGATGTTGGGACTGAATTTGGAAGAACCACGGGCTATTCTGGAAGCGAAGGAAGAAGGAAAGGTTGAAGGACGAGAGGAAGGAAAAGTCGAAGGAAAGGTTGAAGGAGAAAGAACGATCATTTTACGACTATTAAATCGGCGTGTGGGTAATATTTCTGATACGCTTCTGTCTCAGATTCAAGGGTTATCGTTGGAACAGTTGGAAGCTTTAGGTGATGCTTTGTTGGATTTCTCTACTCTTGCTGATTTGGAACGATGGTTACAAGGTGAAGTAAGGGGGTAAGTTTCACTTAAAGATGCATAGCAGGAGAGCGATCGCTAAAATTGTTGGTAACGACGATTATTGTCTACAAGTTTTCTACCCTAAGTCGAGACGAGATTGCAACGATGTTGGGACTGAATTTGGAAGAACCACGGGCTATTCGGGAAGCGAAGGAAGAAGGAGAAAGAACGATCGTTTTACGGCTATTAAATCGGCGCGTGGGTAATATTTCTGATGCGCTTCTGTCCCAGATGCAAGGGTTATCGGTGGAACAGTTGGAAGCTTTAGGTGATGCTTTGTTGGATTTCTCTACTCTTGCTGATTTGGAAGGGTGGTTACAAGGTGAAGTAAGGGGGTAAGTTTCACCCACAGACGCAGAGGAGAAGAGCGATCGCACTCCGTAAAATAATGATGGCTACAAATAAATTTTCCCGAAGTGAAGAAGCATTTGCAGACACGGGGGTATATCAGAAGCGGTGGAAGAATCAGTGCGATCGCTCCTACTGCGACTGTTAAAACGACTATTTGGTGAAATTGCTGAGGAACAGTTGGAAGCGTTAGCTTTGGTGTTTTTTATAGAGTTATGTACTTTATAGTTAAAAGATTGTATCGATTATGGCATTGGAGATTGTCCTTTGATTTCATTCAGTAGCTACAAAGTAACTGCATCTAAGTGGATTACCATATTTGACTCACCATTCTACCCTGATTCTTTAGATGAAGCTAAAATGCTCTACGAGAAAGTTTTGGAGCGTTTCATAGAATTGGTATACGAAGCAACAAGCTCTGCAAATTTACTCGAAATTATTACAAAAGAGCCCGATCCTTTACGTATTCAACTTCTGAGAGTATTTCGGAGGTATGTATCACCAGATACGACAGTAGAAATGACCAAGAAAAAACGTGATATTCCCAATATAATTAACGACTTTGGTGATAGATTTCGTAGCTTAGAAGAGGTTAGAAGAAACTTGCAAAGTCGTCCTGTACCCGATGAAACTCTGATGGCTCTTCTTTTAGAACAGAGTAAACGGGGGCAAAAAGGCTATGACTTGACAGAAGCGTTTTTCTTATGGTTTGACAGAGTATTTGGTAAAAACTATATAATTCGGGGACCAGTTCGTGCTGGAAAAGATGTAATGCTTGATAAGGTTTTGGATAATTGGGAAGCTCAAACTCCAGCAGATATTTTTATATCTCGATTAGATGGAACCCCCTTAGTAGTTGGATTTGCTCGTTATGACTCTGATAGAGGAGGTTCTCAAGAAGATGATCGGACTGGTGGAAATCGAGATAAAGCAACTGATATTATCAGATATGCTGATACATATAAAGTGGCTTTAAAAGTATTTTTTTTGAATGATGGCCCAGGATTACTACTAGGATCTATGTGGAATGATTACGCTCGTTTAGAAAGTTATGGTAGTGGTAAAATAATGGTATGCACTCTGAAAATGCTTGATGAGAGATTTACACAAGATTGGCTTGAAAGTTGAGTTTGCTATCCCAATCATGTATTACAGTATCAGAGATAAACTCTAATTCTGGTGTTTCTTCAATATATAAATCTAGACCACTTCGTAAAATTCTATTTATACCTATTAAGCACTTTTGTTCATGTTTAGCGGAACTATTTACGTTAATGAAGTCACCCATTGCTTCTGTCCCTTTAACTAAACGCTGAACTATTGTAGCTATAGCAAGTTGGGAATTATCAATAGCTATCCATTTTCTACCTAACTCTTCAGCTACAGCAGCAGTAGTACCACTTCCAGCAAATGCATCTAACACAATATCTCCTTCATTAGATGAAGCTAGAATTATTCGTTTGATCATATCTGGATTTTTTTCTGTTGGATAGCCAGTAATTTTAATATTTTGATTGTGAGCATCCTTGAAGTCAAGCCAAATATCTTGGACTGAAATACCCTGGCTATTATCTAAATAAACTTTTCTTCTTGGGTTCCCTGTTGGTGACCAATAAATCTCTCCGCGTGCATCCATTTCGTCTAAAGTTTCTGGAGTATATTGCCAGTGTTTACCTGGAGGAGGTAATATTCCTCTCCAGGGTTGACCTGTTGCACCTTTTCTTACACCTGGGGCATGAACAGGAACTTTCTTATAAACTCTTCCAGTCTCTTTTTCAACATATTGATACTCTTTCTTTGCAGTAGTTTCAGTCCAAGGGTTAAAAGGCTGATTCCATATATAATTATCTGTTTTTGTGTAAAATAGAATGTAGTCAGCGGTGTTTCCGTACTGTTTACGTGTATAGTTTTTTGGGTTACATTTTTTTCTTGTAATCAAATTGCGAAAGTTTTTAGAACCAAAAATTTCATCCATTATAATTTTGACAGCACAAGCCATCTTGTCATCTAAATGTATATAAATAGAACCTTCATCTGATAAAAGTTCTCTTAGTAAAACCAGTCGTTGACGTAAAAACTCTAAATATTCTGCACCTTCCATTAGGTCGTGATAAGCATGGTCTCTTTGACGAGACTCAAAACTACTCCCTGTTGCATAGGGGGGGTCAATATAAATTAAACTAACTTTACCCGCGATAGCATCATCATTCAAGAATGAACTAAGAACTCTTAAATTCTCTCCATAGATGAGTCTGTTTCTTGGATGTTGATCTATACTGATTATGCGATGTAACTTGGCTACAGGAGTTTTTAATATATCCTCTATAGGAATTTTCCCTTCATATTCCAGGCGAAAAGGAATTACATTTTGTTTTTGACTTTTACGACTATTTCGACTAGGTATTCCTGTTGCCATTGGAGTTAATATTTTATTCTGCTCGTTTTCTACTATTATTTATTTGTAAAAACTCATCTAAGTCTTTTTGTCTGATCCGCCAAATTCTTGGCCCCACTTTTGTAGCTTTAAGATTATTTGATGATATCCATCTTTGTACAGTTCTTTGGTGAACACGAAGAAGTTGAGCTACTTCGATAGTTGTTAAAAACGAAATATCTTCTTCACTCTTATTATTGTTATGTTCCGCATCTTGTCGCATTTGTCGCTAAATTCGCTAGAGTCGTTATTATACTACTAATTCTAATATTTTGCAAGGTTCACCAGCACTTGAAACGCTTATATAAATCACTTTTAATTTTGACACCAAAACATTTGGCAAAATTAATATCTTGCATCTCACTATTTAGTAATATCTAACGGCAGAGTTAAATTACAATATCTGCGGCAAATTTCCGTAAATTATCCTGTCGCCACTTGGCATCTACTTTACGATTTGTCTGCAACTCCAAAACCCGAATTTCTGTATTTGGAAGTGGGTTCAATCTTTGCTGCAACTGCTGCCAAGAAGTAATCAATTCATGCTGCACATTATAAGTAGCGCACAACTGAGCAAAATCAATATCCTGGGGAGTACCAAAAAACTCTTCAAATGGTGGGTCAAACTTGGCAATGGGCAACATTTCAAAAATTCCACCGCCATTGTTATTTATTAACACAATCGTCAGATATCCGACAAACTTATTGCGGATTAAAAAACCATTGGTATCATGCAATAGCGCTAAATCTCCCGTTAACATCACACTACTTTGCTGGCGGTGGGCAATTCCTAAAGCTGTGGATAATGTGCCATCGATGCCATTTGCACCCCGGTTAAAGTGCGATCGCACTCCTAAATTATTCGGTTTCCAGAAATATTCCACATCCCGCACAGGCATACTATTGGCAATAAACAGTGGCGTTTCTGGAGGTAAAATCTGAGAAATTAACCAAGCTGCTTTACTCTCAATGATTTCATCTATTTTCCCCATCGTTTGGTCAACAACTAACCTGACTTTAGTTTCCGCATCACACCATTGCTTTCCATAGTCTGAGGATAAAGATAAATTTCTCTCCTCTACTTTTATATCTTCTACAGATATCCGTAAATGCGTCGTTCTCCCGTGCAAAGGGTCGAGGTTTTGCTCACTGGGATCAATTACCCAGCGTCGCGGTTGGGTTGCATCTATCCAGGTACGCAGTTCTTTACTCGTAGGCATTTCTCCCACCTGAATCACCATTTCGGGTGCTAGCTGCTTTGCTAGTTGCTGATTTCGCAAAATCAGGTCGTATGTGGAAATAAAATACGGGTTGAGTTCGGCATAATTTCTGACTGGGGAGAGTCCCTCAGCTAGCACAGGCCATTTGAGAGTTTGGGAAAGGTGCGCGATCGCTCTACAATACTCTTCTGGTTGCGACGGTTGGGCAACACCTGCGATGATGATACCGCGATCGCATTCTTTCCATTCTTGGGGAATGGGGAATGGGGAATGGGGAATGGGGAATGGGGTATCGCTTATTATTCCTGCGAAAAAGTCTTCTGGTTTAAACTGCGATCGCAAATAACTCAAGTCGGTTCCATCAGGCAGAGGCGCTAAGGGATCGCGAAAGGGAATATTCAAATGTACTGGCCCCTTTGTAGGAGTTTGCGCTCTTTCCCAGCTATGAATTACCGTTTGTCGCAGGTAAGCTAGCATTCCCAGATCGGCGGAGGGTAAAGCTAACTCTGTTTGCCAATTTGGGTAGTTTCCATATAATCTCAACTGATCTATAGTTTGCCCAGAGTGACAATCTCGCAATTCTGGCGGTCTATCGGTAGTTAGTATCAATAGTGGTACGCGACTATATGAGGCTTCAATGACTGCTGAATAAAAATTTGCTCCTGCTGTACCAGAGGTGCAAACTAGTACCACAGGGCGACCGGTTGCTTTAGCTTGTCCCAAAGCAAAAAAGGCGGCGGAACGTTCATCGAGAATGGAAATCGCTTCAATCTCAGGTGCTTGTTGAGCAAAGGCGATCGCTAAGGGTGTAGAGCGCGATCCCGGACAAATGATGGCACAAGTCAATCCCAACCGCTTTAGCGTCTCTGTTAAAATATAAGCCCAAAGTTGATTAACATTCGTATAAGCGATCGGCATTAAATCAAACATAGCTATAAAACAATCTTAAATTTTAGATTTTGTCTAGGGAAATTCAATTTAAAATCCATCAATGCGGTGTTGAGTTCCATCACCGCAGCGCGAGTTTGGAGGAAAGAAAATCTCCAAGCAAACTTGCTGAACTTTCTACAAAATGCACAATTTGCTCTCAAACTTTTATGGACTGCATTCATTTAACGGGAATTCGCGGCTATGGCTACACTGGGTATCTACCAGAAGAACAGGTGCTAGGACAATGGTTTGAGGTGGATGTGAGGTTATGGTTGGATATCTCCACAGCGGCCAAGACTGACGCGATCGAAGACACTTTAGATTATCGCAGCGTCATTAGCTTGACACAACATCTGATCAAAACGTCTAAATTTGTTTTGGTGGAGAAATTGGTAACAACGATCGCAGATTCTATCCTCCAAGAGTGCGATCGTGTAACAAAAGTCCAAGTCACTCTCAGCAAACCTGCTGCACCTATTCCAGACTTCGGTGGCAAAATTAGCATTGAACTGACTAAAAGTAAGCCCAACCTTTAATTCACAAAATGTGTTTTTTTCAATATCTATCAGCTAGCAAAAAACTGGGGGTTTACGTGGAGCTTGGAAGTGTCTCACAATCAGAATCTTTTTTGCCATTGGCACCAGCACCTACTGATTAGATTACCAAAAAACTAAAAAATACCGCGAGCGGCTGATGAACATTTAACTTACATATTTTCAGAGGAGAGGAATTGTGATTAAGTATTAACCAAAAACTATAGGACTAGTATTTTATTTTTAAAATACGCGTAGTGGCGTGGCAAGGCTAAAATAGTGCATTAAAAATATCTCAAGTATTGATATTTGAGAAATATAACTAATTTTATCTTGCACATATTTAGGCTTACCATGCTATTACAATAATACTGATTTTTTTTAATTATGGTTGTTATATGAATATTTCTAAGTAATAATAGTTTACTGTTCATTAAATATTTCAGATAACTTTAGACCGTAATTTATAACTCATCGAATATAAAAGCTATTTTTAGATAAAGCAGCATTAAACTTTTTAATTACGGGTTAAAATTAATTATTATTAATAATTAAGTGAATGTAGATTAATATATTACATACAAGATACTCTAGATTTTTTGTAATTATATTAAAGTAATATACTGTGATTTTATGAAAATTTTTTCTTGATAAATTTGTATATAGAGATTATACTTAGTATTTATACTTTCCCAAAAAAAATTATTGTATACAGTTTAAAATCAGTTTTTGAGTGCTTGATAATTGCATTCTAATTTTAATTTGATGTTAGTAGCATCATATTAGCTACGTAAATTAATCAAAATTAGCTTTGATAAGCATATAAATTTCCGGAGATTAATAACATGATGCTATTTACTCATTAGTCAGTATTGATATCAAGTAAGAAATACAAGGCAGTTAAAGATTGTTTATGATAAGATAAGCACTTTTGACTTGAGTTGACACTGACAACAAGAATCTGAACCTTAGCAAACAGGTTATCGTAACATGTTCGCCCGCAAAATCCTAGTTGTTGAGGATGAAAAAAATCTAGCCTCAAATATTAGAAAAAGTTTACAAAAATTCGGTTATCTAGTATCAGAAATAACTGAATCTGGTAAAGAGGTAATAAAAAAGGTAGCAGAAACTCATCCACATTTAGTATTAATTGATATCTGTCTAGCTGGAGAAATAGATGGTCTCCACGTAGCGGATATTATCCAGAATCACTTCCATGTGCCAGTAATATATCTAACAGAGTGTTCGGAATATAAAACATTACATAAAAATCAGCTAAGTGAGCCTTTTAGTTACATAGCCAAACCATTTCTTGAAAGTGATTTACATTTTGTGATTGAAATGACACTGTACAAACATCAGAGCAAAAAAATATTATACGAAGAAAAACAGAGGTTGATGACAATTATTAATAGTATGGGTTGTGCAGTTATTGTTACCTATGCAAATGGTTGTATTGAAATGATGAATCCCATAGCAGAACTAATCACTGGTTGGAAGCAAAGTGAAGCGTTGGGGAAAGATTTAATAGAAGTCGTTAACTTAGTTAATAAAGATGTAGGAGAAAAAATTGAAAATTTAGCCACTTATGTAATCGAAGCAGGTGAAATTTTCAATTTACCAGAAAACTGTACATTAATTACCAAAGATGGTAAAGAAATAGCTATTGGGGATAATGTTGCACCTATCCGCGATCGAGATGGCAATATTACTGGCGCGGTTTTAGTTTTTCAAGACATCACTAAACGCAAGCAGACAGAGGCACAACTGATCCGCAATGCGTTTTATGATGGGCTAACAGAATTACCGAATCGTGTTTTATTTTTAGATCGGCTCAGACAAACTATAGAACGTAGCAAACGCAGAAGCGACTATTATTTTGCAGTTTTATTTTTAGATTTAGATGGCTTCAAAGAGATTAACGATCGCTTCGGGCATGGAATAGGGGATGATTTTTTAGTAGCGATCGCTAGACGTTTAGAGTCATGCTTACGTAGTGGCGATACTGTAGCACGATTTGGTGGTGATGAGTTTACTGTTCTTTTGGAGGATATTAAAGACATTACCGACGCTACCAATGTTGCCAAACGTATTCAAGACTCCTTAAGATTGCCAGTTAACCTGAATGGATATCAATTATCTGCTACAGCTAGCATTGGTATCACTTGGAATTTTAGTAATTATGAGGAGCCTGCAACTTTGCTGCGGGATGCTGATATTGCGATGTACCAAGCTAAACGCCAGGGAAAAGCTACTTATGCCATATTTAGTTAAGGATAAAATATGATACTCTAGGCGCTACTAAGGTTATGGTATACAACCGAGAAGCCCTATAATTCTGTCATGGAAAAAACCGAAAAACAGAAAATGCTTGCAGGCGAATTATATCTGGCCGAAGATCCAGAATTGGCTGCGGAAAATAAGCGAGCCAGTCGTCTGTTGCGGAGGTACAATTCTACAACCGAAGAACAGCAAGAGCAACGGCAGCAAATTCTGCAAGAATTATTTGGAAAAATCGGTCAAAAAGCAGCAATTGTGCCACCCTTTCACTGTGACTATGGCAGTAATATTTTTGCTGGCGACAAATTGTATATGAACTATGGCTGTGTAATTTTAGACTGTAATACAGTTCACATTGGTGAAAATGTTTTGTGCGCTCCTTATGTGCAAATTTATACCGCCTATCATCCTATAGATCCAGAAATTCGTCTTTCTGGTAGAGAATTAGCCGCCCCAATTAACATTGGTAATAATGTCTGGATTGGTGGCAATGCAATTATTTGTCCAGGTGTAACTATTGGTGATAACACAACGATTGGTGCTGGTAGTGTAGTTGTCAAAGATATACCGGAGAATGTTGTCGCTGCTGGCAATCCTTGCCGCGTCATTCGGTATTTATCCTAGAGTTTAAAATTTATAACCTCTAGCAATCCAATAGAGCCAGTCTGCGATCGCTTCTTGAGTTTCACTGTCAGCATCAATGGCTGCTATTTCAGATAATTTTGCAGAATATACATCTTCATCCTTACCATTAATATAAGCCACTTCGACAAACATATCTTTTAAGCACTCATCATCTGGAGCCATTCCCAGTACTTCCACTTGTTTCTCCTCGACAGCACCTGATTTGCGTCCCTTCTTAGTCCATGTAGCCAAAAAGGGAAAATTCAGAACCTCTTCGAGGTAGTAGTACCAACCCATAGCGCGGTCTTCTTTGTCTTCGGCATCTACAACGATCTCCGTTTTAATGCGATGCTCTCGGTTTTCGTCGGCTTCAACACTAGGCATAAGATAACACTTTGCGTATAATTCATTTTGATAATACTACCAAAATGTTTCTAAAATCATACTTAAATATATCTATCATGTCCGCTTAATTACTTATTAACCTCCTAGACCCCCACCCCTGAATCCCCTCTTTGCAAACTCTTAGGGCCGGGTGGGGTGAAATGGCTGTCGGAATCATAACTAATTATCTGGAAATGATATAAACTAAACTCTACAAAAAACCGCTTGTCAATGACAAGCGGCTTTCTAGTTATTGTTCTTAAGGGAAACTTATTCGTTGCACTAAGATGCAAAATTTTTCAGAAATTAAACAAGTCTCAAATCGGGATAATTTGCTAACACATCATCAGATGTGAGGGTATCATTTTCAGCTTGAGGAGTCCAAAGAACTTCAATTGCTAGAAGCTTGTCGCTAGGAATACTACCAATTTGCCGTAAAGCTTGACGCAAATCATCAGCACTATTAATAGCTGTGGGGATGTCAAACTTACCTAGTGTCGCCGCCAGCAAGGTGACAACAATGTATTCGCCAGGGCCTTCGGTAAATAAGCGGGTGGGGTTGTCTAGTTCGCCAGCCGGAGGTAAAGCATCTTTGGCAAGGGCTGCTCTTAGCTGGTTGTTGACGTTAGAAAGAGTTTCTTCGCTAAACTTGCTGCGTTCTGCCAGTGACAGCCGATTAAACTGACTTTCGGCTGAATTTAAACTGGCTTGTTGAGTCCCACCACCTGCATATACAAAGTATTCTGGATGGCGGAGTAAAGCTAGACTGGCTTCTTGGAGAATTTCTGCTCTGCCTTCGGGGGTGTTAGTATCAGCAGTTTCAGCAATGTGGTTGAGTTCATTTTGCAATTCACGGGCTTGAGCTAACAAACCTACTTGCAAACGAGTTACAGAAACAGGAGAGTTACTGCTGTAATCTGCTTCTGGTGTTTCACCGCTAGAGACGCGGCGGAAAGTTTGCAATAAGAAATTAGCGATCGCAAAGAAAATTAAGATGCTAAACAGACCACCAAATCCTCCGCCAATACCCCAGAAAGGAAGTAGGAAGGGAAAGCCAAAGCCACCACCAAAGCCACCACCATAACCACCCCCAGGATAGTATCCGCCTCCGCCAGGAGGTGCATAGGTGCGCGGTGTATAGGTCCGGCTGGAAGGTGCTCTAAAGGAGCCACCACCGATACGACCCCCACTGCGGGCTGCTAATGCACCGTCAGCGTGACCAAGAGCCAAAGCTAAGACCAGGCTTAGGGCTAAGAACGTTTTTAACAGCGGTTTGATGGTTTGTTGTAGTTTTTTACGCATAAGACTATTGCTTGAGAAACGGAAATTATTATTTATGATTTCTCCCCATGTTGGGAGCAATGTTCCAGGATGTCGCTAACGCTAGCCCGTAACAAGCAAGTTTGTAGCATTCACGTAGCATTCATTTTTAGAGGCTACATATTCAATTTACCGCGTCTTATCCTGGGTAGGTAGCGATCGCAGGGGGGATTTCTCGACTGGGGAACCGTACCTGAAGACATGTTTCTCCTCACAGAAATTGCGATGTCTACGATGGGCTACGCCTACGGGCAATGGTTTACTATGCCTTGGACTAGTTTCAGACTACAGTTTTGAATTATACAGATGATTTTAATTTTTAGTGATTATTGTGACTAATTTTTTTAATCCTTCACTGAATAAGTAGTACTACTTCTGAACTTATGATTCAATATTTAGCACGGGCAAAACGCCTCGCTACTACCAACAGCACTCATTAATACATCTGTTGGCTTAGAACTTACGCGTACAGAGGAAGCTATTAAGTGTCTGTAATCCTTATAAGTTATTCACATTAGACATAATGTTGCAACTAGGTAGTTATAAAAATTTTGGCATTTTGGCACATTAGTTTAAGTGTTTAGGATATTCTGTTGAACGGAGCTAAATTTCGGAATTTTCGCAGCAGTTGTTCACTGAGCATTTTAATTACAAGTGTTAGCTTTTATTTTTTGTTATGCACAGAAACTCTCAAATAATGATAATTTTGCAACAAAAATAAAATCAACACAATAAAAAAACAATCTTTCTGGCTAATCTTTTAAAATAGGCTTTAAATTTGTCTACCAAATTCGTTTTAAAAGAAATAAAATAATAATGATGGCTTTGAAAGTAATTCTAATTGTAGATATTAAAAACTATTTGAAATATAGTCATCAACTTTATTATGGAACATATTTCTCAACTAACAGCCGAAATCAGAGATAAAGCTGCATACCCAGATATCCTAGTCATATCCCGGATATTTCTGCCGAAAGAAGCTGTAATTGGGGAATATATCTACAATCGTTGTCTCCAAGATCCAGAACGAATAATTGTGCTGGCAGCTAGTTGCTCAGGAGATCGAGTATTTGATAAGAGTCAACAGTTTCCTGTGTATCGCTGGTATTATCCTAAATATTGGCGTAGTGGCTATGTGGGAAATATCCTAAAGCCTTTGGTGAATATCGTCTGCTCATTTGTCCTAGCAATTAAACTCTATTTTCGCTATCACTATCGTTATATAGAGTGGGGCCACGGCTATGATTTTCCTTCACTGTTGCTATTGAGCTATTTGTTACCTATTCGCTTTTTTATCTATCTGCACGGCAACGATCTTCTTTGCACTTTACACAATCCCGTGCTGCGATCGCTATTTAAATTAACACTAAAACGCGCCGAAGGCATTGTTTGTAACAGTTCTTATACAAGAGACTACCTGAGAACTGCTTTCCGATTAGATACTCCTACCCACGTTATTAACCCCGTAATCAGACCGGAAAAATTTGGTAATAATGTAGCCAGTCCCAGTAGCCTGGATGATTTACGCGTTCGCGTGCGTCAGGCATACAACATTCCAGATTCAGCAATAGTTATTCTCTCCATCGGCAGGCTAGTAAAACATAAAGGTTTCGACCGAGTAATTGATAATATCCCAATACTGCTAACCTTTGGGGTTGATGTCCACTATATACTCTGCGGGCAAGGGCCAAGTGAGTCGGAACTAAAATCTCTGGCGCATCGTTTGCGAGTAGATAAGCGCGTACACTTTGCTGGATATGTGCCAGAGCGGGAATTAGCAGGTTATTATGCAGCTTGCGATATATTTGCCATGCTGACTTTATCGGATACTAAACCTAATAATATGGAAGGTTTTGGTATGGCTTATTTAGAAGCAAGTTACTTCGGTAAGCCGATAATTGCCCCTCGTTTAGGCGGTGTTCTAGATACAGTTCAGCATGAAGAAAATGGGATACTGGTTAATCCCAATTCTGGTTATGAAGTTTTTCAAGCTTTCAATAGGTTGTGCAAAGACCAACAACTACGCGAGCAACTCGGTCGTAACGGTAAAGAATTAGCCAAGCGTAGAACTCTCCATCGATCGCTTTATAAATCAGATGGGAAAAATGCAATTTTGTGAAATGATTTTATTAACTAAACCGGATTAAATCATCAAATTCAACAAACACCAAAAAGGGCACTTTACTATAAGTCATATTTCTGCATAACCTTTAACAAATTGCTTCATAAAAGAGCAAGATTTCATTGTAAAATCTCGCTTGTGATGCGATTAAATGTGCAATGAAAAATATCTGGTTTAACATAGAGCAATTCCTTCGGCGTTACACAAAGCAGCGAATGCAATCTTTCGTGTTTACAGTCATTGGATGTGTTGCTGTATTTAGTGTGATTACCTTTGGGGCAATGTATGTTGTGGCTCAACCTGCTTCAACCTCATCTGAACGTCCCGCTAAAGCGCCAAATTTCGGGCGACACTTTCAAGAATTTGGGCGTGAAGGCTCTATCTTGATTTACGACTCAAAAAATAACCGCATCTATGAACACAATCCTCAACGTAATGCAACTGCGATCGCTCCAGCTTCAACCTTCAAAATTTTTAACGCCCTGGTGGCATTAGAAACAGGTGTAGTTCCTGATGATGTGGCGGTTCTCACTTGGGATGGAATTCACCGAGACATTGATGCCTGGAATCATGATACAAATTTGCGTCAAGCCTTTAAGGATTCAACTGTTTGGTTCTATCAAGTATTGGCACGTAGGGCTGGACATGAACGGATGCAGCAATTTATTAATAAAGTAGGCTACGGAAACCGTCAGATTGGCGCTGTCGCAGACATCGATCGTTTTTGGCTACAACCGCAGTTATTGCAAATTACACCCAAAGAGCAAATTAAGTTTTTGCAACGGTTATATCAAGGCGATTTGCCTTTCTCGCAACGGACAATAAATCTTGTCAAAGACATTATGGTACGCGAACAAACTCCAGACTACACACTCCGAGGAAAGACAGGATGGTTAACGAGTACTAAACCAAATGTTGGTTGGTTTGTGGGTTATTTAGAGCAAAATAAAAACGTCTACTTTTTCGCGACAACCCTTGATATGCAAAAATCGGAAGATGCACCCGCCCGCATTGAGATTACACGACGTAGCCTCAAAGATTTGGGCTTGCTGGCTCAAATCAACTAACCACCACCAACAATAGTTACCACCTCTAAGCGATCGCCTGGCTGCACTTTTGTTTGCGGCCAAAACTGGCGGTGTAAAATTTCACCGTTATACTCCACAGCCACTAATCGGGGATTAAAACCCAACTGTTGGAGTAAGTCGGGTAAAGAAGTTTGAAATGAGCAGCTATGGGTTTCCCCATTTACCTGAATCGTAATCTCATTAGACATAATATGTATCTGGGGCATTGGGCATCGGGAATTGAGCACTTGTACTGAGCGTATCGCTAAAGCGAAAGCTCCGCTAACGCGTAGCGTCTCGTAGAGAAGTCGAAGTATTGAAAATTGGGTATTGGTTACTCACTTTGGGCAAATGACAAATGACAAATGACTCTTTAAAGTTCTGGTTTAATGCGATTTAGTTGGGAGAGCAAATATTGCGTTACTAGGGTAGGCTGTTCGGCTTGCATGAGCGATCGCACCACTGCTACACGTTTGGCTCCGGCATCAATGACATCATTGATATTATTCGCATCTATTCCCCCAATAGCAAACCAGGGAATTGAGCAATTTTTCGCTGCATAACCGACATATTCTAAACCTGTGGCAGCTTTACCTACTTTCGTTGGAGTTTCATAAACTGGCCCCACACCAATGTAATCAACACCTTCAGCAATTGCTCCTTGCATTTCTTCTTTATTTGTGGTAGAAAGACCAATCAAACGCTGGGAACCGAGTAATTGCCGAGCAACAGCAATAGGCATATCTTGTTGTCCCAGATGCACTCCATCTGCATCGACAGCTAAAGCTACATCCACGCGATCGTTAACGATAAACAAAGCACCATAGATGTGGCATAACTGCCGAAGTTTTCTGGCTTGTTCCAAACGCAAAGAATCATCGGTGGTTTTGTCGCGGTATTGTAAAAGTGTTAATCCACCTTTGAGTGCAGCTTCTACGTTATTCAACAAATTTTCATGTGGGGAAGTAACCAGATACAAATGCGATCGCCACAACAATTGATGGCGCTGATGACCCATTAAACTACTTTCTAGGGTATAAACCTGATAGCGCATCTGTTTACAAGCTTTAGCCATATTTGGCAGGGTTAGCTTGCTGTATTCTTCCAACACCCGTAATGCTTCTTCTATCCGGCAAAAGTTAGCTTGCAAGACCGATTTTATACTAGCTCGTTGTTCTTCTTGAGGATGGGTTAATTCAGTTCCAGGATCGCCTGGTGTATCTCGCGCCGCCCGCAATTCTGAGGTATGCCACTTGGCTACCTCTTGTCGCAACCGCTTGCATTCAAGAGCCAACTGGGCATTATTTAACCCAAACCGACACCATTCCTCAATGATTCGCAAGCCCTCACGAGCGCGGTCTAAATTGGCATCTAAAATGCGGTAGACAACTTGCTGTGTTTGCTCTTTTTGGCTGTATGGCTCGACCATCACAACAACCCCATTAGTGCTTTCATCGAAGTGTGAATTATCATAAGTCCTAGTAACCATAAGTTAATTAATTTGCTTTTTTTTACTAATTTTTGCGGAATCTACGCAAAACAACGTAGTAGTGAGGGTTAGGGTAAATTATCCCATGTTCCTATAGACAGTGATAAGGGTAGTTTGAGGCTACAGTTTCGCACTGAGCTTAGTCAAGTGTTTTACGATAGACAACGAGCTTACAAAAGACTGGCAAAAGGGAATACACCAGAAAATTCACAATTGAAAAAGAATGTAGAGGCATAGCAGTGCTACGTCTCTACAAGGGTTCTGGATAACGCATATTTAATTTCACTTTTATATCTATTAGATAAATGACATAGACACAATTCATGAATTGTGCCTACAAATTATTTTGGGCAACGCACAATTAATTTCTGGAGATGTCTAATATCATTTATTACTATGTATTAAATATCGCCAATCGGTCAATATATGAGTAATATTATCGACATAATACTCTCTAGAGAGTATAAGAATTTATGATTACTTATAAGGAGTCGTGTTAAATATGATTCTCCCTCGTGTGTTTGCTGAGTACCGTAGAGTAGATGTTCTGTTTGCAAAGCTGAAGTTTCTGAAATCAGCAAAGCTTTTATTTTTTAGTTTTTCAGTATTATCTTTTACTGTAGGGATGGGGGCGGCAAGTATAGTGTTTCTGGGTATCAGCCTGGATAGTGCAAGCGCTCAAATTCCATCGACACCAAATTCAGCGCCTCTAAATCAGAAAACACCTTCTCAGGCTAATGTGCTATTTGTCAATCCTGGTGTTGGAGATGACAAGGCAGGCAATGGCAGCGAATCCGCTCCTGTAAAAACAATTACCCAAGGCTTGCGATTAGCTAACGCTAATACTGTAATTATGCTTTCCCCTGGCACTTATAGCGCCGAGACAGGAGAGGAATTTCCTTTAATACTGAAACCGGGTATTTCAATTCAAGGCAACCCCAGCAATCAAGGTAAAGACATTATCATTCAGGGAGGCGGTGATTACCTGAGCCGGAGCTTTGGCGGTCAAAATGTCACAATTGTTGGAGCAAACCAAGTTTTGCTGACTGGGGTAACGGTGACGAACCCTAATCGTCGTGGTTACGGTTTATGGATTGAATCTAGCAATCCGGTAGTCGCAGAAAATACATTTAGTGGCAGTACCCAAGATGGGATTTCTGTTAGTGGTAATGCCGCACCTACCATTAGTAAGAATTACTTCGATCGCAATGGAGCCAATGGCATCACAATTGCTGGTAACTCTAATCCGCAAGTAAAGGAAAATGTCTTTCACCAAACGGGTTTTGGGATTAATATTGCCCAAAATGCCGCTCCTATACTTATAGGTAATCAAATTCAGAACAATAGATCGGGAATTATCGTACAAGCAAATGCCCGTCCGATTTTGCGGAATAATTCTATTCAAGATAATAAAGAAGATGGTTTAGTTGCGATCGCTCAAGCAATGCCAGATTTGGGTAGTGCATCCGAACCTGGGGGTAATACATTTCAAAATAATGGCCGCCACGACATTAACGCCAGCGCTGCTAAACAGGTGATTTCTGCTGCTGGTAACAACCTTGTGAGCGATCGCATCACTGGCAAGGTAGATATTAACGGTACAACAGCACTAGCAACCCAAAATTCTCAACCAGTTCCCAACAACGTATTACAACAAATACCACCAAGTGGAGAAATTACCTTCTCAGCTCCCGAAATCTCTGAAACTACCAATGGGCAAACCAGCAACAGCATTTCAGCAAATAATCCTGTTTCTGGGCAATTAAACAGTCAACTGCTGCCATTAATGCCAACCAATAATGTACCGCTTTCCCCGCCTATCTCCAATCAACAACCACCCACTTCTGGCGTCGCCGGATTTCCTACTCCTAGCAGCTTGTCAGGTAGACAAATACCAATTAACGCACAGCCACCTGATACACCACAGTTAAATTACGTGCGGATCGATCCTAATACCATTGAGTTTACTGCCCCTAAATCCCCATCCAATTCAGTTGCACAGCCACCAGTTTCAAGTATGAGGAATCAAACACAGCAGCCATTACCAATGTTAGAAACTGCTGCCCCAGGTGCTTCAGAACTTTTACCACTTCCCGATCGCAATATTCCGATTGTTAATACTCGCAATCTGCAAACAAGTTCTGCAAGTATTTCCTATGGTGGTAACTCTGCAACACAATTTGGTGTACGTTATCGCGTAGTAGTGCAACTTGCAACCGATCGGGATCGAGATTTAGTAAAATTCCTTGCTCCTGGTGCGTTTCCCACAGTTTGGCAAGGTCAAAGAGTTATGCAAGCAGGAGTATTTAGTAGTGAGTATAACGCTAAAGAAATGCTCAAAACACTCTCTAGTAAAGGTTTAAGAGTCATTATGGAGCCGTTAAATTAATTGGGTATTGGGCATCCCTTCTCTGCGAGACGCTACGCGTAGCTTGCTTCCCCCCTTTTCTTGATTGTAATGGGCGATTGCCGGTCAAAATGAAATTAATCGACTTGAGAGAGCGATCGCTTTTCTAATGTGGAGCAGGCAATTGCGGTTTTATCAAAGGAGCGATCGCACACCCTTATATCTGCGCTGATTTGGCAACTTGCGTCTGGATACAGCAGGCTCAGTTTTTTCCGTTTTACCAATTACTGAGAAAGTGATTGCCCTATTAGACTTGCCCCTTACCCCCATTAATCTATGATGGCGGGTTATTTTCGATAAGCTCGCTGCGCGAACCGACGAAATGTAAACCGTTCTAGGGATGTGTTCCACCTTATAGCCCTAACGTGCAATGCGTTTTGTCTACGAATAGCTAAAGTTGCTACGCTAGAGGAGTGCAATGTCCAATTTTAGTTGGACTCGTAGAGGCTGGTTCAAAGGGCTAAGGACTGTGAGATGAATCAAACACTCGCCGGAAAAGTAGCCATCGTCACTGGTGGAGGTTCAGGGATCGGCTATGCTATTGCCGAGCGATTCGCTGACTCTGGGGCGAATGTTGTCCTGGTCGGTCGAAAAGCACAGCGTCTAAATGATGCGATCAAGCGCATTGGGCGCGGCGCTGTTGCGATTCCTACCGATGTGTCAGATGATGAACAGGTCAAACGGTTATTTGAGCAGTACGAACACGTTGATCTGCTTGTGACATGTGCCGGTGGCGCACTTTTTGGTCCAGTCGAAGCTATTCCACCAGTGCAAGTGCGCCACCTATTCGCCACACGCTTTTTTGGTCAGCTCGCGGCGGCGCATTATGCGATTCCCAAAATGACCTCTGGGGGAGTAATTATTTTCTGCTCTGGCGTTGCCGACATTGTGGGGCTACCCTTCTTTAGTGCAGGGACAGCCATTGACGGGGCTATCAATGCGATGACTCGAAGTCTAGCAGTGGAACTGGGAACCAAAGGGATTCGCGTCAATGCCATCTCTCCCGGTTTAATCGATGATACGGACATCGAGGCGAACATGAGCCGCGAGCAGTTGCACGAGTTTGCGGAATCAACAGTCAACGCAATTCCGCTTCGCAGGAAAGGTCTCCCAGCCGAGGTAGCCGACGCTGCCTACTTTTTAGCCACATGCCAGTATGTGTCAGGTCAAGTCATTGAGGTCGATGGTGGCTGGTCAGCAACATGACATGACATAGAGGTGTTGTATAGGTTAGCACATCAACACCCCTTGTAGATTTTGTCGTTCAAATGCATTACACATTAGAGCCATTACGTGTAATGGGGGGCGAAAAGTATTATTTTCTCGTGGTTGTGAGCAGCGTCACTAACCTTGAGTATTTTCCCAACTTAGGATCATAAGTTGGGATTTGAGTTCTGACTGGATTAAATAGTTGAATTATATTTATGATACTTTTGTGCGCGATCGCCTTCGCCGTAAATCGGGTTAAGGCAAGAAAACTGATCATCTTAATACCTCAACATGACTTTGAAGTACCTCAAAACGACTTTGAAGTACCTCAAAACGACTTTGAAGTACCTCAAAACGACTTTGGAGTACCTCAACACGACTTTGGAGTACCTCAAAACGACTTTGAAGTACCTCAAAACGACTTTGAGGTACCTCAAAACGACTTTGAAGTACCTCAAAACGACTTTGAAGTACCTCAAAACGACTTTGAGGTATCTGTTGCTGATTTGATGTTACTTTTTTGACAAGTTTAATAAATACCTCAGTACAATCAACTAAAAATAATTAGGTTGATTTGAATTTGCTTTAATTTTTCCGAATTATCTCTCAGAGAAGTTTATTGTTGCATTGGCTAGAGTACATGCAGTAATCCTATAACCTCCTTTAGGAGCGCATTTTATGGCACGATTAAAACGCAGTTCACTGACTCTCGAAAACGCTCTCCGTCGAATTGCAGGAATGCGATCGATTAGCCCAACGCTAGAATTTGGCAACGGATTAAATTTGACAGACTACGACAGCCGCATCCAAACCTTGCAAACCCAGCTATCTACATATAACACTTTACTCTCTACCGTAGATGAAATGGCAGGTCGTCTCTCTCTAATTGAAGAAGAATTGCGCGGCTACTCTGAAAAGATGTTAATGAGTGTGGCAACCCATTATGGCAAAGATAGTTTGCAATATATCCAGGCGGGAGGCAAGCCACGCAAGAAATTATCACGCCGTTCGAGCAACACCCAATCCCCATCTGAGAGTACAGCTACAACCTTGAATGGTGCAAACAACAATGGTAAAGAAACCTCTGTTGTTTTACCTTAATCGTTTAACTGCATCATGCTAATGAATTCTTAATTACGAATTACGAACTTGTACTGAGCTTGCCCTGAGCGTAGTCGTTGGCGCAGCCTCTCGTAGAGAAGGGCGTAGCCGAAGTATTACGAATTACGAATTATTCGATCGCTGGCTCTGCATCGGAGAACGCCACCTGATACTCTTTATCCTGGTTTATGATCCAAACGGGTAGCTTGCTCTAGGGCGGCTTTTTCTTTGGCTCGACGGACATAAGGTTGTAATTGGGTGCGATCGCAAGCTGTGAAAATACTCAGGTTTTCCAAGGTAATCCCTCGCATCAACATTTCTACGCGCCAGGTTTGTTGTGCTTGGGCGATCGCTGGCGTTTGTCCTTGGGGAGTTAATAGCCCTTCACTCCATACTTGCCAACGTGTCTCAAGTTCTGATTCTGAGATGGGTGTACCTATATCATTCAAAAACATGGCTGTTTGAGCATCTTTACGACTTTTCAGCCATTTGATTAAGGGATTATTAGTAAAAGAACCGTAGCGTTTACCCAAAATCCACTGATTTACAGGCACTTGACGGGCAAATCCGGGAATCGTTATTTGCAGGAAGTGCCCTTGAGTGTCGTAGATTTGGTGCGATCGCTCCAAGCTAGTTATTTCTGTAGCGGATAACCCAGCCCCAAATAATACGTAAGCCAAGGCATAATCTCGGACTCCAAACTTCCTGGCTTGTTGCAGAATTTCGTGAACTAAACTAGCTGGTAAATCAGCTACTTCTGTGGTAGTGAACCCTCCTTGTAAGGAGTTGATCGCTGATTCTGTTGAAGATGACATGGCTCCATGTAAAAACAACTCCACCAAATTTTCCAGAAAGTCGTCCCGATCCTCCCAAAGTTCGTGAAATTCGCTGGTGAACTCAATTACGGCATATCCCAAAATCATCCCATTTAGCAAACTGGCTAATTTCTCTGCCGGTAAGTAGGTATTTAGGTGTCCTTGCTGGATTACAGTAGCTAAATACTGAGCTACATAACGGTTTGCCTCTGTGACTCCCCTGCCTAGTGCGCGGCGATTTTCTGCCGGGAATTGGTCGGCTTCACCTACCACAGACCGAACGAACTCTGGCACTCGTTCTAATGTATGTAAAGTGTCACTTGCATAATCTTTAAGAGCTTGGTAAACATTGCCGGGAGGTGTTGCCCGTCGCACCAGCGACTCACCTAAATCCTTAAAAGCTGCGGACTCTTCCAGCACAGCCAAAAGCAGTCCATGCTTATTGCCAAAATTCCGAAATAGAGTCACTTCGTTGACTTCGGCTTTTTCAGCAATTTGACGGGTTGTGGTAACGCTAACTCCCTGAGCAGAAAACAACTCAAGTGCAGCTTGAATCAGGCGTTGACGAGTGGAAATGAGTTGAGATGACATAGAAAAATGCAAGTGGCACTTGCAGGGGGTATCAGAGTTCTGCTAGCATAACAAATGTAAGTGATACTTGCTTTACTCTACTGTAACTAACTAGTGACAGGGTGGATAAATCCTTAGTGGGATTATGCCCAATAAAAAGTAAATCACTGCATCATCCATCAACAGGAATTTTTATGACCGCAAATTTTGGGGCGATCGCTCCTGAGAGAGGCAATTCACCTCAACTCAGGTGGATAAATGTGGTATTTTTTGGTGTATTTCATGCCTTAGCACTTCTGGCTCCTTGGTTTTTCTCCTGGCCAGCATTAGGTTTGCTAGTGTTTCTCCACTGGTTATTCGGGAGCATTGGTATTTGCTTGGGATATCACCGACTACTGAGCCATAAGAGTTTCCAAGTTCCCAAGTGGTTAGAGTATGCGATCGCCCTGATCGGAGCGCTGGCTTTGCAAGGGGGGCCAATTTTTTGGGTAGGTGGACACCGCCAGCATCATGCCCACACAGAAGATATCAATTTAGACCCCTATTCTGCCCAAAGAGGATTTTGGTGGAGCCATATATTGTGGATTTTCTACCCACGTCCAGAATTTTTTGACTATGACACCTATAAAAAATATGCCCCTGACTTAGCCAGACAACCCTTTTATCGTTGGCTAGATCGCTACTTCTTACTGTTGCAAATACCCTTCGGGCTGCTGCTTTATGCTCTAGGAGGATGGTCTTTTGTATTCTACGGAGTGTTTCTCAGATGTGTCTTGCTTTGGCATTCAACCTGGTTTGTGAACTCAGCATCACACCTGTGGGGTTATCGCACCTTTGATGCCAATGATGGCGCTCGTAATCTTTGGTGGGTATCCCTTGTCACTTATGGAGAAGGATGGCACAACAACCATCATACTTATCCCCACATGGCGAAGTCTGGGTTGTCTTGGTGGGAAATTGATGTTACTTGGTGGAGCATCTTAGTGTTGCAGACTTTGGGTTTAGCAAAAAAAGTTGTCTCGCGTCCTCCTCAAGGTGCAACTCACGGCTAAATTGCAACTAAATTATCGTGAATTTGTTATGCCGATTGCTTCTTGCAGTCGGCTTACTAATTTTTATCAGTAGTATTTCACGGTAAAATCTAACGGATTAAATCACCGCAATACATCAAGTGTGAAAACTGACAGCATTTTTTATCGCCTTTTTCAAGAACTTCCTGGCGTCTTTTTTGAATTAATTGGTAATCCACCCCAAATCGCAGAGACTTATCAATTCTCCTCAATTGAAATCAAGCAAACAGCATTCCGTATAGATGGTGTTTTTCTCCCAACCCAAGGAGAAGAAAATCCGATTTATTTTGTTGAAGTCCAGTTTAAAACCGACACAGAAATTTATTCACGCTTATTTTCAGAAATTTCTTTATACTTACGCCAAAATAAACCGAAAAATTCTTGGCGAGGAGTAGTTATCTATCCCAATCGCAGTTTAGATACAGCAGATATCAAGAATTACAGTGAATTTTTCGCTAGCCAGCGTATCAGTCGGATTTATCTTAATGAATTAGGTGAAACTGCATCATTACCAGTTGGAATTGCTACGATGAAATTAGTCGTCGATGAAGAGGAGACAGCAATTATAGCTGCTAGGCAGTTAATAGAGAGAACCCAGCAAGAAATCAACATCGAACCACAACGGCGGCAGTTACTAGAATTGATAGAGACAATATTAGTTTATAAGTTTCCGATGATGAATCGAGAGGAGATTGAAGGTATGTTTGGGTTAAGTGATTTGAAACAAACACGAGTTTATCAAGAAGGCAAGCAAGAAGGCAAGCAGGAAGGTAAGCAAGAAGGCAAACAAGAAGGAGCGCGTGAAGAAAAGTTGAGAATGATACCTTTGTTGTTGAGATTGGGATTGAGTTTTGAAGAAATGGCGAAAGAGCTAGATTTGAGTCTAGAAGAGATTCAGCAAGAAATGCAAAAACAGCCTCCAAGTCAGAATACGTAACCTACAATTACAGCAGAATTCAGAATTCAGAATTCAGGAGTCGGGAGTCGAGAGTCAGAATGGGCTACGCTCCGCTGTGCTAACAGAAGTAAAACAGGCTTTCTACTTGGCTTTGAGACTTAGTTTGTCTACCTCACTAATTTTAAAGTCGCTGTATCCTTTATTGCGTATTTATCTACATATTCTTACTATTTCCCATTCCCATAATTTTTAATTTTTTCTATGATTTCGCTCTCTCCTATTCTCCAAGCTAGACTCTCCCAACCTTTAAAGATTGGCTCCTTTGAGGTAAAAAGTCGGGTTCTCCAGTCGCCTCTATCTGGAGTGACAGATATGGTGTTTCGCCGTCTCGTGCGTCGCTATGCCCCAGATTCGATGATGTATACCGAAATGGTGAATGCTACGGGGTTGCATTATGTCAAGCAGTTACCCAAAATCATGGAGGTAGATCCAAATGAACGCCCAATTAGCATTCAACTATTTGATTGTCGTCCAGATTTCCTAGCAGAAGCAGCAATAAAAGCAGTTGCCGAAGGTGCTGATACTGTTGATATTAATATGGGTTGTCCGGTAAATAAAATCACTAAAAATGGTGGCGGTTCTTCATTATTGCGGCAACCAGAAGTAGCAGAAGCAATTGTTCGGGAAGTGGTAAAAGCTGTTGATGTACCTGTGACAGTAAAAACCCGTATTGGCTGGAATGATAACGAAATTACTATTCTCGACTTTGCCAAGCGGATGGAAGATGCAGGGGCACAAATGATTACGGTACATGGACGCACCCGCGCCCAAGGGTACAATGGCAATGCCCGTTGGGAATGGATTACCCGTGTAAAAGAAGTGCTTTCTATCCCAGTGATTGGGAATGGAGATATTTTTTCCGTTGAAGCGGCGGTGAAATGTTTAGAACAAACTGGCGCTGATGGTGTAATGTGTTCCCGTGGGACTTTGGGTTATCCGTTTTTAGTGGGAGAAATCGATCATTTTCTAAAAACAGGGGAGATATTACCATCACCAACCCCAATTCAGCGTTTGGAATGTGCAAGAGATCATTTACAAGCCTTGTGGGAATATAAAGGCGATCGCGGTGTACGTCAAGCCCGTAAGCACATGACTTGGTATGCTAAAGGTTTCGTTGGTGCTGCCGAACTGCGAGGACAGTTAAGTTTAGTTGAAAGAGTAGATCAGGGTTTGGCAATGATTGACCAAGCAATTGAAAAATTGGCTAATGGTTATGAACTAGAGGAAGAAGCAGAAGGTAGTTTGGTAATGCTTTAAAAATTTGATTTTAACCTAGCTTGAAGTGATATTGTTGGTTGCTAAAAGTGAGGCGATCGCTACCTCTATTAAAATAAGCGATCGCCTAATCTTTGCACACTTTAATTTACCAAATCAGGGAACACCTCTTGCACAGCAGGATGCACTAAGCGGTGATTTTGCACATTCACACCCTTAGCTAATGCTGGGTTAATCTCCAGTGCCAAAATTCCTAAATTCGCCAACTGGACAACATAAGGTAATGTACTATTATTAAGTGCCTGAGTTGCTGTCCAAGGTACTGCTCCTGGCATATTGGGAACGCCATAATGCACCACACCTTCTTCAAGGTATACCGGATTTGTGTGAGATGTTGGGTGTAAGGTTTCTATACAACCGCCTTGGTCAACGGCTACATCAACTATTACCGAACCAGGACGCATTTGTTTGACCAATTCGCGGGATACTAGTATTGGCGCTCTACGTCCTAACACTAAAACTGCACCGATGAGCAAATCGGCTTCAATGACTGCGGCTTCAATATGAGCAGAGTTGCTGTAAAGCAATTCAACTCTAGAGCCAAAGAGTGTTTCTAAGTAAGATAAACGCTCGACACTCACATCTAAAATCTGCACGATCGCACCCATGCCCACAGCAATTTTAGCTGCTTCTGTGCCGACAACACCGCCACCTAAAATTACTACTTTACCTGGTTTAACTCCAGGGACACCGCCCAAAAGTACACCTCTACCACCTTGTTGACGTTCTAAGAATCTGGCCCCAAATTGTACTGCTAGCCGACCGGCAATCACGCTCATGGGGGTGAGCAAAGGTAATCTGTTAGCACCAGGTTGTTCTACAGTTTCGTAAGCGATCGCAGTTGTGCCACAATCAATTAAATTCTCTGTCAACTTGCGATCGGCTGCTAAATGTAAATAAGTAAATAATATCTGCTCTTTCTGCAAAAATTTATACTCAGATGTCAGCGGCTCTTTAACTTTAACAACCAATTCCCGATTCCAAGCTTTTTCTGATGTGGGGACAATTTCGGCTCCAGCAGTTTTGTAGTCGTCATCGGAGAATCCAGCACCATTACCTGCTTGTGTCTCGACGAAGATGCTATGACCATTTTCTCGCAGCACCCGCACGCTAGAAGGACTTAACCCTACCCGAAATTCTTGATCCTTATTTTCCTTGGGAACGCCGATTTCCATATATCGCCTCTGATAATTTTTTTGTTTAACTGTACCCTTCCAATCTCAAGCTTGCTACTTCCGTCTTGCTAGTTCCGTATTAGAGATAGCTGGATAGATATACCTAATCTCTGTTCTAACTTTCTTAATTCAATCTGAGTAGCCCAAACTCTTACCCTTGACTATTGCCCCAGTATTTATACAATATATAAAGAATAGTAACAATTTATTAAAAGAGCGATTGTATAGCTCCCTACTAGGCAGCTTTTGCTGAATTTCTCAAGTCATCTTGGCATTCCAGCACTGCAATCAGCTTATAAGTTAACCTGACTTTTCAACGTCATCTGAAAAATTCAAAGTCTCTCTCTTAAAAGGAGAGAGATTTAGAGGGGGGTTTTCCAGATACCATGAAAAGTAAGTAGCGATTATCCCCACTTTCCGCGACTTCTAGTAGAAGTCTGATATCAAGTCCCGTTTGCCAAAAAAAGGTTTCTTAAAAAATGACACAAACACAACCAACAATTACACCTAAACTAGAAGAGCCTAAGTTTGGCTTTAACGAATATGCCGAACGCTTGAATGGTCGAGCTGCAATGATTGGCTTTGGTTTGATGCTGGTGATTGAATACGTCACCAATCAAGGGGTGCTATCATGGCTGGGTCTGAAGTAGTGCCATCAACAAGCACAATCTTGAAGTTGTAAGCTAGTAATTAAAAGAGTTGCAACCAGCTGGAACAACCAGTTGGTTTTGACTTCAATAATTAATAGCGGAGTCTTCGCCCTAGATAGATTAATTATACTTAATTCATAAATAACTGCCCTAGAATGTAAGCAAAAGAGGAATGCGAAATACCTATTAGCGATTGAAATATCATAGACTTGCAACTAATATGTGCAAAGCGATTAATGAGTAAATTTCCTCCCCCTACTAAATAAATCATAACTTAGTGTCTGCCTTAAATGAGAAAGGCAAATTATGGGTGAGGTATTCTTGGTAAATATACACAAAAGGTGAACTGGAACCAACCAAGCTGTGATGAATGCTGTATTACCTCGTTTTTTGAAGTCAACCTACCGAAAAGAGCCACTAATCAGTGTACTGATGACGATGGGCGTTATGGATGCCCTGATTGGCGGATTGAATGATAGCTGGTCGTTGTTTGCTTTTGGTTTGGGAACGGCAGGGATAGCGCTAGGCTTTAAGTTGTGGCGTTTCCAGCAGCGTCGTCCTTTACCAGAGGAGGCTGTAGTGCAACATTATTTGCCCTCTCGTTCTTCTAGTGCGCCTTTACCAATGTTAAGCGTTTCTAAGAAAAAACCACCTCTTTAAGATATGCAGAGTTATGACTTAAAATAACTCTGCAAAATTTATTGGGTTTAACTGTATCTATAAAAGTGAGGAAAAAGAGTGAGTAGTGAGGGAAGAGGTGGCGGTAATTTTCTGCGGCCATATATTATCCTGGCATTTATGGCAGCTGTTGCCCTTCCAGTGATTACCTGGGGAGGGTTTTATATTCATCAAGCTCATGCTGCCATTGAAGAAGTAACGCCAAACTTCCCAGCTAAAACTAACTTTGCTAATGCTCAACTAATTTACACACTCAAAGGACATAACGGAACCATTAAATCCCTCGCTTTCAGTCCAGATAGCAGAATACTTGTAAGTGGAGGTGCAGAAAATGAGGGTGTAATTCGCCTGTGGAATTCAGCAAACGGCAAAAAGTTGGCGACTATTAACAAAGCACACAAAGCTGCCGTAGAATCTTTAGTGATTTCACCAGATGGGCAAACCCTCGCTAGCTGTAGTGATGACGATACAATTAACCTCTGGAGCCTAAAAAATTTAAAATTTACCCGCTCTTTTGTCGGACATACCAGTAACGTCTTATCTTTAGCCGTGTCTCCTGACAGTAAAGTTCTTGTCAGTGGAGCTTTAGATGGGATTCGGATGTGGGACTTGCTACAGCAGCGCCCTCTAGGAATTATAGTACGCTTTGATAATTTAATTTATACTCTCGCTATTAGTCCTGATGGACAGACCTTAGCTAGTGGTGATAATAAGGGTGTAATCAAGCTGTGGAATTTGAGTACTGGTAAATTAATCAGTGAATTGGCAGCTCATTCTAGTGCTGTTAGCGATGTGATCTTTACACCAGATGGACAAACATTAGTTAGTGCTAGCCACGATCGCACCATAAAACTGTGGAATATTAATACTGGAGAATTAGTCCGCACCCTTACAGGACATAATAACTGGGTAAATGCGATCGCTCTTAATCCCGATGGACAAACCCTTGCTAGTGCCGGTAGAGATGGAATTAAATTGTGGGATTTAACTACAGGGGAGTTAATAAATACACTGAATGGACATACAGACTGGGTAAGTGCGATCGCTTTTAGTCCCAATGGTAAAATTCTTGCCAGTGGTGGATTCGATCGACTAATCAAGATTTGGGGGATTCCCACAAAACGAAAGTAACAGCGATCGGACAAAATAATCGTGAAATAGTAAACTATATCCCCGATTTCTTTTAAGAAATGGGGGATATCATTTTGACGCTCCTTTCAAGGCTTTGTGAATCGCCATAGCTCAAATTATCACCTCGTGTAGAAAGTCAGGCTATCGCTAACGCCGAAAAATTCCCCCAATCATTTCCCGTATCTGCTAAACTTTGGTCTTGCCTTTTTAGAGTTTTTGTAGTAAAAAATCAACCAAAGCTCAGATCGAATTTTGCTATAACTAGTCAAAATCAATGATGGTAGCAACCAATAGCGACCCAAAATCTTGAAGAACTGTGAATACTTGATGAAAATACACCCGAACTAATATCTTATCCAGCAAATTACTGTAAGTATAAACATAGGTAATTTCAAATTATCTGTGCAGTTACTTGCCCTCTAGATCGGAACAATTTCTGAACTTAGACAATCTTAGAAATGGTCATCGTCAGTAAATGCACTCAGTTAAAAGTCACGAACTCGTGTGAAGCCAAGGTTTGTAGTGCTTAACCGCTATTTTGAAGATAGGATAACTTGCTACTTAAATGATGTTTAATTTTCCCGAACTGCTTTTGATCCCCATTTCGATAGAATGACTAGGCAGAACCCTAAAACTAAAAACCGCTTTTGACTGCGACGCTCATGAATCAACTGAACAATGGTTTTACGCTATTTTTAAGTCTGCTAGTCGAGGCGATGCCTTTTTTGCTTCTTGGGGTTTTATTCTCCAGTTTGCTGCTGTTTTTTGTTGATGAGCGCAAACTAGTAGAAAAAATGCCCAAAAATCCGCTGTTGGGTGCTTTAGTTGGCAGCACGATCGGCTTTTTGTTTCCGGTGTGTGAGTGCGGGAATGTACCGGTAGCGCGGCGATTCCTGATTCAAGGAGTACCCACACCAGTCGCAATTGGTTTTTTGCTAGCAGCACCAACAATTAACCCAGTTGTAATTTGGGCCACTTGGACAGCATTTCGAGATCAGCCAGAAATAGTGGTCTTACGAGTCGTATTTTCCCTAACAATTGCCACAATTATCGGGTATGTTTTCAGTTTTCAAAAGGACTTAAATCCCATAGTCCAACCTGCGATCGCTCGTTATATGAAGTTTAATCCAGCCGCGCAGCCCCAAACCAAACGCCGTGGTAAGCCTTACCAAGGACAACAGGAAGAAACAGTACCGAATCTGTTGCAAACTGGGACTTATATCTTAGGAGGAAAAGCAGGTATACCTCTACGGATAGATCCTAATTTAGTATTGCCTACCTCAGTCTCTACTGCTGATAAACCCCTGGCAGCTAAACTGCGCCTAGTTGTGGATAATAGCATCCAAGAATTGCGGGAATTGGGCGGAGTGATGATTTTAGGAAGTGCGATCGCTGCTGCTATTCAAGTCCTAGCTCCCCGTGAATTAATTCTCAGTTTGGGTGCTGGGCCCATTACCTCAATTGTGGTCATGCTGATATTAGCTGTAATAGTATCAATTTGTTCTACAGTCGATTCTTTCTTCGCCCTATCTTTTGCCTCAACCTTTAGCAGCGGTTCATTATTAGCATTTCTGGTGTTTGGGCCAATGATTGACATCAAAAGTGTTGGTTTGATGTTATCTATTTTTAAACCCAAGACTATTTTTTACTTATTTGCTTTAGCAGCACAATTGACATTTGTCTTCACTCTTTTCCTGAACTTGCACGTCTTTTAAGAAAATATTTGTCATTTGTCAGTTGTCCTTTGTCCCTTGTCAGTTGTCCTTTACAAATGACCAATGACTAATGACCAATGACTAATGACCAATGACTAATGACTAATGACTAACAAAAATCCCAAATCTAAAATCCCAAATCTGTTACTCCCTTGGCTAGATGCTCTAGCAATTACTGCTTGGGGCATTTTGATGTTGAGATATTGGCTAACTAATAAGCTGAACCTGCTGATTCACCCAAATTACTTTTGGTTAGTGATTGTGACTGGTATCAGCTTCATCATTATTGGTTTGTTCAAGATGCAGGAACTTTGGCAAAGGCGTCGCCGTGATGTTACGCCAAACACCCAGCATATTAGTTTATTTCCCCCTGGTTGGGGCAGTGGTTTGTTGTTGACTACAGCGATTTTAGGTTTTATCATTACACCGCAAGTTTTTGCTAGTGACAAAGCACTCCAAAGGGGGGTGACGACTGATTTATTGGGAAGCACACGTGTCAAACCCCAAGCCTTTCGCGCTACTGTTCGTCCAGAGGAGCGATCGCTTGTAGACTGGGTACGTACTGTCAATGTCTATCCAGAACCAGATACATATACAGGACAAAAAGTCAAGGTACAGGGATTTGTAATTCACCCGCCCGATATAGGAAAAGAATATTTGTTTTTAGCACGATTTGTCTTAAGTTGCTGTGCAGCAGATGCTTACCCTGTGGGATTGCCCGTCAAGCTACAAAATAATCAAGAGCTTTACTCTGCTGATACATGGCTGGAAGTAGAAGGACAAATGGTGACAGAAAATTTAGCAGGTAAACGCCAACTTACCATTGCCGCTAACTCTCTGAAAAAGATTCCTCAACCCCAGAATCCTTATAGTTATTAGTTATTTGTTGATGACAAATGACAAATGACAAATGACAAATGACAAATAACCAATGACTAAATCTAAAGCATTCCAACCACTGGATCGTATAGCGATCGCACTAATGTTACTGCTGAGTGTGCTGATTGGGTTAATCATCTTGCAAGGTGATGTGGTAACTGCTCGTGTCCGGGAATTTACTTGGCAAAATCAACAAATTGGGGCAGAAGATAATTCCTTCACCCTCACCTTCAGCCGCCCAATGGAAACAAAAAGCGTCGAGGATAACTTGAAAATCGAGCCGCCCCTAGCAGGTAAATTCAGTTGGGCGGGGCGGCGGATGGTTTATACACTGGTGACACCAGCACCTTATGGCACAAATTATAAAGTGCAGTTACAAGGAGCTAAAGATAAGTTTGCGGAGCAAGAGGGCAAAAATCGGCTGATACAGGCCTTTACAGGTAGCTTCCGTACACGCGATCGCGTCATCCTTTATATCGGAACCGACAAAGAAGAACAGGGACGATTAGTTCTTTACAACTTAACCCAAGAGCAAAAAAGGGTACTTACCCCCAAAGACCTGATAGTAATCGACTTTGAGTCATTTCCTGATGGGGAGAAAATTTTATTTTCTGCTCGCGCCGCAAACAATCAAGACTTACTTTCAGCCCAACTGTATACAGTAACAACAGGTGTTTCTGCGAAATCTGGACAAAAAGCAGAACCGGAAGGCAAAGTTGACCTGACTTTAGATAGTAAAGATTATCAAAACCTGAAATTTGACCTATCACCTGATGGGCAAACTATTGTCATCCAACGGGGAAATAAAACTAATCCTGGTGACTTTGGACTATGGTTTATGCCAGCAATCAGTGATGGTTCCGCAGAAAAACCCACCCCGAAACGTCTAAAAAGCCAGCCGGGGGGAGACTTTATGGTGACACCAGATAGTAAAGCCGTAGCAGTTGCCCAAGGACAGGGAGCAGCGATTTTACCACTGCAAGGTGATGCCAGTAAACCTTTGGATTTTCTGCCGCAGTTTGGTTTGGTACAAGCTTTCTCCAAAGATGGCTCTCAAGCCGCAATGGTAAAGTTTAATACAGATTACACGCGAGATTTGTTTTTAGTGACAAACCAAGGTGTGCAGAAACAGCTATTAAAAACAACAGGTTCAATTCTCAGTTGCCAATTTGACATTGCTTCACCCACCCTCTACTGCTTGCTAACACAGCTAGTATCGAAGGAACAATACATAGAACAGCCCTATGTGGTGGCAATTGATTTGAAAACTGGGCAACAGAAACCACTATTAGTACTGCCTCCCGCTCAACGGAATGTGCAAATGAGTTTATCTGCCGACGGTTTGGGCTTGTTATTTGACCAAGTAGTACCGCAGACAAATCCCCCAGCATCATTACCCACAAACACTTTGAAAACTGATGATGGAGATACGATCGCTACCAGTAGCCTGTGGTTAATGCCTTTATTGCCCATCGCTGATGCTGCGACTGTTGAAATTAGGCCAGAACAACTCCCCTTAGCTGGATTTCATCCCCGATGGCTACCTTGAGAGAATAATTCGTAATTCGACTTTCAATATACCGAAAAGTTTTGTGATCGCTCTGTGATGATTACCTGTCCAAGTGTACTTTTGTTGAAAATTAGTGATTTTAAATGCCAGTGTTGAATGGCTGAGTTGATATTGTGACATAAGTAAAGTTAATAAATCAGCCAAGCGTAAGAGCAAATCTAGCAGCAGAATATGATTATGGTGTGATTACAGAGAATTTTTTCAAAGAGTTGCGAGAAAATTGAACTAGAGAAATATTTGGTTGAGCTATGGCTGCAACTACCCCAGTTCTAACTGATAGTAAAAATAATCTTATCATTGAGTCAAGCAATCAGCTTTTGTCTTTTTACCCCAAAAACTGTATCGTAAACTACCTTTTTTAGCAATCGGCCCCCAGAAGGCGAACACTTAGATTATGATATGTGAGCAAAGTTGCTAAAAAGATAAATTGATTACGGTATTTATTAAAAAATTTATATATAAAAATATTTGGTCTGACAAAATAATACACTGTTATACAAAAGTAATTTTTATACAAAAGCTATTTGGAGATGACTAAAGTATGTTTCACCTCAATTCTGCATCAGGATTCCAAAAGAATTAGATGAGCGTTTCGTAGATTATGTGCAGCTATTAACAATACTCTAGATTTGGTTTTGAACTTGGGAAGTGTAAGAGAGAAAATATTGATGGCAACTAAACTGATTGAATTAGAAGATGGCACTTTAGTAGAGGTAGAAGTACTAGGGGAACAAGTCCAACAAATATCTGGAGGTTTTGCAGATAAAGTAAGTGCTACTTTTGATAGGGTTAAACCTCTTTTAGTCAAAACCTGCCGTCCCATTGCTGCTGCTTGCCAAGAACTGAATGAAGAAATCAGTATTGATGAAGCTGAGGTTGAACTTGGTTTAAGCTTTGAAGGCGAAGGAAATCTTTATATAACTAAATCAAAAGCGGGTGCAAACTTAAAAATCAAACTAAAATTTAAGCCAAAAAATAAATTGGAATGAACCCAGAAGATTTACAAAATTCTATTGTTTTAATTACCAGTAGTGAATCGAATAATAGCCGTTTTGGAACTGGCTTTATCATTCGCCAAGTGAGTGGAACAGCTTACGTATTGACTTGTGCCCATGTTGTAAGAGATGTCGGCGGAACAGAGAAAGTCAAAGCTGATAGTAAGCCAGCTACAGTAATTGCTTCTGGTGAAGATGATGGACTCGACTTAGCTGTATTACAAGTGGATGGGCTAGGGGGTAAGTCAGAAATTAATTTACAAGTATCTGGTAAGAGAGAAAGTCCTTTTATAACTGCTGGTTTTCAATTGTATGATAAGGCTCATTTAATCAGGTCATTGCAAGGTAATCTTGGTGAACCAGTAGGATTACAGTCAATATATATTGGAGAAAGGATTCAAGCTTGGGATTTGCGTATTGATGGTGACTACTCGTTACAACCTGGGTACAGTGGTTCTCCTGTAGTTGATGAATCCAGTGGTTGTGTTTTAGGGATAGTCAGCCATCGCCAAGGGGAAGGTAAACGTGGATTGGCGATCTCTATTGAAGCTCTGGAGAAAATTTGGAAGTTTATAGACCGTGAACAGTTATATCGTTCGTTATTAAAGTTGGGTTATACCAGACAAGTAAGGTTATTTCGCCAATTAGTGAAGGAACATTCTATTGCGGCTTTATTGATTCATGGGTCGCCAGATTATGGTCAACGCTGGTTGTTAAATTTGTTGCTAGTCAAACATCTTTCCTATATAACAACAAGCAGAGTTGTGAAAGTTGGGTTGACCCGTAGAGTTCGACAAATTGATGCCACAGCTCTTTGGCGTGAATTCTGTAGTTATATTCAGTTGCCTAAAAATTCCTCGTTAGCAGAAATTGCTCAAGGAGTTTATAAGTGTTGCCAAACTCAGAATATGATTTTGATTTTCCATAATGTAGAGTGGATGCCCAGAGAAAGTTTGCAAGATTTAATTCAAGATTTTTGGTTGCATTTAGCAACAGAAGTGCAAAATTCTCAGTTGATGTCAAACAAATCAAAGTTATTAATGTTTTTAGTTGATTATGAAGGTAGTGTGGGTAGCTTAGAGGATTTTTTTATTGCTGAAAAAGATGCTAATAAGCCCAACTACACACCAGTAAAAACACCAAAAATTAACGAATTTTCTCAAGATGATTTACTCAACTGGATTGAGAATGAGAGTGATGAACTACCAGATGAACTTGCGAGTGAAGTTGACAGCACAGTTCAGGAAATTTTAGATAACAGTCGTGGAGGTATCCCAGAACTTACCTTAGAAGAAATTTGTACTAGATGCGGCTGTAATTGGTATGAGGAGTCGGAAAAATGGTTGAGGTACTAAATAATAAAATACCTAAATACACTGGAAAAATTCAGCCTCCACAAGCAGAAATTGATTCTGATTCAGGACAACTTCTTTATCCTTACTTACCGAATGACGAATTAATTGATGTTGTTAATTTAGCTATTTATTTAGAAAGACCTTTATTACTCAAAGGGGAACCAGGATGCGGTAAAACTAAATTAGCTAGGGCAGTAGCTTATGAATTAAAGTTGCCGTTTGAAGCCTGGTATGTAAAATCTACCAGTCGGGCGCAAGATGGTTTATATACCTATGATGCTGTTGGTCGTTTACGAGATGCTCAACTAGCAGCAAGTCAGATTAATAAACAAGAAGATATTTTACGTATCAGTGCCCCTGAAACTTATGTGCGTTGGGGACCCTTGGGAAGGGCTTTTCAAAATAACCAGCGCACGGTGGTGTTAATTGATGAAGTTGATAAAGCTGACATTGACTTTCCCAATGATTTACTGTTAGAGCTAGATGAACGGCGATTTATTGTGGAAGAAATTGGCCAGAAAATTCGAGCCAAAGCAACACCAATCGTTTTTATTACCAGCAACGATGAGAAGGAATTGCCTGATGCTTTCTTGCGTCGTTGTATATTTCATTATGTTGAATTTCCCAAAACTGAACAACTGATAAAAATTGTAATCAATCGTTTTCCAGATTCCTCTAAACCAATTGTTGAAGCTGCGGTTAGTCGATTTATAGAATTGCGTCAACAGATGCAAGCAGAAATAGGGAGAGGAAGCAAAAATGTAACTACAAGTGAGTTACTAGATTGGTTTCATGCATTACGTCGCTATCCTGAGGATGAAGTATTAGGCAAACTGGAGGGCAAATTACCAGACCTGGGTGTATTACTGAAAAATTGGGATGACCATGTTCGTTATTTAAAACGGGTTAGAAGTCGTGGATAAACTGCCTTTACTGGAATTGTTTACCAGTTTACGAGAAACTGGGTTGCCACTGGGAGTAGGGGAGTATCAGGTAGTTTTACAAGCTTTACAAGCAGGTTTCGGGATTACAGACCGAGATTCTTTAGCTCAACTTTGCTGTGCTTTATGGATTAAGTCTCCAGAAGAGAAAAGAATATTTAATTATTATTTTGATAGATTAATTCCTGAAGAGATTGTGTCTGAAACTTTCACTCCAGAAATCGCTTCAGGAACCATAAAAATTATAGAGCCATCCTCTAAAAGTTATCAGCCCCGACTCAGACCCTACTTGACTATAGGAGGAATGATTCTGGGAGGAACATTTATTTTTGGAGGAGCCGGAATTTTTGTCGCCATAACTTTTTCTCAACCCTCTTCTTCACCTGATACCCAGCTATTGCCAAATAATCCTTTAAAGTCGGAAAAACAACAGCAAGCCCAGACTCAGCTAACAGGGAGTAGCATCATAATATATTTAATTTTTGTAATTATTTTCTTGTTTGTATATGCGTTATTCGTATTAACCGTAGTTGGAATAGATTTATGGATGGGTAGACGACGTGTTACACACAATATTCGTTATAGACCTATTACTCCTGAATCCCAGCCTAATATTCCTAGCAATTTCCTTTCATCAGAGCTAATTAAACAGATCGATGATGAAGTGCAGGTTGCAAGGGCAGGAACGCAGTCTGTTATCACAGAAGATACTTTTAACTCAGTTGCTGCGTATTTTCCTGTAAGTCGTCGGCAAATGAAGCAGAGTTGGCGCTACTTACGTTGTTTAGTGAGAGAGGGACCAGCAGTGGAGTTGGATTTGATAGCCACTGTCAACCAGATTGGACGACAGGGGATATTGCTTAACCCAGTTCTTGTCCCCCGTCGCATTAATCGCACTCAACTACTGTTATTAATTGACCAAGATGGTTCTATGATGCCTTTTCACACAATCTCCCGTCGCTTAGTGGAAACTGCATTGCAAGGAGGTCGTTTGGGCAGGGCTGGTATTTACTACTTTCATAACTGTCCAACTGAGTATTTTTATCAGGATGAGGCTCGTTTGTCAGATGAACAGATAGATACTGTTTTGGCTCAACTTAATCAATCACAGGCAGTTGCCTTGATTTTTAGCGATGCAGGTGCTGTCCGTGGAGGCTTTAGCGATGAACGTCATCGACTAACTAAGATTTTCCTAGAGCGTCTCAGGAGGCAAATGCGTTATATTGCATGGCTTAATCCCATGCCGAAATCACGCTGGGTAAATACCACTGCCCAAGAAATTGCCCACCTTGTTCCCATGTTTGAAATCAATCGCCAAGGTTTAGATAGTGCGATTGGTGCGCTACGCGGACACTATTCCAATCAGTAGGAGGCTAGTAGGTAAAATGAATCAGTCAAATATATCTCTAGCCAGAATAAAAAGAAAAGGAGGCATTCAGCGCATTAATTTTTTTCGGGAACGTTATGGAGATGCTCATCTATACTTGGCTTATCATGCTGCCTTTCCCTTAGCTTTAACACCGGATTTACTGTATAGTCTATGGGCAAATTTTCAGCGTGATATTAACGGTAATGTACTAAATATTCCCTGGATAGCAATAGCTGATTTACTTTTTTCTAATCTCTGTGAAGAAGTTGGGCATGAACTTTACGAGATGGAAAAGACGGTACGCGATGTACTACTCAAGCAGTTAAAAGATAATCCTCGTTTTGGAGTTAAGCGGATAAACGAACTATCTGAATTTTTACTATTTGATGTACAGTCACAATTGGATAGTTCTGATATTGACATTCGTGACTTGGCTCAAGCCCAGCGCTGGGCTGCTTTGGTATACACCCAAACAGGGGAAGCCGCTCGGGAACTAGCATTAATTCTTGCTGGATTACAACTGGAAGATACAGCAGAATGGTCACGCATGACTTCTTTGATAGAAACTTTTAGCGAACCACTCCAAGAAGCAAATTTCAAGTCACTATTAGTTTATGTCAGAGGAATGTATCATTTTGTACGTGGAGAACTGGAAGCAGCTGCATTAATTTTCGATGAACTGCCAGGACAGAAACAACAAATAGAAGTTGCAGGCGTAAGTTTGCCAATTCCGATTCAGATACAAAGGCGGAGAAGCCCTGCTTTACTTCTAGAAGTTTTTCAGTTCAATGTTGCTCAGGTGAGACGCAAGCCTAAGCAATGGATGTTTGACTCGGAGTGGACAGTCATTCGTAGTTCCAGCCAAGCTGAGTGCTTTGGTGAAGATTGGGGCGAGGGAGTGGTATTGGAGATGGTATCTATCCCAGGTGGCACATTCAGGATGGGTTCACCGGATGGGGAAGGAAACGAAAGCGAACATCCTCAACACTCAGTAACAATTGCTCCCTTTTTTATGAGTAAATACCCTGTAACTCAGACACAGTGGCGAGTAGTTGCAGGACTACCCAAAGTTAAAATCGACCTCAATCCAGACCCAGCGATTTTCAAAGGTCCCCATCGCCCTGTCGAAAATATCAGTTGGTACGACGCAGTTGAGTTCTGCGAACGGCTACAGCAAAAAACTGGAAAGTATTATCGTCTTACGACTGAAGCAGAATGGGAATATGCTTGTCGAGCAGGAACCACTACGCCCTTCCATTTTGGCGAAACCATTACCCCTAAATTAGCTTGCTACAACGGAGAAGAAAGGTATGCTTTTGGGCCTCAGGGCAAATTTAGAACAGAAACTACTGAGGTAGGATTCTTTAATGTAGCAAATGCCTTTGGTTTATACGATATGCACGGTAATGTTGGTGAATGGTGTGCTGATCGTTGGCGAAAAAACTACAGTAGTATTTTGAAAGATGAAACTAATTTGAATCAAGAACGAGTTGTAAGGAGCGGTTCTTGGCGTGACGTTGCATTTGATTGCCGTTCTGCAAGTCGTGGTAGAGACAAGCCTGAAACTAGGGAAAACGAAATAGGCTTTAGAGTGGCTTTTTCCTTAGGGAGAGCTTTTTTAAATTTTATTTAGATATTTAACAAAATTTCATATAAATATTTTACTTTTGAAAAATTTATGAAAAAATCCGAAATGCTACGGTGTAAACTTGAATCTTATTAAGTCGCTCGTAAATAGCAATGAAACAGGAAACTGGGTTAAGGCTGAAACCCTTACTTGATAGTTTTTTTATCCACTGACAAGACTAGGTGTAATTAGCCTTTTATTCGTGTGATAACAATCTTTACCACACGAATAAAAGCACCGAACTCTTTACTGCATAAAAAATACAGTAAAAATAAAAATAATTGTAAACAGATATAGGCATTAGAGGCGCTGATGATTGCTGAATTCAGAAACAAAGAGTTTGGAATCTCTGAACTTATCTTTAGGGGTTATAAGACTTTTAAAGATAACTTTCTTTCTATAGTACTAATTACTTTAATTGTCGATCTCCCTTTTGATATTATAGAAGCAAATCTAGTTCCTATTGGTAGTGAAGAACTTGGAATATTAACTTTATTTTTTTTGATTTTCCACTATCCTGCATGGATAGCTACAGCAGTTATAGTTGAACAATATATAATCAACGGACCAGATCGTTATGATTCCTTGTGGATAAAAACATTATCAGCCTTAAAAAAATCATTCTCTAGATGGGGAGCTTTCCTAGGTACAAGTACTATATTGGGGGGGCTAGCTATTTTACTATTTTTCATATTTTTGATTCCAGGTTTTATTTTTCTTGTTAATCAATTCTTTGTCCTGGAAGTTGTTGCTCTCAGAAGTTATAGTGGTAATTCTGCATTGTCCTATAGTAAATCTATTGTTCAAGGTAGATGGTGGAAGGTATTTTTTTTCTGGATTATTTGGTTTATTCATACTTTTATACTAGCTATTTTAGTGGTTTTTTTGTGTGAAATTATCATTGTGATAAATCCTACAACTGTTTTATTATCTACAATAATAAAAAACTTTTTATTTAGTTTAATTAACAATTTTTTCATAGTTAATAGTACTATATTTTTCTTAAACTTAGATTATCGAAAATGATTATTGGGTATTATTGATTTAATTCTATACTCATAAAGCGTTTTTGATAGGTGCAACTACGGACGCACGGTTTCGGAAGAGAGGGGTGAAGTAGGAACATTCAGTAGACCGAAAAGTTTTGCGTTCGCTCTATGATGGATACCCACACACCTAATTGTTGTCTAAAAAAAATTGCTAGTGAAGAGAGTTTTTACGCCAAGCAGTAGACCGCAACTATGGGGTAGCCTGCGAAATTTGTTTACCGTTTGGTTGATTTTGGTTGGTTTTTGGGTTCTATTTAGTAAGTTTAACTTATGCTTTATCCAAAACAATAAGCTTTTTTACATTCCTCAAAAAACTGTATTATACACTACTATTTTTTAGCGAGCACAGAAGTTTTCGGTCTACTGACTTTAGAAGATCGGTTAAGGTAGCGACAGCAAAACTCGAGTTGAACCTAATGGAGTTCAGTTCCATCCTTACGCAGCAGATAGCGATCGCTAATTAACTTCAAGACGACTCTACCTATTTCTGGATGCATAATGCACAAAATTTAGCCTTTGGCGGAGTGGAGTCTCTGGCTTTAATTAAGTAATCAAACAAACCAGATATTACGAATTATGAATTAGTAATTATTTGTTGATAATTTATCCAAGCTTCCCAAAAAATATAAATTGATAGTATTCCTAAGAAGATGCGAAGTACTAAGCTCACAGTATAATCTGGTAGTTTTGGCAATGTGCGAGTACTCATTTGAACGCCTAAAAGACCTCCACATCCCAAAACCATACCTTGAGCAAACAGAATATTTCCCTCTAATGTATGTCCTGTACAGGCAGCTAAAGCAGTGATGACAATCACACCCAAACTAGTCTGAATTGCTACTTTAATTTCCTCTCCTAGTAGCAGCATTTGCAGTGGCACCATAATCGTACCGCCACCTAAGCCGAATAAACCTGCTAAAATTCCTGCTGCTCCCCCAGTGCCAATTTTAGAAACTAATGGGTTAAATACTGGGACTGTATCCCCTTTTTCCTGGAATGACAGTTGCTTGCGAAGCTCAATCAGATAGATGTTAGTAAGTAGTATGATGCCAAATGTAAATAGTATTATATAAGATGGAATTTTATTGGCGAAATAGACTCCTATTCCAGTAGTTAAAAAAGCTGGAATTCCTAAATAAATTACTCGTTTAAAGTCAAAGTAGCCCATCAACCAATTTTGCAAACTTCCAGAAATTGAAGTAATTACAATAGCAAGGCTACTAGTAGCGATCGCTTGAACGGGAGTATAACCTAGTGTGACTAAAAGAGGAATTGTGATAATACCGCCACCTATTCCTAAAAGTCCAGCGATGACTCCAGATATTAAACCCCCACTCACTAAAATCAACCAACTAAAATCAATCATAAATAATTCTTTTTCTAGAGACTGACTTGGTGTGATTAACCTTGTACTGTCAGCGGATGGCTAACAACACCTCCATAGAGCAATCCAGAGTCATTCCACGGAACTTTACTCGGTTGTGTATTACCTAAATTGTCAGTAGCACGAGCCTGGAGAAAATATTCCCCAGGAAGTGGGTTCCATTCAATGTCCCAGCGTACCCACGCAAATGGAAAATTTGGTTCTCTCAGTCGTGCAAATTGCCAAGTTTTACCACCATCTAGGCTGACTTCCACACGGACAATTTTTCCTTTCCCAGACCAAGAACGTCCACGTAGTAAGTGGGTTTTAGCAGAAAGAGTAGCTGGCCAAGCCAACTCAAAAGCGCTCTTAACATTTTGATAGGTAATCAGCTTACCTTTATACGGTGCGATCGCTGGGTAGTCTGCACCAACCAGCACCATCTGCTCCGTCACCCACTGGGTATATATCGGTGTTTCAGAAACCTCAATTCGCTCAATCCATTTAACGTTGGCGTTTCCTCCCCAACCAGGGAATAACACACGGCATGGCTGACCATGATCTGGAGGTAATGGTTCTCCGTTCATGGCGTAGACGACAAGCGAGTTATCTGCTAATGCTTTGCTAATTGGAACTACACTGCTGAACTTAGATTTATTTGTCTCCTTTGAGTCCAGCGAATCCACATCTGCACCCTCAACGAGTACATCTTGTGCTGTGGATTTCAATCCAGCTCGCTCTAATAACATACCAAGTGGTACACCAGTCCACTCAGCCACACCAATAGCCCCAAGTCTCCACCGCGTTCCAGGGAGTGGTGTGTTGTAAGCTTCTTCAAAGAAGCGCCGACCGTTAGCAGCACACTCAATGGCACAAGTGATTGAGATGGATGGCATGGCGATGATTTCATCGTAGGTAAACTCACAAGGTGCTGAAACGCCAGTTCCATGAATTTGCAAACGCCATGTAGATGGGTCAAAGGGAGGTGGTGCGCTACGGTTGTGAACATAGAACCAATCATTTGGTACTAAATAACCACGTCCATACATCGCTTCCCAGTTCATCTCTAATGTGCCCTTGCTATGAGAGATATACCCTGGTGGCAATGGCTTAAGTATTTTGCTGCCTTTAGTTTTAATAGCTGCCTGACTGTGAGCAAGCGCAGGTTTAGCTAATCCCCCGATGGCTGTAGCGCCAACCATAGTGGCAAGTATTTTCAGAAAGCGCTGGCGCGAAATACCTGCATCTGTACTTTTTTGCCAGATGCACTGTTCAACCCGTGCTTGTAAATAATCCTCCTGGTCAAAGAGGTTTTCATCGCTCAAGCTTACCCCCTTTTAATTTGTAATTCGTAATTAAGAAACAGAGAATCAAGGAAGTTGAAGTAAGTCTTTCCCCTCTGCGCCTCGGTCACTGAGCGTAGCCGAGTGCTGCCCCTCTGCTTCTTCCAATGCCCTGAAAAAACTAGCTGTTTATCGCTGTCCAAACACCAGTTATCTGGTCTTGTGTATAGTTGGGCAAATAGTGAGCCAATCCGTTTTTAGCTATTTGAGCGATCGCATTTATAAAGCGATCGCAATCTTCTAATGTATTATATACAGCAAAGCTGGCTCGGATAATACTAGGAATATTACGTGTAATTCCTCTATCTACTTCCCCAGCAATCTCACAGTCTTGCTCGTCTGAAACATTCTTAAGTTTGCGAATATATTCATAAGTGCAGAAAGCCCCAGCCCGAACGCCAATGCCATATTCTTGTGCCAGAATCTCTGCTACTAAGCGTCCGTCAAATCCATCAATATCAAAGGGAATAACATGGGCTAAATTATCTCCAGGAATATGTAATTTGACTCCAGAAATCAGCCCAAGCCGTGTATATGTAAATTCAACTAGAGAGTGTTCATACTGAGCAATGCGATCGCGCCCCACTGCTTCGATAATTTCAATCGCCTTGGCAATAGCGATCGCACCCATTGCGTTTGGTGTTCCGGGGTCATGGGCCCGTTCTGTATAAAAACGCTTGATCTCTAGGTTTCTGGTGATATAAGGTAGGTTTCCACCGCCAATTTGATAAGGGTAGGAGCTATCAAAAAATTCCTTTGGCCCCAGCAAAACCCCAGTTCCATAAGGGGCATACATCTTGTGTCCAGAGAAAGCCACAAAATCTAAATGACATGGATCGTCATCTGCACGCATATCGACTCGTTCGTGCTGAATTAACTGACACACGTCAGCAAATATTTTCGCCCCATACCGATGTGCTAAAGCTGCAATTTCGTAAATTGGGGGTCTGTAACCTGTAATTGTCGAAGCACCTGTAATAGTTACTAACTTAATTTGCTCGGCTTCGGGGAGATTTTGGTGTGCTTTGAAAATATCTTCAATTTCTGCGACATTTACACTTCCATCCGGCTGGGTTCTGTACTGCACAACTTCGTCTCTAGTAACCCAAGGCAGCAGGTTAGATGAATGCTCAATATCAGAAACTAAGATTTTCCCAGGTTTTTTTGCCCAAAGTGTGGCGGCTCCATTAATTGCTTCTGTTGTATTCTTCGCAAAAATTACATAGTTGTCTGAAGATGACCCAACAAAATCCCGAATGATGTTTCGGCTGGCGTCATATTCTCGTGTAGTGATGATGGATTTTTGCCCAGAACCTCGATGTACGCTGCCATAGGTGTCAAGCATTTCGTCCACGTACTGCTTGAGGGTTGCAAAGGGTGTGGTTGTAGCTCCATTATCCAAGTTAACGTACTTGACATAGTTTCCGTTAAGAGTTTTCACCTTGAAAGATAGAGACTCATCTGTAAATAACGGTCTGATTTCTTTGTCCCAAAAGCTGTCACAATTTTCTACAAACAGCGGTAACTTAGCAGTTTCTTGCTTGATATTTGCGCCCATTGCAAGTATATCAGTCATCTTTAGCACCCCAATTTTAAATTTTGATTTTTTTGAAAAAGCCTAACTGCCGCAACACTTTATTTCGCGCTACAACCAGATTAATTTTTAGTAATTATGGTCTTTATAATTACTTTATTTCTAGTAGAAACCGCGGTTATTACAATTATTCTTTAATAAAATAATTAAAAATAGTATTCGTATTAATACTTAAGTTAAATATTTTTATCGTAAATTAGTATACAGTGTAAATAATGTTATTAAGTAGTAAAGTATACTTTAAAAGATTTTGTTCCAGTTATTAAAGAAACTTGACGTATTGAAGATAAGTCGATCGAAAAGCTTATAACTAATAAAACTTGCAATTCTTTACTGGCAATGTATTTATCGAGAAAAAAGCCCTCACTAAGTTGAGATTACTCTTTAAAAAAGTTTTATATTTTACTTAAACGAATTGTTACGTCTTTATTAAGACTTTATAAGTATTTACTCGTATTTAGCGGGATCTCTTAAGATTGCAGTTATAGCGAAAGCTCTTAGTTGTTTGCTGACATGAAATAGCGATCGCTTCGGATGAGAGAATTATCATTGAAGAGTAGATACTTGTACGGACATCTATATCTAAGTACTCAATCAGGCATTACAAAATGTATTTCAGGAGACAATCAAAATTTATTTCTTAAGACAGATGCGATTATAAAAAATATAGTATAATTTAGGGCAGTTTTTTCATGTAAAAAACTTCATCAGCCAGCCAATACAGTTTAATTTTTAATGTATCGGGTTTCTCCTCTCTTTTGCCTATCTTCAAAGGCGGCCAGAGTTCCCCTTCCACCTCTTCTTGACGGGGCAGAGCATCATAGTGTTATAACGGCATCAGTCTAGATACAAAATGGGGAACACCAATTGATGATTAATTGCTGGTGCTTGGAGAGAGTTAAACTTAGCTTCTAGAGCAAACCCTGATTAGACACAGTTGATAAGCAATGCTAATGCCAGCACTGCTGAATATTTTTAAGCAGGTGAGTCAAGAGTGATGAATGAAGCTGACACCTCAAACAAGGGGGCTGTGATGGAATCCCTAAATTCTGCTAATTCGCCACAATCAGAGCAGGCGAATTGTCCCTTTTACTCAGTTGTGCCTAATGACAATATGACAGTTAAAAAACTGCCACTCCTCATGCCAGCTGAAGATACACAATTTTTACAAGATACCACCCAGCAAGACTGGGTTGCAGAGCCTGAAAGCGGCAAACAAGCACTTATTGACTCGGAATTTCAGAAACTGCTGGCATTGAACGAAGAATTAGGTGCGGCTAACAATAAATTGTATGAACAAGTGGAGCAGCTAAAAGACAACCTAGCTGAGTCAGAAAAGGTTTTGCAGTGGCAGAAAACGCGTTCTAGCGTTAGTGAGTCGATGCTCAACCAACACACTCAGGAACTAGCTGCGGCTCAAGAACAGATAAAATCTTTATTTCAACAATTAGAAACTGCTGTACAAACTGTTCAACGTCAGGAAATTTTCACTGATACTTATAAAGCACAGCTACAAATTAGCCAACAACGCCTTGCCCAGTTAGAGCGAGAATGTACGTTGCTACACACTAATAACAACGAACAATCTCAGCAGTTATTGCAATCAGAAAATGTTTGTCGGGAGTTACGTACTAGACTGATGCGACAACAACGCCAGACGCTGCAATTCAAAGCAGCTTTGGAAAAATGTCTAGATACCTCGGTTCCTAGCTATGACTCCTTAGAGGATGCTGCAAAACATCCTAAAGACATAACTAGTAGCCAAGGAAGATTTTCTAGAAAAGCTCGGTCTTTGTTTCCTAACGCCCAGCCAATTCAACCTTGGTCAGTAGAAGAAGAATCATTAAGTAACGATCTAGATAATTCTTGGGGTGAACCTTCAGCACCAATCCCATTCCAAAGAAATGAAGCCTCTGCGACACCGCCATCATCTCCTTGGAACTGGACAGTTAAGAAAGACACGCCAACACCAACACAACCCGCGCCATCTTCAAAAGTTGATGATTCTCCAGATACAACTGAAGCGGTTTCACCTTCGGGTTCATCAAATTTAGATCGGCAATTAGATAGTCTAATCCAAATGTTTTTCACCTCCCAGCCTGCATCTACATCACCACCACCTGCTGCGAAAACGGATGTTAGTGATGTTCCTATTTGGGAGACTTTAGCAACAATTTTAGAAGACGATGAGGAACTAGAAAATCCACAGGAGGAAGATTTGGAGGCAGAAATTAATCCTCCTGCAACTACCTCTACTTCTTGGACGACGGATTCTGTGCTTTCACCAGCCAATAATTTACTGCTTTCCTCTAATCCATCTCACACCGAAACGCCTGTTGGAGAAACTGAAGACTACTGGTCAGAAGTTTCACAATTGTCAGCAAGTGATTTGTCCTCAGAGTCATTAGGTGATAACACTAATGATGACAATTCACCTTCACCAGTAGTTTATCCCCAGCGTCCACCCAAGGGGCGTAAGTCATTGGCATCTGTAGAACTGCCGAATTTTCGCCCCAAGAGTTAGGAGAGACGCGATTAATCGCGTCTGTACAAGTGATTAATGCCCCATGCCCAATTCCTAATTCAGAATTCTTGCTTCTGACTTCGGAATTATGGCTTCTGGGTTGGATTTTGCTACCTGGCTGCGCGATCGCGGTTTGCCTGTGGCGATCGCATAATTAATCGCCAATAGCCACAGCCACAAGCCTGGATTCCGGGGTTCTAGCCAAGAACCTACCCGGTTTAAAAAGCGCGGGAACCACGGACTTAGTAAAGCACTAATCAGGGCATGACGACCAAAGTTGAAATAACTACCAAGCCATCGCCCTAAATCTCTAGGCCCAGCAAGTTCCCAAATCCATAAAAGCAAGGCAGGATTTTTCCTAGCTGCTTTCAGTGCTAAACGGTTAAAGGTTAACCAATCACACCGATCTTTGATAAAGTTATCTGCCACCTCTGGCGGTTCGTCTGCTAACAGCCCAAAAAAGGTATTGAGCATGGAGTTAATCCGCTGGGGTGGTAAAAATTTACCTGTGGGAACCATCATCCCTTTGGAAAATAGCCAAGTCACGGAAACGTTGCTTTGGTAGGCGCGAATTTGGTTCAAGTGGCGGAAACTCAACAAGTCATGTTTGAGGGCAGTATCCAACAGCGTTGTTAAGCGCTCTAGGTTGCGAACTAGGGAACCAAAACCGGTGAAAACGAGGGGAGATTGGAGTGATGCAGCATCGCCGATCGCAATCAATCGATCGAAGGCAACTGTGCGATCGCGACTTCCCACACTAAAATGCCCTGGTATATACCCAAATGTCGGCTTCTTCCACACTAATTTGTCCATATCGCACCTGCGATACTCTGGCAAAATTGTGAAAAAGTCCTCGTACATCTCCAGCAAGGAACCGGGATTTTCAGCATTGACTTCGTGGTAATGAAATAGATAAATCGTCAGTTCCTCATTTGCTGCGGGAAACAATTCCCAAATCAACTGCCTTCCCCGTGAAATATCCCCATGACTGTAAAGAACGTCCCCATATTGGGAATCCCATACTCCCGGCTCAAATCCGCTCTCAATTGCCGCTCCCACCGTCGGACAGACACTATCAAAGGCACGACCACCGTTTAATTGCCAAGCAATGGGTGACGCAGTTCCCATTGCATCTATTAGCAGTCGTCCACTTACTTGCTTCTCAATTTGACTGGGCAAGTGCTTGACTTGCAAAACTACCTGTGATATATCAATATCTGCACGGATAAATTCTGTTTCATCCCAAATTTCACCGCCTGCCGCTTGCAATTTTTGCCCACACATTTGGAGCCATTTTTCGGAATCCAAGCCTAAATTTAGGACTGTGGGTGTGTGGAGGACGGGCGATCGCAGTTTGGCTGGATTATTAGCATCAAAAAACTTATTGAATCCGTCTTTGTATTCCCTGGCAATGATGGTTTCTAACTCAGCGGGGGTGACTAAACCCAAGTTAACCAAGCTTTGAATCTCGTCGCGCGAAATATTCCATTCTCGGTTCATCCGCCCAAAGGGCATTCGTTCCACCAGCAAGACTTTATATCCGAGTTTTGCCATCAATGCTGCATGGATTGCACCTAATGCACCGCCAATGTAGATGATGTCGTACTGAACATGGGACATAAGAGGCAGAGGGGCAGAGGGGCAGAGGGGCAGAGGAGAAAGACTTCCTGCAACTTCCCCCTTGCTCCCCTGCTCCCCTGCTCCCCTGCTCCCCTGCTTCCCTGCTCCCCTGCTCCCCGGCGAAAACACCACTTGATGCGGCTGCTGCGGATTCCGCACCCCTTCGCGCCATCGTTTTTCCCACCAATAGGCCCGAGTTAGGTCATATTCACCGTTGGGCATTTTCTGAAAATACTTGACGGTAAGGGGGTAAGTAGAACCTAGTGCGGCAAATATTGATTGCTGGGATAAATCAATTGCTGGCGGTTCTGGGTAATGATGCGGAAAACGGCTTCTGATTTCCTTGGTCAAGCGTTGCAGAATTTGTCCTTCACTGGGAAAAGGTTGTTCTGCCCAGCGAAACACTTTCAGATAGGTAGTTCGTTGCACCGACCAGACAAATACGGAAAGTTCTGTAGGCAAGTTTTCGGAAAGACTCACTCCAGCAGGTGTAGTAGCACTGGGTATTTGAAGGCGGAAGCCTTCCGAAGTAAGCACTTTTTCTCCATTTCCAGGTTCAAAATCTGTTTGTAACCAACTACGCACAGTTTCTATTTCTGGAGTTGGAACTTCTAAATAAAGGATTTCTTTCATGTTTTCCTGACATCTCCCATCAATCTACTCACTAAGACAGATTTTCTTAAGGCAAAAAGTAGGGTAAACTCCGCCCTATTAGTTTCGTAAAGATTCAGTGAAGAAATTTTAAGAGTTTGTCAAATTTATTGTTCATTTTGTATTTCTGTAAACCCACGCCATGAATTATCCCATTCCAGATAGTCCCCAAGAAATTATTGCCCTACGACAACAGCCGATTGATGAAGAACTAGTTGCCAGTGCGATCGCTGGAGTCATTAAAATTGTCCGCGCTCAGGGTCAATCTTTGGAAGAATTAACCGCTCAGTTGTTAGCAGACGATCCACTGCTGGATCAGCAACAACGTCGCTGGTTAAGCCAATTAGTTGCCCAATCCTGGGAAAAGTTCTCCTAAAACCTTGCATAAGATGAAGTTTTGGTCGCAGCATTAGATTTCTAGGTCTGTACCTTAATGTTGGCGATTGCATTTTCGGTATAGGAGTAATAATAATGGTCAGTATGGGATTGGCAATTGGGTTGCTATTTTTGTGTTCATGGCATAGAAGCCACTAAATTAACCATATCAGCGTTTTACGTTGCTTATGCATTTTACAACGTTCTGAAACGGAAAGACCTCTGCTTTGCGCCAGAGGTCTTTTTTTGGGAGCAATCTTCATGCTGTTTGAACAACGCCCCAGCAGATAATTTTGTTGAGCGATCGCTAACTAAGTAAGTAAAAATAAATACATTTGAAAGCCTTGACAAGGAATAATCGTAGTCAGCGGCTCTAGCCATTTAAAATCTTATGCAGAGCGATAAATCGCTCACTACGAACAAAAGTTTTATTTTAGATTTAATTATGTCTACCGACTTATCCACCGACGATCGCTTTCAACCCATCAATCTTTTTGAGTACGAAAAGCTAGCAAAAGAATATCTGTCTCAAACGACTCTTGATTACTATAGCAGTGGTGCTTGGGACGAAATCACATTGCGAGATAATCGTGCTGCCTTTGAGCGAGTCAAGCTGCGACCTCGGATATTAGTCGATGTGAGCGATCGCAATCTGAGTACCTCCATTTTAGGACAACCCCTGCAACTACCTTTGTTAATTGCACCGATGGCTTTTCAATGTCTAGCCCATCCAGACGGAGAAGTTGCCACTGCCCTAGCTGCTGCATCAGCTGGTGTGGGTATGGTGTTAAGTACAATGGCAACAAAGAGCATTGAAGAAGTAGCGACTGCATGTAATCAGTTTCCAGATTCTCTGCGATGGTTCCAGCTTTACATCCATAAAGATCGGGGATTAACTCGTGCTTTGGTAGAAAAAGCCTATAAAGCAGGCTACAAAGCACTTTGTCTCACTGTGGATGCACCCGTTCTCGGACAGCGCGAGAGAGATAGACGTAATGAATTTGCCTTACCCCAAGACTTACATCTGGCTAATCTTGCTAGTATCTCAGGACTAGACATTTCTCATGAAAAAGGCGAATCTGGATTATTTACCTACTTTGCCCAACAGCTAAACCCAGCAGTCACTTGGGACGATTTGGAATGGTTGCAGTCTTTATCTCCATTACCTTTAGTCATCAAAGGAGTTTTACGCCCAGATGATGCTGTGCGGGCTGTAGAATATGGAGCCAAAGCAATTGTTGTTTCTAATCATGGTGGCAGACAACTTGATGGTGCGATCGCTTCTTTAGATGCCCTCGCTGAAATAGTAGCCGCAGTAGATGGTAAGGTAGAAGTGGTATTAGATGGCGGCATTCGTAGAGGCACAGATATTCTCAAAGCTCTGGCATTAGGAGCAAAAGCAGTACTAATCGGACGACCTATATTGTGGGGATTAGCGATAGCAGGGCAAATCGGCGTATCTCATGTCATCTCACTGTTACAAGATGAGTTAAATGTGGCAATGGCACTTAGCGGCTGTGCCAAAATGCAGGATATTGACCCTAGTTTATTGACCCTGCCACGCTTTAAGTCGGAGAACTGTTAGAAATGTAATTCCAGCAAAACTTTCAGAAATAATTTTCAGACTTGTTACAAAATCTCTTAATTAGAGTATACTAGTTAAGGTTAGATACAAGGGCGGGTGGCGGAATTGGTAGACGCACCACACTCAAAATGTGGCGGCCTTACGGTCATAGGAGTTCGATTCTCCTCCTGCCCACTACCAAGCAAGTGATAAAGAGGTTAAAAACTTATGCGCCTGAAAAGATGGGAATCTCCCCGTAAAGAAGGCAGAAATGATAAAGGTAGAGGCGGTTCTGCTAGGAAGCGTCAACTGAAAAAACAAAGGCAAATGTTACGCCAAAGACTTAAAGAAAGTAACAAGCAAGACTTTAACAAAAACGATAGACCAGGGAAAGATAAATTTATCTTTCCCTTATTTTTTGGGCTTTTATTTCAGAAAAAAGAAAATTTAGAGATTTTTCAATACAGACACTAGATTAAATCTGTAATAAATTTGGAAATTATAATAAAAAATTATTATTCATTAAAATATACTAAATTAATTCAACTTATTAAGCGCATAGTGACGTATAAAACCCGCAGATTAGGTGGTTAGCATTTTACATTTATACTTAAGCAATCAAGTAGTATATACTACTTGATATCTAGCTTTTCTCTAGGAATTTATCGCAATTATAATGCTTGGATGAACTAACCAAAAATTAATTATGAAGGAAGTATGAATTTTGTCAAGCAGTGTCTAAAATCCTTAACATAAAACAGTAAGCTAGGACACAACAGTAAATAATTCTAGTATTACCGATTAAGCCAAAAGTATACTAAAAAGGCAATTGCACCTCCACGTGTTAACTTCCAACAATTACACAAGCCTACAAAAAGTCAGGAGTCATCCAATCCAAATATTAGATCATTGGGATTGGTCTAGGTAATCTATGAATTGTTTTCTTGGATACAGGAGTTATTGATGGTGGCGAGAGTGCTTCTACCTACTAAAAAAGTTCTTGATTTTCCTATTACTGCTTTACGGTTTGACGAGCAGATACAAACAATAGTGAAGTGGACGAGTAGGCGTGAGAGTAAAACTGTATATGTAGCCAATGTACACATGCTCATTGAAGCTCATTGGAATCCAGAGTTTGCCACCGTATTGCGAAATGCAGATATAGTTACTCCTGATGGTATGCCTCTGGTGTGGATGATGCGAAAAATGGGAGCGCTTTACCAAGACCGTGTGGCAGGGATGGATATTTTTCTCGCATTGTGTCAGCTAACTCAAACACAAAATCTGAGTATTTTCTTTGTAGGTTCCCAAACAGAAATTCTGTCTAGGATGCAAGACAGGTTAGAGAAGGAATTTCCGCAGATAAAGATTGCAGCAATGGAACCTCTACCCTTTCGTCCCCTAACTGAAATTGAAGACGAAGCCTTGGTTCAAAAGATTAACTCTAGTGGTGCTAGCGCTGTTTTAGTGTCTTTGGGATGTCCCAAACAAGAAAATTGGATAGCTCAACATAAGGGCAAAATACAAGCTGTAATGATTGGACTGGGTGGAGTTTTCCCAGTTTATGCCGGAATTCATAAGCGCGCACCCCGCATAGTTCGAGACTTAGGACTTGAATGGCTGTATCGATGGATTCAAGAACCACGCCGACTATGCGGCCGCTATGCTAGGACTATTCCACTCTTTATATGGTTGGCTACTAAGCAACTACTATCATCAAGTCGGATTGCAGGGGTCTTTCTTCACGAGACTGGGGATTAAAGAAAAAGAAATAGGTTAAGACAGACTCAAAGCGGTTCATATCAAGAGAACTAGACTTTAGATGCTAAGGAAAAAATCTTCTGCCTGAAGCACGAAGATTCAAGGGTTCACCTGAAAGTGATGAAAGAAGTCAAGTGCAAGAATTCCCACCAATCACTATCCTGCTGTAAAAATTGATTATCTAAAATCAACTATTAAAGTACTTGACATTAACCCAGGAATAAATGTTATATTAACCATAGTGAAATTGTTGGGGCGTCGCCAAGTGGTAAGGCAGCGGGTTTTGGTCTCGCCATCCCTGGGTTCGAATCCTAGCGCCCCAGTTAATCTGAAGACAGGCATAACAGCCTGTCTTTTAGAGTATTTAATTGCATTTTTAAGATGTGTCTCAATGCATCTAATTCTGTAAATGCTATTTATCGGGAGATTTGAGAGCTTGATCTAGAGTCTTCCGAGCCAGTTCTGCTTTAGCTCGCGCCTCCTGGTAACGCACATTAGCTTGGGCAAAATTTTTGAGAACTTTAAAACCTTCCTTGAGTCGAGTAATTTCCTCTTCTGTCACCGACTCATCGGTAAACAGAACATCAACAGCTTTGCGAATTTCCAACGCTTCAGCTCGTGACTCTTGAACTTTCAGTTTGAGCGTGGCCAGGTTACTCAGAATCTGGACAGCTTGTGTAATCGTATCTTCACCATTAGCAGTATCAATAGTTGACTCTTTTACCTCAATTAATTGTTGAGGGCCAAATCCTTCTTCCAGTTCCGTGGGTAGCTTACCTGCATCCATCAGTTCCATTAGCTGATCCATTGCTTTATCACGGGCTTTGGCTGAATCTTTTCCAGAAACAGTAAGGATAATTTCTGGGCTTTGAGCGAGAGTGTATTGAACCATATTTGAGCAGAAAATTTGCTGATTTAACCAAGCTGAGGCAAGTAATTATATCATTTTGCGTGTCCGATCGTTTGTTGATTGTCTAGTCAATTAAAGAGTTTAAGACCGAACGTCAACACTTTGAATTTTGAATTGTTACCTCTACCCCAGCTAAGTCGCTCAAAATAAAACTTTATACTTAAGAAAAGGAATAATTTTCAATAGGAGGGGAGAGCAATGGCTCCCAGTCCCACCATCATGCAAGCTGTGGAACAACTGGGCTACCGTGTCACCGTTGGTGATGTGGCAACTCAGGCAGGATTGAACGTCGCTGAAGCTAATCAAAGCTTGTTAGCCCTGGCATCTGATGCTGGCGGACATTTACAGGTAGCGGATTCAGGTGATATAGTTTTCCTTTTTCCACAAAATTTTCGAGCAATTTTGCGTAATAAATACTTCCGGCTACGATTGCAGGAATGGTGGAAAAAAGTCTGGAGTGTTCTGTTTTACCTGATTCGCATTTCTTTTGGAATTTTCTTAACTGTTTCCATCGCTCTGATAACTGTTACCATCTTCATTATCATTACCTCTATCAATTCAGACCGTGACGGCGACAATCGGGGCAGTAATTCCGGCGGTGGAGGCTTCTTCTATTTTCCAAATTTATTTTGGTATCTTAGCCCAAATTATGACACCCACTACCAAGAACGGCGACGTGAAAGCCGGGAAGAAAGCAATCTGAATTTCTTTGAAGCTGTGTTTTCGTTTTTATTTGGCGATGGTAATCCTAATGCCAACTTAGAAGAACGTCGCTGGCAAGAAATTGCTACGGTGATTCGGAGTAACCGTGGTGCAGTTGTAGCAGAACAAATTGCCCCATATTTGGATGACATTGGCGAGGGATACACAAGAGAGTACGAAGATTATATGCTGCCCGTTCTGACGCGGTTTAATGGGCAACCAGGGGTAAGTCCAGAAGGTCAAATTGTTTATTACTTCCCAGAATTGCAGGTGAGTGCAGTTAAAAAGCGCCGTCATGCAATATCAGATCGTTTAGAGGAATTTCCTTGGCGTTTTAGCGCGGCAAGTTCCGGGCAAATTATGCTGAGTGCTGGGTTAGGAATACTAAATTTTGTTGGTGCTTTAGTACTGGGAAGTTTATTGAGAGATGGAACTGTTGCTGTCCAGTTAGGTGGACTAGTAGCTTTTGTACAAGGAATTTATTGGCTGCTATTGGCTTACGGAGCAGGTTTTTTAGGCATACCGTTATTGCGTTATTTCTGGATTCAGTGGCGTAATCGCAAAATAGGCGATCGCGGTTGCGATCGCCTTTCCAGAGCAAGATTATTGGCAAGTCCTGATGCACTTTTGCAACAAAAAATCAACTATGCTCAACAATTTGCAACAGAAAAAGTCATTGGCAATGAAGATTTAGTGTATTCTAGCGAAACTGATTTACTCGACCAAGAAGTTGAACGTTCTGCAAAAATTGATGCTGAATGGCAACGGCGCTTAGAACGTGGGAGTGGGGAATAGGGAGCAGGGGAGCAGAGGGGATAAAACAGAAAATGGATTAACCTCACTGTTGCGCTAGCTTCCCGTAGGGTACGAAGAACCACTTATTAAAAAGTGGATGGACTCAGCCCCATGTTCCGCTCTGATTCACGGCAGCAGATAAGAGGTCTTTCCCCTCTGCCCCTCTGCCCCTCTGCCCCTCTGCCCCTCTGCCTTTTGTGCCCAATCCCTGATTACTTCGCCTGAATTGGTGTTAGAGCTACACCTTGATAATAATGTCCCAAAATTTGCAGGTGGTTCACTCCTTGGCGAGCCAGATTGTACGCCCCCCACTGACTCATACCTAAAGCATGACCGTAGCCAAGCCCTTGCAGTACAAAACTCCCATCGGCCCCCTTGGTGACGCTAAATTTGGTACTTTTTAACTTGAGGGCTGTTCGCACTTCCTCACCCTGTAGTACCTTCGTGCCCCTATTGCCGACAATTTTTAAAACTTTAACACTGCGGAAAGGTGAGTATGTCTCTGGAATCATCGCCGTCACACTGCCCACCTCTGGAAATTTAGCGCTAATTTCACTGGGTGAGAAGGTTTTCACCCAATTACACTCGCGGATATTTTGATCGTAGTCTTGAACAGCACGTAGGTAAGGGAGAGTATTTCCCCAAACATCTTCTACGTTTTCAGTGTGTCCTCCAGAACAAGCATGGAAGACTGAGAGAATAATCCGGTTTTTGTAAGTTAGTACCTGCCCTAGAGTAGAATCTACTGCGGCGTAAGTAGCAGGAGATTCACTGATGACACCTTTGTAAATTTGCCAGCGATCAGGGGTATTGCCTAAATCGTAAACGGGATTATTCCGTTGTTTTTCTCGTTCGTAGAGGGCATAAGTGCGGGCTGCGATCGCTTGGGCTTTTAAAGCTTCTTGGGGCCAGCTAGCATCCATTTCCCCACCAAGAACGCTGTAGAGATATTCTTGATCGTCAACCCAGTTAACAGCGGTTAAGCCTTTTTCTGTGGGGACAACCAGAGTTCTGCCTCGATACCAGCGATCGCCAATATAAACAAATCCTTTACCAGTTGGCTCAATCCAAAATAAACCAGACTGCCACTTATCTAAAGCAACTCCGCCAGGAACTGCTTGGGCATAATATGCACTCATTGCTGGCAACTGTCCAAGAGTCCGGCCAGTACTATCCTTAACGATGCCAGTGGTGGAACTACCCACTTTTACCTGATTAACGCCCCTCTCAATTGCCACGCGTAAAATTACAGACGCTTGGGCTGGGGCAACCAAAGCTATCCACAAAAAGATACTAACCCACCAATAACGTACTTTAATCTGAGAAAATAAAGAGCCTAAGTAAAGTTGGAATTTCATACCGATCATCTAATCACACTAGTATCTAATTGACGCTCTGGATTATGGCGTCTACTACTTTAAGATGAGACAGTTCTCCAACGCGGGAGGTTGCCACCTCCTACTAATTATGCATTTTGCTTTAACTATAAGGTAGAAAAAGGTAGAAATCAGAAAGCGGGGAAAGTGAATCGTCCAAATCTGACTGCTGTGGAAGAGAAAGTTTTATTCTTCGATTTACGATGCCAATACCTTTTGAGAATTGTTCGCTTCATTAGCGATAATTCCAATTAAATTCAACTTACTCAATATTTCTGTTGCTTGAGTCAGTTCAGTTCGAGTCACTTTCCCCATACGCTCTACCATTACAATAGCACTGCAAAAAGATGCCACAATCCTGGCATCAACCGTGCCTAAAATAGATGGAGCATCTATTAGTACTAGGTCATAACTTTGCTCAAATAGCTCTATTAGTTCTTTCATCCGTTGAGAACTGAGCAACTTCACTGTGTCTTCTGGTTCTGGCCCAGCAGTCAAAATATCAATGGAGGGGTGAATCGGCTGGATGTAATCTTGAAAATGAGTAGTTGTCTCATCAACTAATAACAGAGAGAGTCCCCAATCATTGGAGAGTTCCAAGATTTTGTGCAGGCTAGGATTATGTAGGTTAGCATCAATTACTAATACCCGTCTATGCATCCGGGCAGCACTAGCTACAAGCCCTAATACTAACGTTGTCTTTCCTTCCCCTGGTAGTGCTGAAGTAAACATCAGAGACTTGAATGGTAAGGGATATTTTAATATTTGAATATTTTGGTAGATCATGTCCAAAGTTTCATGGACGGGCAATTTATTACTGGCTTCTATTACAGAAGAATCTGAGCTTCCTCGAACATTCCAAGGCAGGCCAAGCCGCCGTTTTTTGACACCATGTGACGGTAGTTTTGGTACCGATCCTAATACACGTAGGTTAGTCAGTTTCTTTAAATCTCCGGCAGAATAAATAGCGTCATTAAACTTTTCCAAAATCAGAGCTGCTAAAATACCTAAAATCGGCCCAATTACTGCTCCTCCAACCAAAAGTAATAATCTGTTGTTACCCATATAAATAGCGGGAGAAGGTTCTGCCAAAACTTGCCAGTTATATCCTTCCTGAGCAATTTTCAGTCCTAATGACTGTTGCGCCTGAATTAGTTGTTCAAGGTTTTTGCGACTAGTTTTTACCTTTGGCAGCAGACGATTATACTCTGCTATTAAGCTTGGGTATTTGTTTAGTTCAGACCGTAGTTGCTGTTCTGATTCGACTAGATTTTTTTCATTCGCAGTTAGTCCTAAAACACTTGTCTGTACCAAAACAAACTCATCTAAAAGCGCTGGATCGACCCCTAGCATTTGTCCTTTGAATAAGGGTTTTTCCTTGCTGCTATTACTAATAGTTTTCACCTCTTCTCGTAAGAGGGAAAGTTGACTTTGACGTTGCTGTTTTAATTTTTGTACCGATGGGTAATCATCTGTATAGCGGAGCCGCTCCTTAGCCAATGCTAGTTCAGTCTTTTGAATTTCACTTAATAATGCTTGATAGCGGCTTGACTGATTTAAACGAGAAGAAAGTAGTGTATTCTGCTGGGACGAAGACGCTATTAGTTGCTCTAGATTATCGTAGCGAGCGTTTACATCTTGAAGGTTGGCACGAGTGGTTTGTAGTTGTTGTTGAATATCGGCTAGAGATTCTAGCAGAATTTTACTTTGGACTTCGGGATCGAGTAATTTATGTTTTTTGCGAAACTGTTCTAAGTTTTTCTCAGCTTTACTTACCTCTTTTTTGATTTCAGGTAGGCGAGTATTTACAAAAGCTAATCCCTGATTCAGACGTTCTTTTTGCTGCTGTTTGTTGTAGTTTTGATAGACTTTCTGTAGCGCTTGAAGTACTCTTTGTGCTTTTACTGGATCGTCATCATGAAAAGAAACTTTAAATGCTTGATTAAAAACTTTATTTGCTCCTATGCCTCCCGCTTCTGGAGTTACTTCTAAAGGTGCTTTTTTGTTATGGTCTTTTTGACCATTAATATCTTGTAAGGTAAGATCGGGATAATCAGAATGGAGTAAATCTACAGTTTTCTGAAGCAACTTAGAACTCAGCATGAGTTTCATCTGAGTAGTGGAATCAATAATTTGAGAATTTGAATTAGTAACCTGAGTCTTTGACTGTGACCCTTCAGATAAATTGGAATTCACCAATATCTGCATATTGCTCTGGTAAGTAGGTTTGGCATTGATAGCCAAAAGGCTAGCAACTGACATAACTACACAGGAAACCCCAAAGATCAGAAAGCGTCGGCGAAGCAAAATAGTAGATAGTTGTCTGATGTCAACTGCGCCTTGTGTTGAAGTAGTAACCTGTTGCTCTTGATTCAGACTAGTCTTAGCCACTATTAAACTCCTCTAATATCGAAACACTATATTTATTTGGAAGATTTATGAAAAATATGAAATGATTTTTTTTACACCTAATAGCTGCGATCGCATACTTAATTATTCTTCCAACAATGACAAGCTAATTTGGCACAACATTATGCCAACTGGCGCTTTCATGTTTATCAATTCATACATATAAATTCTGAATCAGTGTTAGAAGGATAAATTTTTAATAAATATTTTATTTAAGGAATAAAAATCTTGACGAAAAATTAATGATTTTTCCTAAGTATTTGAGTATAAAACTATCCAACTCACAATATTAGTAGATATATTAAAGTTATTTTGATAACTTGTAATAGAAAAAACACATTGATAAAAATATTTAAACCATACTATTTGTATATTCTTGATACATCTAGTTAACCGTAAATTGTTGGTTAAATAATTGACTTACTCGGAAAACGAAGCTACTGTTTATTTGCTTGATCTTATGATTGAGACTATTAAAATCTAAGATAGAACCTGGTTAATTTTAGATTTTAGATTAGAAGCGTTCAATAGGAAATCTAAAATCTAAAATCGTTAGACTGAGCGTAGCCGTACCCCTCCTGGGAAGCTACGCGTAGCGTTACGCAGGAAAGTCCAAAATTTAGACACCTACCTTGGTTAACTCTACTTCCCGCCGTCTGGGTACTTCATGAATCATAAAATCGTAAGCCATATCAGTACGGGGAAAAATAGCACGAGCTTCTTTGAGGAGATCCTTCAACTCTAAAGTATTTCCGGGAGCATAGCGGGGACTGAAATGACTCATAATCAGTCGATGTGCCCCAGCAGCTAAAGCTGTTTGCGCTGCCATTGTGGTTGTGGAATGCAACCGCTGAAAGGCCATATCTGCATCTTGATGGGCAAAGGTTGCTTCGTGAATTAATACATCGACATCATGAGCTAATTCCACTGCACCATCACAATAAATTGTGTCTGTACAATAGGCAATCTTTCGACCAATTTCTGTAGGTCCGCACAATTGAGTGCCATCAATCACCCGTCCATCCGTAAGGGTAACTGTTTCACCCCGCTTGAGTTGACCGTAAACCCGACCAGGAGGAATTTGCAACGCCTTGGCTTTTTCCACATCAAAGCGTCCGGCTCGGTCTTTTTCGGCTACGCGGTAGCCAAAAGCTGTAATCCGATGATGCAAATTACCGCAGCTAACGGTGAAGTCATCGTCTTCATAAATTATCCCTGGACGGATGGCGTGAACTTTGATTGGGTAAGAAAAATGCGTGTAGGAATAACGTGAGGCGGATTGAATGTAATCATTTAATCCAGGTGGGCCATAGATATCAATTCGTTCCACATTGCCAGCCAACCCGCAAGTAGCAAGAAGTCCCATCAAGCCAAAGATGTGGTCGCCGTGCATGTGGGTGATAAAAATTCGGGAGAGTTGACTGATTTTCAGTTCACTCCGCATAATTTGATGCTGAGTACCTTCGCCACAGTCGAATAACCACAGTTCTGCCCTTTGGGGTAATCTCAGAGCGACACTGGAAACATTGCGCGATCGCGTGGGTACACCGGAACTCGTCCCTAAGAATGTTATCTGCACAGTGTTCTTTAGTCTTCCTATTGCTCAATTTGCAGCTCTATTTTCTATAGTGGCATGGTTAATGAGTAAAATATTTAGGATTTTGGAGATTGGGCATGGGGCATTGGGCATAGTTAATAACCAATAGTTATTTTTCCCCTAGCTAGTACAGGCATACAAAAATTCTGTAGTGAGACTCAAGGGGCACTACAGGAGAGATTAAAATAATCAAATAATTAGAAAATTAGAAAAAAGTTGTCAGATTTCCAAATTGGTTGTTTTTTTATGTAATATTCTTTACGAGCCGATCGCGAATTATTTGGAGTTGGTCTTGAGTTTTAATTGGTTCTCGCGGTGCTGGCAATTCAGTATTCGGCCAGTTAGGTAAATCATTGCAGGGACATAACAACGCTGGCATCCCGACGTTTCGCGCGGCTACTGGCATACTGCATCGGCTGCAAGGTAGCATATTCCATGCTGGCGTCAACAATTCAGCAATAGTTTCGTATGTACCCTCAAGGTAACAATCACCCGATTCCGGTGAAATAATTTTTTGCCAGCATTCTTCAAATTCTTGACTATAGCGATCGCCATTTAGCACCGATTGGGGCAAAAAGCTTGCCTCACCGTTGCCCGTAATCACTTTCTTACCCAACTGAAACCAGTAGGCAAGGTATTTTCTAACTTCTTGTTTGGTTGCCATATTACAATTCTAGATTTTAGATTTTAGATTTTGGATTAATTTAAATCAACAGTTAAGAATCTTGACTCCTGAATGTTCCAGCATCAGCTTTATTTGGCAATGGCGAACCAAGGACGCTGAGATTGAGGACATGACCGCCAGTCACTAAATAAACAGTTTCGCTAAGTGTACTTAGCTGGCGTACTAAAGAACCGAGGCGATCGCGGAACGCCCTTCCAAGGGGATAAGCTGGTATCACACCCCAACCCACTTCTTCTGCTACAAACAGCATATCAGCAGCAACCAATTCCACCGTCTCTAAAAACTCTGCAAGGGTATTTTCCCAGCTAGATTCATCCTGTTCTAGGAGATTGGCAACCCAAGTCCCTAAAGAATCAACTAAGAGGCAAGTATAGGGTTTGGCATCAGCGAGGGTAGCAGACAGTTCCACAGGTACAGATAAAGTTACCCAGTCTTGAGGACGACGTTGTTGGTGTTCTAAAATGCGTTGGTGCCACTCTTGGTCATCTGGGTTATCGGTGGCTGTTGCTATATAAACAACTGCTTTTTCTGACTGCATAGCTAAAGTTTCTGCCCATTCACTTTTACCAGATCGTGCTGGCCCTGTTACTAAGATGATTTTACCCAAAGTTTTTTTACTGAGTATTTTAACAAGAGGGCAGGAGGCAGAGGGCAGGAGGCAGAAGGAATATTGCCGTCACCTCCTATGGTTATTATCGCAAGTAAGCTTGTGGTTTAAGTCCTCCAGCAAAATCTACAATTTCGTGGTCTGGAATTAGATGGGGTTGAGAGCAACAGATAAATTCCAATCTCCTGCCTCCTCTACATACCCACGGTTACAATTTATCACCACATTTTTTTACTTCATTGGTGAGATTTTTTGTTTCAAATAACTTTTAAGGGATAAAATTAGCACCAACATCATTAGATGCTACAACTGGCAAAAGTCAAAAATCCCAACTACCCCATTCTTAATTATTCAATACTACTGGGGACAGCAAACTTTAGGATGTCTTTATGAACGCAGGCTTAAAACGCATTGAAGCAACTCTACACGATTTAGGGAATCGCGGTACTGACTCTACTGCCGAAACAACTGATTCGACAACAAAACGGCCTTTCTCTTTTAGAATCAGCGTCGGAGCTAACGAACCTACAGAAAGTACACAAATTCCATCCTCTGAGGATAGGGAAGTAAAGTCACAAGGACAAACAGTTGACTTAAATGTAAATACTGAGGTTGATTATCCTTCTGACCAAAATTTCTTTCCTCACCATGAATCTGTGCAGACCTTTCAAGCAGAAGAGAATGGTAACAGAACACCCAGCCTACCCAAGTTGAAAACTCCGACCTTTAGCAGCCATCGCCACGGTGCGAATCCAGCATTAGCGATGAATCTATTGCAAGAAATTCAGGAAACTGTCGCTGGTTGGCAAACAGAATTGCAAAATATTTTGAAACAAATTCAGGATATTTACTTAGAAGGGCCAATTGTCAATGGCTGGTTAGAATCCAATCCCACCGAACCAGAACCAGGAGGAACTGCGACACTGCGCCATGCAGAAGTTGACCGTCTGATGAACTACGTAGAAGAAATTTGTGCCACTGGTGGAAAAGTATCTTATCAATCATCTATTACTGGCTATCGCCTCTGTGGTGTAGACGATACTGGTAAAGTTTGGTCGCGTCCATGTCCACCGGATCAGGTTCCCAATGTTAGTATGGCGATCGCTCGTTACCAAAAGTTACGTCAACTGTTAGGGCGCAAGCAATCTTTGGAAACCCGCCTTAGTCAACTGGCGCAAACTCTTGTAGTTTTACACAGTCATATTCAACAAACGTAAAGTTTTAAAGATTATTTCCGAAGAAACTCGGTTGGTAGGTCGGTAACTTTTGGTTTAGATTAACTCTCAGCAGTTATAGCGTTGGATTTAGATTTTTATCTAAAATCGTTCGACTGAGCGACTTGCCTTGAGCGTATCGCTAAAGCGAAAGCTCCGCTAACGCGTAGCGTCTCGTAGAGAAGTCGAAAGGAGCCGAAGTCCCAAATCTTAAATCCAAAATTCAATCTATGCCAGACATCCAAATCTCTGCCATTATCTGTACTCACAATCGAGATACCTATTTAGGGGCTGCAATTGATAGTCTTTTAGAGCAGGATTTTGCTGCTGATTTTGAAATTGTGATAGTTGATAATGGATCTAGCGATCGCACTCGTGAGGTTGTAGAACAAAGAACTCACAATCCGCGCCTGAAGTATGTTTTTGAACCCACCATTGGTTTATCTGTCGCCCGCAACACGGGTGCAAAGGTAGCCAGTGGTGATATTCTTGCTTATCTAGATGACGATGCCGTTGCCAGTAAGGGCTGGCTAGAAGTTTTATATTCTGCCTATTACAATAATCCTAAACTAGCGATCGCAGGTGGCAAAGTCACTCTCCTGTGGCCCCCAGGAATTCAACAACCACGGTGGCTATCTCCGGGACTAGCTGCAAATCTGGGTGCATACGACTTAGGTGACAGTAACATCTACATTGAGCAACCTGGCTTAACACCCAGAGGCTTAAATTACTCAATCCGCCGCAGTTTCTTAGAAGAAATTGGCGGTTTCGATCCCCATCTCGGTCGAGTGGGTAAAAATTTATTATCTAACGAAGAACTGCAAATGACCGAGTTTGCTCTACAGCGTGGTTGGCAAGTTGCTTATCTTCCCGAAGCACTCGTCGCTCACAATGTAGCCCCAGAGCGCCTCCAACGCTCCTGGTTTTTAAACCGGGGCTGGTGGCAGGGTATCAGTGAATGTTATCGAGAACAACTCGCTGGTAAAGCTGGGATCGCTCAATTACAGCGAGGTAGCGAACGGTTTGTGCGAGGCTTGTATAAGGCTTTACAGTATTTCTCCGATCCAGCAGAACGGTTTGACAAACTGGTGTATGCTTACGGTCAGATTGGTTACTTAAATGCTGCTATTCAGGGTCTTTTATCTACATCAAATAAGAAATAACCAGTAACATAATTTTTACTCAATATGTCATCTAAAATACCAGTTTCAGTACTAATTCCGGCAAAAAATGAACAAGCTAACTTGCCTGCTTGCCTTACTAGCCTCAGCAGAGCAGATGAAATATTTGTAGTAGATTCTCAAAGTACTGACAACAGCATTGAGATTGCTAAAAGTTACGGTGTAAATGTAGTACAATTCAACTTCAATGGACGCTGGCCTAAAAAGAAAAATTGGTCTTTAGATAATTTGCCTTTTCGTAATGAATGGGTGCTAATTGTAGATTGTGATGAGCGGATCACCCCTGAGCTTTGGGAAGAAATTGAGCAAGCAATTCAAAATGATGAATATACAGGTTATTATCTCAACCGCCGCGTATTTTTCTTAGGAAAATGGATTCGTTATGGCGGGAAATATCCTGATTGGAACCTACGTTTATTTCAACATAAAAAAGGTCGCTACGAAAATCTAAATACAGAAGATATTCCTAATACTGGTGATAACGAAGTTCACGAACACGTGATTTTGCAAGGGAAAGTTGGGTATCTCAAAAATGATATGCTCCACGAAGACTTCCGCGACCTTTACCACTGGTTAGAACGGCACAACCGCTATTCTAACTGGGAAGCCAGGGTTTATTTTAATATTCTTACAGGTAAAGATGATAGCGGTACTATCGGTGCTAATTTATTTGGTGATGCCGTACAACGCAAAAGATTTTTGAAAAAAGTGTGGGTACACCTACCATTTAAACCCATTTTGCGGTTTGTTTTATTTTATATAATTCAACGCGGTTTTTTAGATGGCAAAGCAGGATATATCTATGCACGTTTACTGAGTCAATATGAATATCAAATTGGCGTTAAACTTTATGAATTACGCAACTGTGGTGGTCACTTAAATACTGCAACTACGGCGAAGGAGGGAGCAGAGGAGAAGGGGAGCAGAGAAGCAGAAGCAAAGCTATTGACCATTGATTCCTGACAATGACTAATGATCAACCTTTCGTAGATTTACGCAAATATGACCAATCTTGGTTTGACCGAGGGCGTCCAAGTTGGTATGTTTTATTATGGTGGTTTGTACAAGCGATCGCCTTTCCTCTAACTCCTCAACCGTTAAATATTCTGCGTTGTGCTTTGCTACGATTATTTGGCGCTCGTATTGGCAAAGGTGTATTAATTCGACCCACAGCCCGATTCACCTACCCTTGGAAAGTCACCATTGGTAACTACAGTTGGATTGGAGATAACGTAGTTTTATATAGCCTCGATCGGATCGAGATTGGCGAACATTGCGTAGTTTCCCAAAAAAGTTATCTATGTACTGGTACTCACGATCTCCAAGATCCTGCCTTTGGGTTGAAAACAGCAAGTATCACCATTGAAAATGGTGCATGGGTAGCGGCAGATTGTTTTATTGGGCCAGGAGTGCAAATTGGGGCTAATGCTGTAATTGGCGCTCGAAGTAGTGTTTTTACTAATATGCCTTCTGGGCAGGTTTGTTGGGGAAGCCCTTGTCACCCCAAAACGGCTCGGCTAAAACTCGATCCCTCCACAACCCCATAGATTTTTATAGATAAACATAGTAAGGGCGTGCAGCTAGCTGTGCGCCCTTAACTTTTCCATATATATATTTATTTGTTTTTGGGAAGAGAATAAAAGTGCGATCGCCTCTGAAAAACGTAGACCCGTTAGCGTCTCTGAAAGAGAAGCCTCTCGTAGAGAAGGGGCTTCCCACAGTCTCAACCAACATTTCCGGGGCTTTGTTGAGTTGCGCTTTTCTTAACCCAATTGACAATTTCTCTTAATCCAACCGTATTGAGATATAGGCGTTCTGTGGAAATAGTTTACTTTTAATTAAATCTTTTTAATTTCAAGTCCATAATTTGTACATATCTAAAAAAATTGGCAGAAAATATGATATACCGAATCAGTCAAGAAATAGTCTAAATAGCAAAATTTTTTTGCCATTCCAACAAGTAGGCGATAAAGTGCCATCTGCCACAGATGTTCATCAACTTGCCAAAGATTTTATTTTAAAGGCAAACAAATTCGATAATTTAAAAAAAAATTTAATAAGAGGCAAGCATGAATTTTAATAAAAATGAAAAGCCTGTCATTTTAATAGTCGATGATACTCCTGTTAATTTACAAGTATTATTCGATTTTTTAGAGTATTACAGTTTTCAAGTTTTAGTAGCTGAAGATGGTAAAAGTGCCGTTGAAATGGCAGCTTATGCTTTGCCTGACCTGATTTTACTAGATATATTAATGCCAGGAATCGACGGTTTTGAGACTTGTAGACTTTTGAAAACAAATCCAGCCACTCAAGATATTCCCGTAATATTTATAACTGCCATGAGTGACAAGGTAGATAAAGTCAAAGGTTTGAATCTTGGCGCAGTAGATTACATTACCAAACCTCTAGAATATCAAGAGGTTTTAGCTAGGGTAAATACCCATTTACGTTTACGAAACCTTACAAAAAAACTCACAGAGCAAAATAAGCGTTTAGAGATCGAAATCTTAGAACGCCTGCGGGTAGAGGAAAAACTACGATGTCATTCAGATGCATTAGATGAGTGGAACAATCGCTATCAAGCATTAATTCAAGCAAGTGGTCAGATTCTCTATGACTGGCACTTGCATACCAATGAGATTAAATATGATGGCAATGTAGAGCGAATATTAGGTTACTCTATGCCTGAGATGTTCGGAGGTTTGAACCGCTGGCTAGAATTGGTTCATCCTGACGATCGCAGCTTCTTTAACAAAGAGATTAACCGCGTTTTATCCACAAAAGAGCGATTCCATCTTGAATTTCGCGTATCTCGTAAAGATGGCACTTATATCACAGTTGAGAACAATGGGTATATCTTTTTAGACTCTACAGGTAAAGTTGCTCGGATGGCGGGCTTTGTAATTGATATTACCGAACAGCAAGCTGCGCTACGCGATCGCAAAGATGCAGAACAGAAAATCCGCGAGCAAGCTGCTTTGCTTAACATCACCACAGACGCGATTATCGTTCAAAATTTGATTAATCAAATTCAATTTTGGAATAAAGGGGCTGAATATCTCTACGGTTGGATGGCAGAAGAAGTAGTGGGCAAGAATGCCAATCAGCTTTTTTATCAAAAGCAAAGTTTTTGCCAATTGAAAAACATCCAGAAAACTTTAGCTGAGAGTGGTGCGTGGCAAGGTGAGTTATATCAAGTCACAAAACAAGGCAAAGAAATCATCGTTGCTAGTCGCTGGACACTGGTAAATGATCATGAGGGGCAAGCCAAATCCATTTTGATTGTCAACTCCGACATCACAGAGAAAAAGCAACTTGAAGCCCAGTTTCTCCGGGCCCAGCGGATGGAGAGTCTTGGCACTCTAGCAAGTGGCATCGCCCATGACCTCAACAATGCACTGACACCGATGATGATGACAGTACAACTTTTAGAGGCAAAGCTGCCGGATGAAAAAAGTCAGAAATGGCTGACAATTATGGAAACAAATATTAAACGTGCAGCAGATTTAGTTAAACAAGTGCTATGGTTTTCACGCGGATCTGTAGGTAACTTTAAAACCTTACAGGTACGGAATTCAATTTTAGAAATCGAAAATATTGTTAAGCAAACATTTTCCAGAGCTATTGAAATCCACATTGATGTTCCTGGGCAAAACCTCTGGGATGTCTTTGGTGATGCAACTCAGATACACCAAGTGCTGATGAACCTCTGCATTAATGCTCGTGATGCTATGCCTCATGGCGGTATCTTAAAGATTTCTGCGAAGAATTTCTGGGTTGATAGCCACTATGCCCGGATGAATATTGATGCTAAGGCGGGTTCTTATGTGATGATTACCGTGGGCGATACAGGTATAGGAATTAAAAGAGAAATAATAGATAGAATTTTTGAGCCATTTTTCACAACAAAAGAAGTGGGTAAAGGCACAGGGCTTGGTCTTTCAACAGTCCTTGGCATTATCAAAAGCCACAGCGGTTTTGTAAATGTAGTTAGTGAAGTGGGCAAAGGTACAGAGTTTCAAGTTTGCTTACCCGTAACGCAGACAATCGAAGCAGATAGTAAATTAGCGAGATATCAGGAATTACCAGCAGGGCATGGAGAATTAATTCTCGTTGTTGATGATGAAGATTCAATTCGAGAGGTTACTCAAACCTGGTTAGAACAAAATGCCTATAAAGTTTTAGTGGCTAGTGATGGTATTGATGCGATCGCACTATATACAAAACATCAACCAGAAATTAGTGTGGTGTTAGTTGATATGATGATGCCATCTATGGATGGGCCAACAACTATCAATGTATTGAAAAAAATTAATCCAGATATCAAAATTATTGGTGTTAGTGGATTAGCCTCCAATCATGAAATGATCAAAAACCTTGGTAATAGTGTCAAAACCCTTTTGTCCAAGCCCTACACCTCAAGCGACTTGTTAATAAATTTACAGATGGTGATTAGCACAAAGTAGAGTTTGTCATTAGTCATTAGTCATTTGTCATTAGTGTCATTAGTGAATAACCAATGCCCACTGCTTAAGCAAAATGGTAAGTCGCAGTGGTAATATGTTTTTATGGCTGCTCTAATCCTTGCTATTGATGAACAAACTATTGGATGAAACGCTGTCAATCAAAATTGCTGAACAGATAAACAGCAGAGCTAGCACTCCGTTTGATAATGCTTATAAAGCAGCATTATCTACTGAGGGAGCAAGGTATATTCAGGGATTTTTAGCTTTTGCTGGGAAGCCATATAGACCGATTGAACACAGTTGGATTGAGCTAGACGACGCCTCTGATGTTCGGATTATCGATCCCACGTTACCTCACCTAAACAAAAATCCCCAAGAAATCTGGTATTTTGCAGCACATAGTCTGACTGTTAAAAAACTGAAAGCTATCATTGAAGAATCAAAAGAAGATTATCCAGAAGACGATCCATTGCCAATTTATGGCGATCCACCTTATGAATATTACGGTGATGTAATGTTGGGTGGTCAAGACTATCTGGCAGCATATCAAGCCGCAGAGGCTAAGTGCAGAGAAATCAACGAACTCAACCCTGAGAGTAACTAATAAAAATGAATTAAATAATTCATTATTACGAATTACGTTACTATCACTTTGCCACAATTTTGACTATTCAGGAGATATTCTATAAGTAGAGCGGTGTAAATAATTTAAGGTTTGTAGTGAGCGGCTCTAGCCCTCATAAGAGGACTAAAGTCCTCACTACAAATTAATTTCAATATTTTTTACATTACTTAATCTAGTTTGATTTATTCTCACCGACTTACTTAGCTTCAGAGACTTATAAGTAATTATTTTTACTTTCTACCTTTTCTGTGCTATCGTCTGTAGCCATTCAATTAGGGGTCTTAAGGTTCCTGGCAATGCTGACTCACTGACAGTCACTGTATGCTGCTTGCCGTTATCTTCTACTGTTAATTTATATTGAAAGCGATCGCTCTGAGGATTTGGCGAAGTAATTAGTTCTGGTAGCCTAAACAAATCAGCAATTTCCACAAGTTGGGGAAGTTTGGCAGCTTCATGTGGCGGGAGAGTGTCTGTATCAACGGTTGTCTTCTTGCTAATTCCAGCAAAGCCGCCCGTGCGTTCAAATGATACCCGCATTTTTTGCTCTCCGTTGTGTTATTTAGTTGAAATACATACTAAGACTGGGAGATGATCGGTTCTCAACTCCCAGTTTAACAACAACAAACAACAGATTAATCAGTCCTGAGTACTGAGTGAAGAAGTGGAAGGTATTGACTATTTATTCTTAACTCCTCACTATTAACTCGTAACTTTAAATAACTCCTACCTTTTGCCAAGCATTTCGCACAGCTTTTTGCTCATTACTGTCATTACCGTAGAGTTCGCCAGCAACTTGAATGGTGACGTTGGCAGCTTTTTTAAAATCTGCTTTGGCACGCAAGCGATCGCGTAAAGCTATATACCAGATTTTGCCAGCTTTTTCCCAGGCATAGCCACCAATCTCAACAGCCGCTAGATAAAAGGCATGGTTAGGGATTCCTGAGTTTATATGTACTCCAGCATTATCTTCATCACCAGTATATTTATCTTTTACATGACCTGGTTGGGGATCTTTACCCAGTACTGGGTCATCATAAGCTGTTCCTGGTGCTTTCATTGAGCGGAGGGCAACACCTTTGACAGTCGGGACTAAAAGACCTTCACCAATCAGCCAGTCTGCCTCTTGTGCAGTCTGATTTTTGGACTTTTGTTTCACCAAGGAACCAAAGACATCAGAAAACGATTCATTTAGTGCCCCTGGTTCGCCATAATACTGCAAACCTGCTTCATACTGAGTTATTCCATGAGCTAACTCATGCCCAATCACATCAATTGATTTCGTAAAGCGCTGAAACATTTCTCCGTCGCCATCACCATAAACCATTTGGTCGCCGTTCCAAAAGGCGTTGTCATATTTAACGCCATAATGCACGGTGGAGTCTAAACGCAGTCCTTTGTCATCAATGGAATTGCGATCGAATATTTCATGAAATAAGTCATAAGTAGCACCAGCAGCATCGTAGGCTTCATTTACTGCTGCATCACTGCTTGGTGGATCGCCTTCAGCACGCACCAATGTGCCAGGGAGCTGCTGTCCATATTTTGCATCGTAGATGGTGCGACGCTTTTCACCCGGGGAAGGTGCAAAGGAGATAGTACCTATAACATCTCTGCGTCCGCGAAGCTGTGCTGAAACATTTAATGTATGAAAAGCCCAACTCCGCTGCTGAGGATTGCCATTCACCACGACATTTTCCAGCATGTGGGGCGGGATAATACAACAAATAGGGCATCTAGAGATAAGTGGATGCTCATACTTAAACCCGGCTGATTTCTTTTTATTTCGAGCCATCCAAGATATTCTCCTTTTGAAACTAAGTGATGGCAAACAGTGGCTTTAACTCCACTGGAGAAAGGAGCAGAAAAACGAATCCAAATCGCGTGTCCCTGGTTTTTTCTGAAGTAAATTTTCTACTCTGTATTTTCGGATAGGTCTGTAGAGGATTGATAGTATCCTCACGGGTACCTCTGTTGTGGAAATATTGTATAAAAACACCAAGCCAGCTTAATTACCCCAAGTTTCAGCTAAAACTCTTGTGTGAGTTAGCAAGACCTCCTTTACAGACCTAATGCGTTTATATATTAGTTCCGATCAAGAGAAATAATATTATTTATTGCTGTTTTGTTACTATCAAGCTGTTAATGCGATAAATGCCTATTGGAGACAGGCTAATCTCAAATCTAGGCATCCAAAACCGAGAATTTTCACAAATAGCCACCAAACACCGCCAAACCATAATATTTCCAAGGTACTGCAACTGTCTTAAATCCAGCTTTGCTCAACATTTGGAAATGAGTCTCTAAGCTAGCTAGCTGGTCTTGACTAGAGTAACCTTGAGTAGTGCTGGTAGCACGTTTAGCGCGAATCTCTGTCAAATTAATTCCCTGTTCAACTGCCCATTCCTCTCGTGCCGCTTTGTAAACTTCTGCTAAGGCTGGTGATTCTGGTAAAGTAGGGTCTGCATTCCAAAAACAGCCATCTTGAGTGAGGCTAGCAGCAATTCGCTCAAATAATTTCAACTTCATCTCATCTTGGAGATGGTGAATTGCCAAAGATGAGACACAAGCATCAAATTCGCTACCAATATCCAAGTTCTCTGGATTATCTGCCCAGTCGCCAAAATCTGCTTGTATACCAGTCCAGCGTTGTTGATATCCATCTGCTGTGATTTTATCTTGAGCAAATTGCAACATTCTAGGTGAGTAATCTAGGGCAATTATTTGGGAATCTGGAAAGCGGTTGAGTATCTTGAGACTAAGTTCGCCTGTACCACAACCTAATTCTAAAATACGCCGACTTGTAGAAGTTAAACAACGGGTAATTACCTCCAACATCTCATCGTATCGCGGTAATAGTTGGCGAATACCAGTGTCAAAATCCGCAGTGTTGGCGAATACTTCTCCGGGAAATACCTGTTGCATAGGATTTGGAAAAAATAGACAAATTAATCAATATTAATCATCCATTATTACTGGGGTATATGCTACATCGAAAGGAGGAACTTTTATTATTAAAATATATGGGCTATATGGGCTAAAATATATTTTTTCAAAAACAACGTACGATATTGCTGGCCATCAAAAAATATTGCCGCGATTATTGCCGTTGTAATCATTTCCGCATTGCTCATTTCTTTGCGACAGTCTTCTTAGCGATCGCTCTTACATTTCATTTATGGTGAAATAAGCTGAAGTAATTAGTTCAGTAAGAACCTGTCTTTTCACTAACCTCTATCTTGTCTCAGGTGCGAACTTGACATTAAACGTACTAATCTAGCTATAGTGGAACAGGCTTCGCTGTGTTTGGTTAAGCAGAAGATGGATTTTAGTCAGACTCTAATTGCGAAAAGTGATGCCATTCTTGAGCAATGGGTAGAAGCGGTTTACCAGGATCAACAAATTGAAGCGACTAATGAACTTACTTTCAATGCTGTACGGGATAGCTTACCCCGCGTTTTGAAAGCATTAGCAACAGTACTTTCTGAATCGGAAACAAGCGATTTGCAGACAGTAGTAGATGCAAGTTTAGAACACGGCACACTCCGCGCCCAACAGGGATTTGAACCAGCCGAAATTGCGCGAGAGTATCGTTTACTCCGGTTTGTGATTTTTTCCTTTTTAGAAGAAGATTTATTACAAGGATCTGCACAAGATGTGCTAAGGGCTGTTCGCCTGATTGATACAGTAATTGATGAAGCGATCGCGCGTTGTTTTAACAGTTATACTCAAGGACGATTACAAGAGTTTAAACAAGTCCAAAGTCAATTGCGGTTGACTAACCAAGAACTAACTCGTTTGGTTCGCGCTAATAAAGATAGTATCTCTCATTTGGCTCATGAACTGAAAACGCCCCTGACTTCAATCATCGGTTACGCAGACTTATTTCTGCGCCAGCAGCGTAAACAATCAGATATCAAAGATACTTATGCAAATCTTGAAAGTATCGAGCGAGTTCTCAAGAATAGTAGACTTCTTGTCCGGTTAATTAACGATACTCTAGAAATTTCGCGCTATGATGCCGGACAGATGAAATTGCAGCCTACTTTAACCGATGTGCGTAGTTTAATCAACTTTGTTTTAGAGATGATTGAACCATTAGCGCGTGCTAAAGAATTATCCTTGGTTGTTGAATTCGAACGCGCCCCAAGCCAGGTTATCACAGATCCGCTTCGGCTTCAGCAAATTTTGACAAATCTGCTGAGTAACGCAATTCGCTACACAGAATCTGGTTCAATTCATTTGCAGTGCTGGACGGTATCTCAACAGCAGTGGGCTATTTCTGTTACTGATACTGGTATTGGTATTTCTTTAGATGCTCAAGCACAAATCTTCAATCCTTATTTTCGGGAAGTAACTGCTCCCCAAGTGCAAACTTCTGATGGTACAGGATTAGGTTTAGCAATAGTCTCTCGATTGGTTCAGTTAATGGATGGTGAAATTAAAGTAGATTCACAGCTAGGAAAAGGATCTACATTTACTGTAATTTTGCCATTAGAAGCGCTCACCTATAACCACGGCTGACTATTTCAGCGAAATTTGAAAGTGAAATCGCAACTTAAACTGGTGCGTTACACTCTGTTAACGCACCAAACTGGCGCGTCTACTCGTCAATTTGACCAACGCGGCGAATATTCAAAATGTCGCTCATTTTTTTAATTTGGATGAAGACTTGCTCTAGTTGAGAGCGATCGCGTATATCTATTCCTAAGTCGATCAATGCCGGTTGACCAGTAGAGGTTTTTACCTGGGCATGACGGACGTTGATCCCTTGGTCACTCAAGCGTGACAAAATATCCTTTAGCACCCCTACACGATCCAGAGCTTCAATTTGAACATCTACTGGGTACGTATGCGGACGACCACTATTTTCGGCGGCTGGGTTCCACCTAACTGGTACTAAGCGCTCATACTCTACAGTCTCCAGATTATGGCATCCTTGGCGATGAATCGAAATCCCCCTACCTCGCGTCACCACACCAATAATCGGTTCGCCAGGAATCGGGGTACAACACCCAGCTAAATAATATACCAAACCTTCCACCCCAAAAATTGGCGAATCAGTGGAGCGTGAGGTAGTTGGAGGTGCATCTCGCAAAGCTTTTGATGTCGCTGGTTCTTTGGGGACAAATAGCGGCACAGTGGAAACTGGTTGTTGTCCCTTCGCTACTTCTCGCCAGCGATTTAATACTAGGTTCAACGTAATTTCTCCGTAACCCAAACCAGCGAGCAAATCTTCCACGCTGTGGTAGTTACACTTTTCGGCGACAATCTGCATCGCATCCGACTTCAGCAGACTATCAAAACCAGTTTTACCAAGTTCCTTTTCTAATAATTCCCGTCCACGGGCGACATTTTCTTCCCGGCGCGATCGCTTGTACCATTGTTTTATCCGATATTTCGCCGCCGAAGTTCTGGCAAAGTTCAACCAATCTAAACTCGGATGGCAGTTCTTTTGGGTGAGAACTTCTACAATATCGCCATTGTGCAGCCGCGTTGACAATGGCACCATTCGCCCATTTACCCGTGCCCCTGAACAGTGGTTTCCGACTTCTGTATGAATGCGATAAGCAAAATCTACAGTGGTAGCACCAGGACTTAAAGGAACAACATCTCCCTTAGGGGTGAAGACATAGACATCATCTTCAAATAGATTATCTTTGACGCTATCAAGATATTCTTGGGCATCCTTAAGATCGGTTTGCCATTCCAGCAGTTGCCGCAGCCAAGTAAACTTGTCATCTGTGCCTGTCAAATGGCTAATGCTAGAACCACCTGTTTCTTTATACTTCCAATGGGCGGCAATCCCATACTCGGCGATATGATGCATTTCGATTGTCCGAATTTGCACCTCTAAAGGACGGCCAGTTAATCCAATCACCCCAGTATGCAATGACTGGTAACGGTTAGGCTTTGGCAGTCCAATATAGTCTTTAAATCTGCCAGGAATTGGGCGAAAAGCATCATGAACCACCGCCAACGCCCGATAACATTCTTCATTGGTTTGAACAATTATTCGCAGCGCTGCCAAATCGTAAATTTCATGAAATTCCTTTTGCTGGCGGTGCATTTTTTGGTAAATGCTATAAAGGTGCTTGGGGCGACCGCTGATCTCCTGAAAGTGGATTCCGGCTTGCTGCAAACGCTCTTGCAACATGTTCGTAGCTCTAGCCAATTTCTCTTCTCGCGCCGTCCGTTTTTCAGAAACATGCTCTTGCATTTGGCGGTAAGCTTCTGGTTCCAAATACTTAAAAGCCAAATCTTCCAGTTCCCATTTAATTCGCCAAATCCCCAAGCGATTGGCTAAGGGTGCGAATATATCTCGCGTTTCCTGGGCACTGCGGCGGCGGCTGGCCTCTGACATATATTGTAAAGTTCGCATATTATGCAAACGATCTGCCAATTTCACCACAATTACCCGAATATCTTGCGCCATTGCCAAAAACATCCGCCGGAAGTTTTCGGCTTGGCTTTCGGTTTTACTGGTGAAATTAATTTTAGAAAGCTTGGTGACACCTTCGACCAATTGCCGCACTTCTGCGCCAAAGCGTTCTTCTATTTCTTGACTTGTAACTTCTGTATCTTCAACGACATCATGGAGAAATCCAGCTGCTATCATAGCAGCACTGCCTCCCAAGTCACGCAACAATTCAGCCACAGCAATGGGATGAGCAATGTATGGTTCTCCAGATTTGCGGTATTGACCTTCATGCAGTTGGTAAGCAAATTCAAATGCCCGACCAATTAAGACGGCATCATTATGTCTTCGGTCATCTTCCCCTGCGCCGCTAGTTGTCGATGACTCCTTCAAACATTTTTTTAACCATTCGGGAATGGCAAGGTCAACTGATGAATTTATCGCTATACTGCTCATACAATTTGGGTTTAGAGAGGATCGGTAGATAAGTGAATGATAAATAAAACTAGCAGCATCGCCCTGATAAAGATGCTGTTGCCTAAAGACGGGTTGGAAAAAGCAGTGTAAGGACGATTCTCCAATTGCCAGTGGTAGTCATCCAGTTTGAATTTCAAGAATCGTTAAAGAAAGAAAATCCATTGATGGCAAACAAAGCCCCAAATCAAGATTTGAGGCTTCTAGTGCTGATAAGTCTTTAAGAAAGTTTATTGTAGAAGAAAAATTACTTGACATTAATACTATCTTAACTAGCACTGGATGTCTTTAAACCGTGAGAAATATCTGGCATTCGTAACTTTATTAGAGCAATTACGCTCCGATGCCACAACTACCCAAATCGTTGCGCCAGAATTGCGGCAGCGTGTAGCCACGTTGCAGCAATTTTTCGGGCAACAGATTGTGCCTTTGGCTGATGAAAACTGGCGAGTGCAGTCTTATCAAACGGAGATGAGCAAGCAATTGCGCTTGTTGGCAATAGATGTGATGTTTTTCCAAGGAGCGCGGCAAGCATCGACTGCACAAACGAGACTTCAAACGATTAGCGATCGCTTGACAACCCTCATTCAATACTGTCATGCCATTCTGCAACCAGAAGCGGAAGGAGAAAAATAACAATTGTTCACCTTTTTCTCTAATCCCTCCATCATCTCATTTCTGACCTATGATGGAAAGTTATTTTGCTAACAAGTTGGGATTGGGGATTGAAAAGAGGCAGAGGGGCGGGGTGCGGGGGGCGGAGGGGAAAACTCTTCTCCCTTGCCCCCTGCTCCCTGCTCCCTGCCCCCTGCCCCCTGCTCCCTGCCCCCTGTTCCCTACTCCCTACTCCCTACTCCCTTTATCAAAAGATTCATAGTGCGGCGCATGTATGCTTCTACTGGCTCGGTTGTGGGTTTGAAGATCAGTGCATAATATAGTGAACCGCTTACAAGGTCGATAATTAAGTCTACGTCTGCGTCTTTGTGAATTTCGCCTCTAGACTTGGCACGTTCAAGTATTTTAGAAAAGGCTTCACGTCTGAGTTTCGTATATTTTGTCCAATAAACCTCGGCAAATTGAGGATTGCTAGACGCTGTACTAACAATCAGCGCAAGTGTCTGACGACCAAGGGGACTATCTATTTTTTTGGCGGCATTCTTAATCAGGATATCCATGTCTCCCCAAAAGCTGTCGGTATCGGGGATCGCTAAATCATCTCTGAGACTTTCTATCGCGTCTGCAACTAGTTCTTCTTTGGAAGTGTAACGCCGATAGATGGTTGTTTTACCAACTCCGGCACGAGAAGCGATCGCTTCTATACTCATGCTTTCATATCCTACCTCTGCAAGCAGATCCAAAGTTGCTTGCAAAATCGCTTGATCGGCGTGGATGCTGCGTGGGCGTCCAGAGGTGCTGTTGATTTGCTTACTCATAAAAATATCATCCCCAAGCAATATCTTCTTGGCCATTTGCTTCTACTTTTGGGCATAGAACATAGCTTCTGGGAAAGGAAATAAGCCTCATAACCCAATTCTCATGCACTAAAACAGCAGCAATGACCATCCATCTTTAGCATAGGTATTTCTGCCGCTTTTCAGGAAAAACTCTCTTGACCGTTTTTATATGATACGCTACCGTAGCGTATATATACAATACTTAATTTTAGCTTTGGCATTCCTTGACATCTCCCAAATATTATTTGTGCTAAATAATGGCTACCAACATTAAAAGTTCTAGTTTTGACGAATTTGGTTATGTCCACGGCCCATTGAAGTGGGCGATCGCTTTTACAGCTTCTCTGGGTGCAATTTTAGAAGTAATTGATACTAGTATTGTTAACGTTGCCCTGACAGATATACAGGCTAGTTTGGGTGCAACTGTTAGTGAAGTCGGCTGGGTGGTAACTGGATATGCGATCGCAAATGTCGTCTTAATTCCCTTATCTGCATGGCTGGGAGATTACTTTGGACGCAAAACCTACTTTATCTTCTCGTTGATTGGCTTTACCCTGTCCTCGGTTTTATGCGGTTTGGCATTTAATTTACCGATGCTAGTTTTTTCTCGAATTCTTCAAGGTTTGTGTGGTGGGGGGTTGCTAGCTAAAGCCCAGGCGATTTTGTTCGAGACTTTTCCACCTGCTGAACAGGGTTTAGCACAGGCAGTTTTTGGGGTAGGTGTAATTGCTGGCCCAGCCATCGGCCCAACTTTAGGAGGATTTTTGGTAGATGGTTTGGGCTGGCGGTGGATTTTCTTTGTTAATATTCCTTTCGGGATCGTTGCAGTGGCGATGTCAGTGGTATTTTTGCCCAAAGACAAAGATAAGAGTGAGACACAAAGCCAAGCCGTCGATTGGTTCGGGATTGGATTTTTAGTTATCGCTATTGGCTGTATGCAAACTTTGTTAGAGGAAGGAGAGAAAGAGGACTGGTTTTCCTCCAGTTTTATTACCACGTTAGCGATCGCCAGTATTATCGGCTTGGGGTTGTTTATTTGGCAAGAAGTGAAAACAGATCACCCTGCTGTGGATTTAAGAGTTTTGCGCCACCGTTCTTTAGCTGCGGGAAGCGTTCTCTCAGCAGTGGTGGGTATGGGGCTTTATGGCACACTCTTTGCTGTGCCGATATTTGCTCAGAGTGTGCTGCACTTTACGGCGACGCAGACAGGACTATTGTTAGCGCCTGGTGCTTTAGCGTCTGCGATCGTTATGGTTTTATTAGGCAAACTGTCTAGTAAAATTGATGCCCGATTTTTAATTGCAATGGGCGCTGTCGGATCGTCTGGAGTCATGTTTCAACTCGCAGCAATTACCCCACAAACTGGCATAGATGATTTATTTTGGCCATTGGTATGGCGCGGGGCTTTTACTGTGTTGATGTTTCTGCCTTTGAGTTTGGCAGTTTTAGGCCCGCTACCCAAACAGGATATTTCTGCCGGCTCTGGTTTCTACAACCTGACTCGACAATTGGGTGGTAGCATTGGCATTGCTCTACTCACCACTTTGCTTGACCGACGAGAAGCTTTTCATCGAGCGATCCTATTAGCAAAACTTAGTCCTTATGACCCAGAAACCAGTCAGCGCCTCGATTTCCTCAATGGGGCACTCCAAGGTCAAGGCATGGATGCGACAACAGCGCAACAACAAGCACTAGCTTTATTAAGTCAAACAGTAGATACTCAAGCTGCGGTTTTGTCTTACGCAGATTGCTTTCGAGTGGTCGGGATAGGGTTTCTTTGCTCATTACCTCTGTTGCTATTTCTGGGTAAAGGCGGTGCAGGAGTGAAAGCGCCAGTCGGTCACTAGGAGTAAGGTAAATAGCGATCGCATCCCTATTCTAAATTCTCTGACTGCAAAACTACGTAATAACACGGCTTCTGGATTATTCTCTACCGAAAGTGATAGCAGAAAATTAATACACATTGATTGATCCGAATGAAAAAAGTAAAAGTCCCACTCAAAACTGAGTGGGACTATGTGAAGTCTTATTACTAAAATGATAAATCTCGATCTTAGAAAAAGTTCATGATTGTAATAACCCCAACGCTGGTTAACATCATTAAAGCGCCCATAATTATAGACTGGCCTAATGGATTGCTGAATTTTGCGTTGTTCATTTAAGTAAAATCCCTTTTATTAATAGTTCCTTAACCATATCAAAATCAGTATAAATATCTATAAAAATACTGTAAAACTTAAATTACCGTAACGTTTCTTAATAAATTTTTCATTTTAAATAGTGTATTAATTATTACTAAATACTGAAGATGGTTATTTATCTTGTTCTCGCTCTTCATTCTCCATTCTCAAAATGTAGTAATTTCCACACAAAATAATTACCTTATCTCCGAGCGGAATACGTGTCTTGATGGAGTAAGATCGATCTTAATCAAGGTAGAAATATTTGAATAGAAGATTATCATGACAGTCTCCACGGCATCTAGAAACCAAGCGATCGCTTTTGACTTAGAAAAATTAAATGAGCAATTTGAAAGTGCCACACCCAAAGACATATTGGCATGGTCTATAGAAAATATCCCAACGGGACTGGTGCAAACAAGCGCCTTTAACGTGGATGACATGATAATTACCCATATTCTTTACAGCGAACTGAAGCATCCCGTTCCTGTAATCTTTCTCGATACTTTGCACCACTTCCCTCAAAGCCTAGAATTAGTTGCCAAAGCTAAACAAATCTATAATCTGGATTTGCAAACTTTCAAAACTCCAGATGTAGACACCCGCGAAGCCTTTGAAGCCAAATACGGCGACAAACTTTGGGACACGGATATTGCCCAATTCCACCACATTACAAAAATTGAACCACTGTTACGGGGTTTAGACGATCTAAACAGTGTCGCTTGGATTACCGGACGCCGCCGAGACCAAGCAGTAACCCGTGCGAATATGCCCATATTTGAATTCGACGGTAAAGGTCGGCTGAAAGTAAATCCCATTGCTACTTGGACACGCCAAGACAGCTGGGTTTACGTAGCTGAACATGGAGTCATCTACAACCCCCTCCACGACCAAGGTTATCCCAGCATCGGCGACCAACCCATCACCACTAAAGTAGGTGAAGGCGAAGATGAACGCGCCGGACGCTGGCGAGGAAGTGATAAAACAGAATGCGGAATTCATATTTAGTCATTGGTCATTTGTTATTTGTCATTAGTATTAGACAAAGGGCAAATGACTAAGAACAAAGGACAAATATGATTAAAATCCTCCATCTCTCTGACATCCACATGGGAAGTGGCTTCTCCCACGGACGAATTAATCCTGCGACGGGATTGAATACACGGTTGGAGGATTTTGTCAATACCTTGTCTATATGTATTGACCGAGCGCTAACAGATGCCGTCGATATGGTGATATTTGGTGGCGATGCTTTCCCAGATGCTACACCACCGCCTTATGTACAACAAGCTTTTGCCAGCCAGTTTCGCCGTCTCATGGATGCCAATATTCCGACAGTGCTGTTGGTTGGCAACCACGACCAACATTCCCAAGGACAGGGAGGGGCGAGTTTAAATATTTACCGCACTTTGGGAGTGCCAGGGTTTGTTGTTGGTGACACAGTAACTACTCACTGCATCGAAACCCGTAATGGCAAAGTGCAAGTAATCACCCTCCCCTGGCTGACTCGTTCGACTTTGATGACTCGCCAAGAAACTGAAGGTTTGTCTTTGGCGGAAGTCAACCAACTATTAACAGAACGCCTGCGAGTTGTTTTAGAAGGGGAAGTTCGCCGTCTTGACCCCGATGTACCTACTATCCTTTTGGCTCACTTGATGGCTGACAATGCTAGCTTGGGTGCAGAAAGATTTTTGGCAGTAGGTAAAGGCTTTACTCTACCCCTATCTTTGCTGACGCGACCTTGTTTTGATTATGTAGCGTTGGGACACGTTCACCGCCACCAAAATCTGAATAAATCTAACAACCCGCCGGTGATTTATCCAGGGAGTATTGAACGGGTAGATTTTAGTGAAGAAAAAGAAGACAAAGGCTATGTGATGCTGGAACTGGAGCGGGGAAGCGCTGAGTGGGAATTTTGTCCCTTAACAGTTCGGACTTTCCGCACCATTGAAGTGGATGTCTCAAAAGCAGACGATCCGCAAGCGGTGTTAATGAAAGCGATCGCCAAGTATGATATTCAAGATGCTGTAGTGCGGCTAATTTACAAACTCCGCTCCGAGCAAATGGATTTAATTGACAGTTCCTCTCTACATACTGCTTTAAGTCCCGCTCATACCTACACCATTCAAGCAGAATTAGTCAGTCAATTAGCTCGTCCCCGGATTCCTGAATTGAGTGCAAGTAGCAGCATCGACCCAATGGAAGCGTTAAAAACTTACTTGAACAATCGCGAAGACCTCAAAGACATCGCAACCTCAATGATGGATGCAGCCCAGAAGTTGTTAGCAGATGATGTGGAAGTTTGGCTGGAAGCAGCAACTAATGAGTAGGTTAAAATAATTTGTAATTAAAAATTAATTATTATGGAATAACGTAGACGCTTCGGCTTGCCGCAGGCTACCGCAGAGGCGCGAAGGGCACGGAGAAATCAGAGTTTTAGAGGTATTTTGTGTAAGCCCTATTTTCCATTCTCCAAAATATATGACGCAAACAATCCAAGCAAATGTCATCGACTTACGCTATTTAATTGATAACTTTGGTATTGAGTTAGTTTTGGATAGCTCATTCTTTCTTGAATGGCAAGAAAATTTACCAGAAATAAATGATTTAGATAAACAACTTTTAGATAAGGTAAAAACGGGTTATTTTAATCTTCTTAATTACCCACCTTTACTAGAAGATGTAGTCAGAATGGCAGTTGTAGACCCATTGCTTTTTATTGGGGATTTTTATCTAGCTCCGTTTTATGTAAAATCAGAAGAATCTATAGATATTGCTGTGCCAGATGAAGATGTAATTATCAAAGGTAGAATAGATACCTTAGTTTTAAAAGAGCAATTTTGGGTGATGATTATTGAGTCTAAAAGAGCTTCGTTTTCAGTCGAACAAGGACTCGCACAAATTCTTGCTTATCTGTTAGGAAATGGCGATAACGATAAACCTAGTTTTGGTATGATTGCCACGGGAAGCGAGTTCATTTTCGTCAAATTAGTGAAAGGAAATCCACCACGTTATGCTTTATCAAAGGGTTTTTTGATGCGTAACCCTGGAAATGAATTGTCCGACGTGCTACGTATATTGAAACGCCTGAATCAGTTGGTGGGTGCTTAAACCTTATCGCGATTATATATTCTCACAGGATGCGCGATCGCTCTTTCAATAATCAGATAATATACTATCGATGTTGTCATACGCAAGCCCAAACTTTAGATGAGCTAATGGAGCGTATTTAGAGAAGCGATTGAACTTTGTTTAGAATTTGAGGAAGAAAAGCAGGATTCACTAGACTTTGTTGGTATACAACGAGTCGCAGTTGAGATATGAGTCAATTCCCAAGTGTCAAAATAAAATTGAGTTTTCACTATTGTTTTGTATTACTAATCACATATTTTTTAGCAAATATTATGTATGCAATCAGATTGTTTCGCTTTCCAGCAAAAAAAACCGTCTTCTGAAATGCCTTGGTAAATCAGATTTATTTGCTACTTTTGCTGAGAAATTCTTACTTAGTCAAAAAAATTTAATCCAGATGATAAATATTATTCTATATACCCTATAATTTTCATAATCACGGTATCCATGTAGAAATACCGTAGATTTAGGGGTGATTCTGATGAGCAAGTCGCAACAACCAACACAATTAAGTACATTCCTGAGTGAGGGGATACAGGCTTATGCCATGAGAGCCTTGCGGACTATGCAACTATCGTATCAACACACAATTAGAAGTTGGTTAAATGGACGCAGTATCCAAAGCTTTGTGAGTTTGTTTTTAATAAGTATTTTTTTAAGTATAGCAGTTGCCTCCTGTTCGGGAAGCAGTTCAGCTAGCAAAAATGATGTTAAGTTAAAACTCGTATCTTTCTCTGTCACCAAAGCCGCTCATGACCAGATAATTCCCAAGTTTATCGAAAAGTGGAAGCAAGAACATAACCAAAACGTCACCTTTGAGCAAAGTTATGGCGGTTCTGGCGCTCAAGCGGCTGCTGTCATTAACGGTTCGCAAGAAGCAGACATAGTACATTTGGCACTTCCTCTGGATGTCAACAAAATTCAACAGGCAGGTTTGATCAAATCAGGTTGGGAAACCAAAGCTCCGAGAAGTGGTATCGTTAGTAGATCGGTTGCTGCGATCGTTACTCGCGAAGGCAACCCGAAAGGCATTCAGACTTGGGCAGATTTGGCTAAAGATGGCGTGAAAGTGATTGCAGCTAACCCAAAAACTTCTGGTATTGCTATCTGGGAATTCTTGGCTTTCTGGGGTTCGGTAACTCTAACAGGTGGTGATGAAGCAACAGCGCTAGATTATGTCACCAAAGTTTATAAGAATACCCCGACTCTAACGAAAGATGCCCGTGAGGCTAGCGATTTATTCTTTCAAAAAGGTGAGGGAGATGTCTTAATCAACTACGAAAATGAGGTAATTTTGGCGGGTAAAAATGGGACAAAGTTGCCTTATGTTGTACCCCAAGTCAATATTTCCATTGATAATCCGGTAGCGGTAGTTGATAAAAACGTCGATAAACACAGTACAAGAGAAGTTGCACAAGCATTTGTTGATTTTCTTTACTCCACAGAAGCTCAACAGGAATTCGCAAAATTACAATATCGTCCTGTTAACCCCACCGTTAGCCAAGAAGTAGCATCACAACATCCGCCAATTAAAACTTTATTCACATCTTTAGATTTAGGCGGTTGGGATATTATCCAGAAGAAGTTTTTTGGAGATGGGGCAATTTTTGACAAAATTCAAGCTGCAAGCAAAGCATAATCTCTGTTTTTTAATGCAGCGTTCTCTACAATTTGCAGATAACCAAGTCACTTTATCTCACTCAATCGATAATTTATGAGCTTTCGTAGCAGATTTCAGAATAGCTTTTTCCTAACATCTTTAATGCTTGTTGCCAGCAGTATCACTGCTTGTAACAGTGGACAGGAATTGAAAAGTCAAGTAAGTATTGATGGTGCTGCTGTAGGTTTTCCTGTTTCATTAGCAGTTGCGGAAGAATACGGCAGAAGCAAACCTGAAGCTAAAGTTAGTGTTGCCTCAAGTGGTACTGGTGGTGGTTTCAGTAAATTTTGTAATGGCGATATTGATATAGCTGGTGCTTCTCGTACTATAAGAGATGAAGAAATCAAAAAATGTAAAAGTAAGAATATTGAATTTGTCGAGTTACCTATAGCTTTAGATGGTATAGCCGTAATTGCTAACCGTAAAAACAACTTTGCCAAATGTCTAACTATTAAGGAACTTGGCAAAATTTGGGGCGCAAAATCAGACGGTAAAATATTGACTTGGAATCAAGTTAATCCCAAATTCCCTAACGAGAAACTGAAGCTGTATGCTCCAGCTTCTGATACTGGAACTTTTGATTATATGACTCAAGCTGTTACTGGCAAAGCCAAAAATGGCCGTACAGATTACACTCCTAGCCACAATCAAAACCTCTTAGTACAAGGTGTATCAGGTGATGTATCAGCCTTGGGTTATGTTGGGATATCTTACTACATTCAAAACCAAGAAAAACTCAATTTAGTTGCTGTAGAAAGTCTTACCGGAAAGTGCGAAAAGCCAGTTCCTGTAGATAATGTGATCAAAAATATCTACACACCTTTGTCTCGTCCTCTGTTCATCTATGTCAGTAAAAAATCCTTAGATACCAAGCCAGCTGTGAAAGAATTTGTAGATTTTTATCTAGAAAATTCTTGGAAGTGGGTAGATAGTGTTGGTTATGTGGCACTACCTGATGAAGCTTATGTCAAAGTCAAACAAAAATTTGCTACTGGTGAAACGGGGACAAAATTTAAAAAAGCAAAACCAGGTGAACCAATCACAAATTTTATCTAAAAAAAGTTCTAGTTATTGTAGCCTGAATGTAGTTAAAAATTAGCTATTTATGCAAAATCTCAATTCTCAAGACGATCCTTATCTACTATCCAGACAGTCACTGGATAAAAATCCATCTGAAGATATTTCTGAAAAGATTGTTGCAGTAATTTTATTTGCTTGTGCTTTAGTTTCGGTTTTGACTACCTTTGGTATTGTTGTAATTATCTTTCAGGAGACATTCGGTTTTTTCCAAGAAGTTTCCTTTGCTGAATTCTTTCTTGATACTAAATGGACGCCTCTATTTGCAGATAGACATTTTGGCGTTTGGCCATTAATTAATGGCACTTTTTTAACGACAGCTATTGCAATGGCAGTTGCTATTCCTTTGGGGTTATCTTCTGCTATTTATTTAAGTGAGTATGCTCAACCCCAAGTAGCAGCAGTTTTACGTCCAGCAGTGGAACTTTTAGCGGGAATACCTACAGTAGTATATGGTTACTTTGCGCTGTTATTCGTCACACCATTGCTACGGCATATTATCCCTCTGGAAATATTCAATGCCTTGAGTGCAGGGTTAATGATGGGGGTAATGATTACTCCTACTGTTGGTTCTATTAGCTTAGATGCTATTCGAGCAGTTCCAGGCTCTTTGAGAGAGGGATCTTATGCTATAGGTATTACTAAACTAGAAACCATTTTTAAAGTAGTTTTACCAGCCGCACTTTCTGGAATCATCGCCTCGATTATACTGGGTATTTCTCGCGCTGTGGGTGAAACAATGACTGTCCTCATCGCCGCCGGACTACAGCCAAAGCTGACTGTTAATTTTGCGGAATCAATAGAAACAATGACAGCTTACATGGCACAAATTTCTGGTGGAGATAGTCCGCGTGGTAGTCTCAATTTCAAGACATTATATGCTGTAGGTGCTGTTCTGTTTATAATCACCCTAGCTTTGAATATTGTTAGTTACTGGATTGCAAATCGCTTTAAAGAAAAATACGATTAATTAATAAGTATGGCTACAAGTTATCAACAAGATAATTCTCTAGATTCTACACCAGAGTTTACCGATAATGTTGAAAGTAGGGAAACATTAGGAAAAGTATTTGAAGTAATTTTTTTATTAGGATTACTGATTGGTTTATTTATCCTAGCATTGCTACTTTTTGATATTTTTAAAGATGGATTAGGCAGATTTTTAACACCTGGTTTTCTTACAGAAACTCCTTCTCGTTTTCCTGACCAAGGTGGTATCCGTCCTGCAATTATCAGCAGCGTTCTTTTGGGAACTATTGTAATTTTGGTTACTGTTCCTATTGGTGTAGGAGCAGCTTTATATCTAGAAGAGTATGCACCGAAAGCTTGGTGGACAGCGATTATTGAGATTAATATCAGTAATCTGGCGGGTGTACCTTCTATTGTTTATGGATTGCTGGGTTTAGGAGTTTTCAATTATCTGCTTGGGTTTGGCCCCGCTTTGATTTCCGGTGCATTGACTTTATCTTTGTTGTCTTTACCAGTGATTATTGTGACAGCTAGAGAAGCAATTCGCGCCGTCCCAGATTCCTTGAGAAATGCATCCTATGGCTTAGGTGTCACCAAATGGCGAACTATCAGAAGTCACGTTTTACCTTATGCTATTCCCGGTATTTTGACAGGGGTGATTATTTCTGTATCCCGTGCAATCGGTGATGCAGCATCTCTAATTGTTGTCGGTGCTGTGGGTTTTCTTACCTTTAACCCTGGTTTGTTCCAGAGATTTATGGCATTACCCATTCAAATTTACAGTTACATCACTCGTCCTGAACCGGGTTTTGCTGATGCAGCCGCAGCGACAATTATTGCGTTGTTACTCTTGATTTTAGTTTTAAATGGTGTAGCAATTTATATCCGGCAACGCTTCTCAATACGTTAGATAATTAAATATCTAATTGGATACTTTCACAGATATTAGGAAATACGCAAAATGACTTATAGCAATAGTAGAAGTAAATCAGATAGTGCCACAATCGACCAAGATAATCATGTATTCAATGTTGAAGGTGTGAAGGTCTACTATGGAGGATTTCTGGCACTTTTAGATGTCTATCTGAAGATTCCTGAAAAACAAATTATTGCTTTTATTGGCCCTTCAGGATGTGGTAAAAGTACCTTGCTGCGTTGCTTCAATCGGATGAATGATTTAATCCCTGGTGCTAAGGTTGAGGGTAGGCTGAATTATCGCGATCGCAACATTTACGATCCTAAGATCAATTCTGTAAAATTACGCCGTCAAGTCGGAATGGTTTTTCAAAGACCAAATCCTTTCCCCAAGTCAATATACGAAAATATTTCCTTTGGCCCGCGTGCTAACGGTTACAAAGGTAACATCGACGAATTAGTGGAAGATTCCCTCAGACGCGCTGCTATTTGGGATGAAGTCAAAGACAAACTCAAAGAGAAGGGAACTGCATTATCTGGCGGACAACAGCAACGGCTTTGTATTGCACGTGCGATCGCCATGAAGCCAGATGTATTATTAATGGATGAACCATGTTCTGCTCTCGACCCAATTTCTAGCCGCCAAGTAGAAGAACTCTGCTTAGAACTCAAGGAGCAATACACCATCATTATGGTGACACATAATATGCAGCAAGCTTCTAGAGTCGCAGATTTCACGGCTTTCTTCAATACAGAAATTGATGAGCATGGTAAACGTCGCGGAAAATTAGTTGAGTTTAATCCGACAGCCCAAATGTTCAGTTCTCCTCAAACTAAAGAAGCTGAAGACTATATCAGTGGACGCTTCGGTTAAAAATACATCACAGTTCTAAATCTGGAAAATATGCTGAGGCTTAATAGTACTAAATTGAAGTAATATTTCAGTTTAGTACTTATACTGTGTATTATGTTTAAGCCTCTGTCATTTGCTTTAGTTGCAGCTACCGTTCTAGTTACATCAATCAATAATCCCAGTGCTACTTTAGCTAGAACTTGTGCCTCTAAGTGTGGGTCGCATCCAATTCAGTTTATACCTGGGCAACACATCAGGGTTGAAGTCGTAAATAGCACACCTAACTTAATCAAAATCCAAAAACCCTCTGGGACTGATGCAATATCTTTGAGTCCAGGACAGAAATTAAATTTAGAAGAAATAGAGGGTACAGAGCCAAATACATCTCTGATATTTTGGAGTGAAAAAGGTTTGTCACTACAAGCAATCGTCTCAAAACCTAACTTTGGCACATTGCGGCTCGAACTCCGTCCGACTTGGCGCTCTCCGGGCGATCGCTCGTTGTATATTATGGATGATGGTAAGATAAACGTGTTTTAGATAGCAAATTAATGTTATTAGTTATGAGTTAAGAAACAACTTTCAATTCAATACTCATAACTAAAAACTCCTAACTTTTATTGTGCTAGACCGAGCTGTATCTGAACTCTCAAAGTCTCACCGACGCTTACCCGATCAGCGCTGGCAAATTTATCCACAAAAACCAGAATTTGCCCAAAAGCTGGCGGTTTTGACAAATCTTTCACCGATTGTCAGCCAGCTGTTGATTAATCGGGGTATGGAAACACCAGAACAGGTACAAGCATTTTTAAATCCAGAGTCCTTAGTTTTGCCTTCGCCTTTGGAAGATTTCCCAGATTTGGCGATTAGTTTAGAGTTGTTGGAAAATGCGATCGCATCTCAAACAAAAATTGCTATTTGTGGTGATTACGATGCTGATGGGATGACCAGCACTGCTCTACTTTTGCGTAGTCTCCGCACTTTAGGCGCACAGGTAGATTATGCTATCCCCAGCCGGATGCACGAAGGTTACGGTATCAATAAACGCATAGTTGAAGAATTCCACGGCGAAGGTGTGGGATTAATTCTCACTGTAGATAATGGCATCTCTGCATTTGAACCAGTTGCTAGAGCTAGAGAACTTGGTCTTGCAGTGATTATCACCGATCATCATGATATCCCCCAAAAATTACCGCCAGCTAATGCTATCCTCAACCCCAAACTGATAGCAGAATCCTCACCTTATCGGGGTGTTGCTGGTGTTGGTGTTGCTTACATTTTGGCAGTTTCTCTAGCACAACAGCTAGGTCAGGCTAAGGGCTTGATCCAGCCGATGCTAGCACTATTTACACTGGGAACGATCGCAGATTTAGCCCCCTTAACTGGCGTAAATCGCCGTTGGGTGAAACGTGGTTTACAGCATTTACCCAAATCAAATTTAGCTGGGGTGCAGGCGTTGATTCAGGTAGGCGGCGTGCAGGCGAGGGGAGATGAGGGAGCAGGGGAGCAGGGGAGCAGGGGAGCAGAGGAGAAAATTTCTAATACTTCGACTTCTCTACGAGACGCTACGCGAACGCTCAGTACAAGTCCAAAATCCAAAATTCAAAATCCAAAATCGCTAAAGCCTGAAGATATAGGTTTTCGCTTGGGGCCGCGAATTAATGCTATTGGTCGGATTGGTAATCCCCAAACTGTGATTGAATTGCTGACTACAGACGATATGGGAGTGGCGCTGGAAAGAGCAATGCAATGCGAACAAGTCAACGCCTCTCGCCAGGAGATGTGTCAGCAAATTGAACAAGAAGCGATCGCTTATGTGGAGACAGAATTTGTTACGTCTCTACAAAAAGACCGTGTATTAATTGTTGTTCAACCCAATTGGCATCATGGCGTTATTGGCATAGTCGCCTCCCGTTTGGTGGAACGCTACGGCGTTCCCGTGTTTATCGGTACTTATGAAGATGAGGGACATATACGCGGTTCTGCACGCTCAATTCCAGAGTTTCATGTGTTTGAAGCTTTGGAATATTGTCACGATTTACTAGGGAAATTTGGCGGACACAAAGCAGCCGGAGGATTCTCTCTACCAGCAGAAAATTTACAGGCGTTGCGATCGCGTTTGATTGAGTTTGCTAACCAGTGTCTCGAACCCGAACATCTCAAGCCTCTGCTGAAAATTGATGCCGAAGTCAACCTCAATCATCTCAATCAACAGCTTTATCAACAGCTTAATGCTCTACATCCCTGCGGTATGGACAACCCCGATCCAGTTTTCTGGACACCTAATGTCCAAGTGGTTGAGCAAAAAATTGTTGGTAAGGGTCACATCAAACTGACAGTTGCCCAAACTATTGATAATCACGAGTATAAAATTAAAGCGATCGCTTGGCGTTGGGGCGACTATTTCCGCTTACCACCGCGAGTGGATGTCGCTTACAAACTGCGAGAAAATTACTTTAACGGTAACACTAGCATCGAGCTAGAGTTAATCGGAGTCAGACTGCCAATTCAGGTTCAACAATTTTTTGCTTCGCCACCTATCCAATCAAGCACCACATTTGAGTACAACCAGCGAAAATATACTTGTGGTTTCTATAAAAATGGTATTAAAGCAGAATTAAGAATTAGAAATTCTGAAGGCAAAGTCTTAGCCATCCAGCCAGGACATATAATTGGTTTGCTGGGCACTAATCGTCAAAACGCTAAAGAAGTTGATATTTCTCAACCACAGTATGACAATATTATCCAAGCTGCCCTTCAAGCTTTATCAGTACTGAGTGCTGAGTTATGAGTTATGAGTTATGAATTCTTAATTAACTTTTCACTCTTAACTCTTAACTGTTAACTCCTTAGTCAGCACTCAGCACTCTTATAGGTTGCCGTTGCGAAATGCCAGTACAAAGATTACTGCTGGGCCAGCAATCACGATGAGCGCCACGGACAACAATTGGAAAATAACTTCCCAATTGATACTGGTAAAAGCGTTAAACAAGTCAGACACAGCGTCAAACATTTTTCCTTTTCTCCTCCCAATAGTCTTAAAAAATTCAATAACTTAAATTAGAAAACCCGAAATCGATCATATATGGCTATGGACTGTTAGATTTAATTTACTTAACAAAATTATAAGAAAAGATATAAAAACGTAAAATAGGGGCATTGGGATTAGGCCAGAGGTGACAGGTGACAGGGAATAATCTGTACCCTATTCTCTGTACCCTATTCCCTTCTACAATCCCTAATCCCTAATTCAAAATGTCAACTTGGCAATGTGTAAAGCAATGTGGAGCCTGCTGTAATCTCGATCCAGCAGAGCGTCCAGACTTGGAAGAGTACCTCTCTCCACCAGAACTAGAACTCTACCTCAGCATGGTAGGCGAAGGGGGATGGTGCGTTAATTTCGACCATACCACGCGAGAATGTCGCATCTACGCCAATCGTCCGCGCTTCTGCCGTGTGGAATCAGAAGTGTTTCAAGATATGTATGGGGTTGAACCAGAAGAAGTCAACGATTTTGCTATTGACTGCTGTCGCCAGCAAATAGAAGGAGTTTATGGCGATCGCAGTTTAGAAATACTACGCTTCGACCAAGCTGTTGGCCTTTGACATCCAACCCTCCTTTTTTGTGTGAGATTGCAATTTATGACAAAAATCTGAGAAAATGATAGAAATATGAAAACACCCTAGCAACCAAAACTACTGCTTGTGAAACTTGATTCTGCACCTTTGGAGATGTCTGGCATATCTCACACTGAGATCGAGCTAGAACTGGAAGACAGCAATGATTTTAACTTAACTCCTGCGATCGCTCCGTCAGTTCAGCCTGTAATTGCCGATAGTCCTCAAAAGCAGCAATCAGCGCTAGTAGTTTTTGGTACGACTTTTGTAACCATTTTTCTAGCAGAAATTGGAGATAAGACTCAGCTATCCACTCTCTTAATGAGCGCACAATCTCATTCGCCGTGGGTGGTATTTATCGGATCTGCGGCGGCGCTAATAACCACCAGCTTATTAGGTGTACTTTTAGGTAGTTGGCTAGCCAATCGACTCAGCCCGAAAACTGTAGAAAAATCAGCCGGCGTGATGCTGTTGGTAATTTCCCTAATGCTATTTTGGGATGTATTTATTGGTAATTAGTCATTGGTCATTAGTCTTCCCTACTCCCTGTAAATAATATGGATTGGCATTTATTAGGACTGAGCTTTATTACGGTTTTTTTATCAGAATTGGGTGACAAAAGTCAGCTAGCGGCGATCGCACTTTCAGGACGTTCTAATTCTCCACGTGCAGTATTTTTCGGTGCAGCAGGCGCATTGCTGTTGACAAGCCTGTTGGGATCGTTAGCAGGGGGTGCAGTAGCCGAATTATTACCTACACGGGTTTTAAAAGCGATCGCGGCTGTAGGATTTGCCATTCTTGCTGCACGCCTACTGTTATTTAACAATGAACCATCGGCAGATTCTGAACAAACACCTTAAAGAAGAATTCAGAATCCAGAAATCAGAATTAGTCTTTGTGGGCGATTGGAACGCATCAAGGTTTTAAACCAATCTCACTCAGCCTGACTCGAATTCATACTGAATTCTGACCGGAGGCGGAGCGTCTCCGGCTCCGCTCCTGAGTTCTGAATTTTTATTTACAACAGTTCCCAAGCAGTTCCTTTGTAGCCGTATTGAAAAATTTCTGGATGCAAAATTTCTGCCAAAATTTCTAGAGAATCTACCAATCGCGGCCCTGGACGATTGAAGTAAGAATTGCCATCAGTAATGTAGACTCTACCAGCTTCGGTAGCGTGTAGTTTTTCCCACTCTGGACGTTGAGTTAATAAATTGGCTTCTTTGCGAGTGCGGTTTAAATCAAAGCCACAAAGCATAAAAACAATTACATCGGGATTAGTTGTTAATAGTGTTTCCCAAGGCAAGATCGGAGAAGGCTGACCTGTAGCGCAAAATAAAGACTGTCCTCCTGCTAAGTTAACTAATTCAGGAATCCAATTAGCGGCGATCATCAAAGGATCGGTCCACTCGATACAAGCGACAGTAGGCAGTTCATCTAAAGAAAGTCCTTGGATTTTTTGCTGACAAATTTTGACGCGAGCTTCTAAATTTTCTAAGACTTTTACCGAGTCTACGCTAAAGGTGTTGCTGACTCGTTCAATGTCAGCCCAAACATCCTGAAGAATATCGGGTTGTAAAGAAATAATCTGAGGTTTACTGTCAATGAGTTCCGCAACTGCCTTTTCAACATCGTGTAAGCTAACAGCACAAACATCGCACTGGTCTTGAGTAAGAATATGGGTAGGCTGCAATTGCTCTAAAACATCTGTTTTGATTTCATAAATACTCAGAGCAGATTGCAACAAATTGTTCACTTCGTCGTGAATTTGGCTACTGGAGGCATCACTATTTAAACGTGCTTGGGTACAAATGGGGCGATCGAGGATTTCTGGAGGGTAATCGCATTCGTGCGATCGCCCCACAATAGCATTAACCAACCCTAGTGTCGCTAAAATCTCTGTTCCACCGGGAATCAGGGAAACAATTCTTACATCATTATCTGTCATCGCTCCACTCCGCAAAAGCTGCCGTTACCTTAAGTTTGGCAGAATTTGAGCCATTAAGTATCTTTCTCTAGGAGAATCAAGGGTATTTTGCTAGTCAGTACTAAGCAAAAAATTGTACTAGGGATTGGGTATTGGGAAAAGTCTTTAGCACTCCCCAGTTTCAAATTAAAAATACTATACTACTTGTACTAGTTGATAGTAAAATCACTTAATAGTGAAATTACTAGAAATGCTAATTATCCCCTGGCAAAAATTAATGGTATGAAGTAATAGAAGTAATCAGCAAAATCTAGCTTATAACTAATTAGTCAGAATATAAAATTTAGTTAGAAAAATTATACTTTCCGGTTATGAAAAACCATAGCAAGTAATTGTAGTTATACAAAGACAGTTCTACTTTTTCCGTAGAACTGCAAGTCCAAATTATTTCTTCTTGAGGGCAACTAATGCAGGTGGTGTCAGCTAGAGATATAACAGAGCACAACCAGGCCCAAGAGGCTTTACGAATCAGAGAAAATAGTCGGCGAAAACAAAGCCAGATGCTGGTGCAACTGGCAAGAAGCAAGACATTTCAGCAAGGTAATCTCAATGCGGTGTTGAGGGAAATTACAGAAACTGCTGCTCAGACGCTGTTAGTAGAGCGAGTTGGGGTATGGTTATATAATGAAGAACGTTCAAAAATTGAATGCATTGATTTGTATGATGTCAGGACTAAGAAGCATACCTTTGGTAACTCGCTTCTAAAAACAAATTTTCCTGTTTATTTCCAAGCTTTAGAAGGGGAGCGTACTATTGCCGCGGATGATGCCAGAAACGATCCCAGAACCCAAGAATTATCCGAGTCTTATTTTTCAGCTTTGGGCATCACATCTATACTAGACGCACCAATTTGGCTAGAGGGTCATTTGGTAGGCGTAGTGTGCCACGAACACATAGGCGAAGGTCGCCAATGGACTTTAGAGGAAGAGAGCTTTGCTGGTTCAATTGCAGATTTTGTGACGCTGGCTATGGAAGCGAGCGAGCGAAACGTCGTACAGGAAGCACTGCGACAGAGTGAGGCACAATTTCGAGCGATTTTTGAGCGTTCCTCTATCGGCATTGGCCTGATAGATATGAAAGGGCAGATAGTCGATACTAATCTGGCACTATGCGAGATTTTAGGATACAGCCAAGAAGAGTTATACGGCAAGTGCTTTACAGATTACATTTCCATAGAAAGGGAGGATTTAAAACTTTACAAACAACTGATGTCAGGAATTCGCACAGACTTAAAGAGAACTTCGAGGGAAGAAGGTTTACAACCCTTTAAACATCAGAAACAGCTTGTCGAAAGACATCGTATTGAGATAGAAAGATGCTGCCAGCATCAAAATGGTAACTTACTTTGGACTCATATCTCTGTTTCTGTTATACCAGGCAGCAATGGTAAACCTGAATTTTTTCTAGCGATGATTGAGGATATTACTGAACGTAAGCAAACAGAGTTGAAACTACGTGCCTCTCAAGAAGCAGCAGAAGCTGCCAGTCGGGCAAAAACTGAATTTTTAGCAACCATGAGCCATGAGTTGCGGACACCTCTCAATGCGATTATGGGTTTGTCACAGTTACTGCAACAAGAAATAGTTGGCTCTCTGAATGAAAAGCAGAACGAATATGTAAGTTGTATCTATAGTAGTGGTGAACACCTGCTGGCAGTGATTAACGATATCCTTGACTTATCTAAGGTAGAAGCGGGTAAAGAGGATCTGTTACTATCATCTTTGTCAGTGGCAGATATATGTAATTATGCCATCTGGACAGTGCGCGATCGCGCCTCAGAAAAGGGATTGCAACTCACCTGTGAAATTGAGCTAGAAAAGGATATTTGGATTGCTGATGAGCGGCGCATCAAGCAAATGCTACTCAACTTGCTCACTAATGCTATTAAATTCACCCCAGCAGGTGAAGTATCGCTGGTAGTCAAAAAAGTGCCACAAGGGATAACGTTTACAGTTTCAGATACTGGCATTGGTATAGACTCAAGCCAGTTTCAACTTCTATTTGAACCGTTTAAACAGCTTGACAGTCGCTTAAATCGGCAGTATGAAGGCACTGGTTTGGGTTTAGCGTTGACGCGGAAATTAGCGCGTTTACATGGTGGAGATGTTACCGTAACATCAACTTTAGGAAAGGGCAGTCAGTTCACTCTGTTTCTACCAAATCCAGAGCATCCGGAAAATGGGGAAGATGAGACAAATGAGATCGATGAGACTGAAGAGGAAGCAAACTTTACCTTGTCCTCCTCTTCTTCAGGGATCTCCACAAATAAAACTATTTTGCTTGTAGAAGAAGAGGAAAACACAGCAACAGTATTGCAAGATTATCTCCACACAATTGGCTACCAAGTCAAGTGGATAGATAATAGTAACGACTTTTTGAAACAGGTACAAAGCTTCCAACCAGATTTAGTTTTTTTTGATTTGCAATTAGTAAAAGATGTCCATATCTGGAATTTGCTGAATATCCTTAGAAAAGAGCCTTATCGGGAACATTTACCAATTGTGATGATGACCTTTAGCGAACCTTTAGACGAGGAAATTGCCATGCTACCAGGTAGTGTTGATGACTACCTTATCAAGCCAATTGGCATAGTCCAGCTAGAGTCAATTTTAATGAAATATTTTAGTTAATTGCTCATAAAATACATTTTTGTCTGAACAATTAGTGAAAAAATACTAGATAATTTTACTTTAACTGTGAAAATATTTTTCTCATTTTCACATGGGGAATACTAGCTTCTTCAAATATTTCTCCTTCTTCTACAAAATCCAGTTTTTTGTATAGATTTTTCACATATTCTTGAGCATGAATTACGACTTCTGGAATATGTTGGTTAGCTATCACCTGTAGGGCATTTTCCATAATTTTCTTACCAATACCTTGCCCTCTAACTGTCGATAAAACAGCTAATCTTTCTATTTTGGCAGTTTTATTATCTAAATATCTGATTCTAGCAGTACCTACAACTTCCAGATTTAAATAAGCAATTAGATGATCGGATATTTCATCTTTGCCATCAAATTCTAAAGCGGGATCTACCCCTTGTTCTTCTTGAAAAACTGATTTTCTAATTGCTTGAATTGCCGGAAAATCTTTAGGTAATTCAGCAACTTTTATAACTAAATTACTCATTAAACTCTGTTTGATGTTAATACCTATTGTAATTTAATGTGAGTTTGATGCACCTCTCCATGCTTTGAACGAAAGTGCAAGCCTGTCCCTCTCGTAGTCGGAGCTACGGTGTACACACAAGCCCTTCTGACCCCCTCTAACTCCCCCTTGGTAAGGGGGAGAACCGGATTCCCCCAATACATCGGGGGGATTAAGGGGGATAAATCCAGGATTGGGGCTTGATTATCAAGATGTGTGTACACCGTAGGACTCGGAGAGGGAGGGTTTTACGCAGTAAAATCAGGGAGAGGTGGTTTGATTGTGCTAATTGACCGACACTATATGAACCGTGGAATTCACGTTAGTTTAATCTGCTCCTTCAATTGGTGCAAAACCTTGACGTTGAATATTTTCTGTCACTGCGCGTGGTTCTAAAAATTGCAGTAAGTAATCAGGGCCGCCTGCTTTAGAACCTACTCCAGAAAGTTTGAATCCACCAAAAGGTTGCCGTCCAACGATCGCTCCGGTAATATTGCGGTTGATGTACAAATTCCCAACTTCAAACTCTGTCTGTGCCTGCTGAATGTGCGAAGGCGTTCTAGAATAAAGTCCGCCAGTTAAGGCGTAATTTGTACCGTTGGCGACTGCTAAGGCTTCCTGGAAATCTTTCACCCGAATTACCGCCAGCACAGGGCCAAAAATTTCTTCCTGGGAAATTACCGCATTGGGCGATACTTCACTAAAGATGACTGGGCCAATAAAGTAGCCTTGTTCGGGTGCTGGTAATTCCAACGCCACTTCTGCTTCTGCCTTACCCTTCTCAATATACTCGCGGATGCGATCGCGGGCATTAGCATCAATTACCGGCCCAACTTGCGTACTCGGTAACTCTGCTTCCCCAATATTCAAGGATTTTGTCGCTTCCACCAACCGCTGCACAAAGGCATCATAAATCGGTTCCAGGACAATCACCCTGGAAGCAGCAGAACATTTTTGGCCGCTGTAACCAAATGCCGACTGCACTACCCCCACCACAGCTTGGTCTAAATCAGCACTTTCATCGACAATAATGGCATTCTTGCCGCCCATTTCAGCAATCACCCGTTTCATGTGTTTTTGTCCGGGTTTCAGCGTTGCTGCTTCTGCGTAAATTCGACATCCGACTTCTTGAGAACCAGTAAAAGCAATCACATGAGTATCTGGATGATTTACCAAATAAGCGCCAACTTGCGAACCCTTACCAGGTACGTATTGAAATACACCTTTAGGAAAACCAGCATCTACCAGGATTTCTGTGAGTTTTGCTGCAATTACAGAAGATGTTTCCGCAGGTTTGAGGAGAGTACAATTGCCCGAAACTAAAGCTGCAACTGTCATTCCACAAGCGATCGCTAGCGGAAAATTCCAAGGAGAAATCACTACAGCAATTCCCCGTGGTTGGTAAATATAATGATTAGTTTCGCCAGGTATGTCGTAATTCACACCTTCATCTAACCGTTCTATCTCATCAGCGTAGTATCGACAAAAGTCTATCGCTTCCGAAACCTCTCCATCAGCTTCCTTAACTGGTTTCCCAACTTCCAAAACTATCCAAACTGAAAGTTCAGCGCGGCGGAGTTCCATCAAATCACCCGCTTTCCGCAAAATATCAGCGCGTTGTTTTGCTGGCGTTTTCTTCCACCCAGGAAAGGCAGCTTTAGCAGCTTGCATTGCCTGTTCTGCTTGTTCAACGCTAATCAACCCAATTTTACCAATTACCTCACTGAACTTAGAAGGATTAAGAGAATCAACAAATTCCGGTGGATTAACATATTCTCCATTAATCAGCGGTAAATATGTTTTACCAAGTTGTTGACGAACGCTTTGGAAAGCTTGCGCCGCCTTCTTTCTCACCTCTTCTTCAGCGTAATCGGTATCAGCAGCACCGAGGAAATGAGAGTTAGGAGTTAAAGAGTTTTTTTCTTCTTTGACAATTGGCGGCGCTAATAACTCTTCAATTGGTCGATTTTCGAGATTTTGCCGTAAAAAAGAACTATTAGCGGTATTTTCCAACAATCGACGAATTAAATACGCCATCCCAGGCAATAATTCACCGTAGGGACAGTAAACTCTCACCCGATAACCTTTATCAACCAAAGCCTTGGCAACTTTATCACCCATACCGTAGAGGACTTGCAACTCAAAGCGACGGCGCGGGACATTTAAACTTTCAGCTATGGCAATGGCGCGAGAGTGCGATCGCACGTTATGGCTACCAATGGCAGAATAGACATATTGATGATTTTCTAACAACAATTGAGTGATGGTTTCAAAGTTAGCATCTGTTGCGGCTTTGTCGTTGTAAACTGGCTGTGGCCAATGCTTTTGCGCTGCTTTAATCGTTTCTTGATCCCAATATGCGCCTTTCACCAAGCGGATTGTCAGAGGATAACCACGTTCTTTCAACCAGGAAATTACGTCTTTGGTATCTTGTTCGCTATCACGCAGATATGCTTGAATTGTCATGCCAATATCTGTGCGTTGCCGAAACTCCTCTTCTATTAACAGTTTTTTCAGAATGCTGAGAGTTATGTCCTTATAGGCATACTGTTCCATATCAAAATGCACAGCTGCCCCTAATTCTTTAGCACGACGTAAGAGAATCCGAATGCGATCGCTAACTCGCTCCTCACTACCTTTAGCATCTAATGGGTCAAATTGGGAATAAAACGCCGTTAATTTCACAGAAACCTGAACTTTTGGGATGGGTTCGCCATCAGCCTCATCAATCGCCGGAATAGCTGACCAATTCTTCGATGCTTCCACCAATTGTTGCATTAATTCTAGATAGCGTTCTAGATAAGACTGCGCTTCCGCTTCGGTAATTACGGCTTCACCAAGCAAGTCGATGGTGAAAGCCATTTTTTCTTTTCGCAGTCGTTCAACTGTTTTGATGACTTGTTTAATATTTTCTCCAGAAATATATTTATGGGCAAGAGTCTCAACGGCTGTCCCAACGGTTGTAGCAGCAACTTGTCCAGGCATCGAGTCGGGATTAGCAAAGTTTAGCATTCCCTTCAAAGCTGTCGGTAATTCTACAGATTCATCGCCTAAATATTCTTGTAAATGTGAGGCAATTTCTGATTTACTGTGCAAAGCAGGTAACGTATCTATAAAGCGAAATAGTTGCACCCGCAATCCAGGATTACTCATTGCCCAAGCGAGTAATTTATCATCCCAACGCATTTGATCCCGCAGGGAAGAAAAAAACGAACGATTTTCCTGCGTTGCGGCTAGAAGTTGTTTAGCAATTTCTTGGGTTTTAGCTTCGTAGGTGCTTGTTTGTACTTGTAATACCACTGATAATAACTCCGTTAATCAAGGCAAGGCTTTTTGTACAAAGCCTGTGTCTTCTATTTTGACGCTTTCATTTAGCTGTCACCATTATGCGGAATTCGTAATTACTATACAGCAAGGATTTGATTGATTTTGAATGATTTACTTACCTCGTGCGTTCTAGGGGCTAGCAATAAAAAAATATTCCATCGTTGGGTCTTGCGCCCCTACGACAGATGTAGATTAAATAGATAATAAAATGCTGTAAACTCTACTATGACAACGCACTTAACAAGGCCCGCTTAAATTCAGCTGCACTTTTAAAGTGGATTTCTGGCTTATCAACCAACGCCAAATCAATCACCTGCGCTAGGGGTTGGATAATTGTTGCATCTCGTTGGCGAATTGGTATGGGATTATTCTGTAAAACTGCTAGAAAAGGATCGCCTGTGAAGTTGCGGGGGAAACAACCTGTTAGCATATTGTAGAGACAAGCCGCAACTGCCCAAATATCTACCTCTGGCTGGGCATATTTAAAGTTAAGTACCTGCTGTCGCGGCATAAAAACGGGAGTACCTGCTTGAGTACCAGTCAAAGTTTGACCGCTTAAACCAGCCAAGTCAAAGGCTTTAGATAAGCCGTAATCACCGATTTTTGCCACCAGTTTTCCGTCAATTTTAGTCAAGAAGATGTTACTCGGTTTGAGGTCGCGGTGAACTATACCTTTACCTTTGCCAAACTTACCATCAGCCAGTTTGACATAAGGAAGTTCAACATTGTGGGCATATTCTAAAGCGTCTAAAATTTGCAGAATAATCGGTACAGCAATATCAATAGACAATCGCCCACCCAGTTGTTGCATAAAATCCCATACAGTACCGCTCTCACAATATTCCATTGTAAAAAAGAAGATAATTTCCGAGAAGCCACAATCCATCAGTTGCACTACATGAGGATGTTGCAAAGCCTTAGTGTTTTCCGTCTCCCGGAGAAACATCTGCACAGCGAAGTCATTCGCCGCCACTGCTGGTAACATTACCTTTAAGGCTATGAACTTGCCAGACTGATTATGCTGTGCTAAATAAACTTCTCCGAATTCACTAGTGCTGAGAAGTTTGACAAGATTATAACCGCTAATTGCTTTGAGGTTGCGATCGCCACTCTCAGCCAAATTCAGAAAGTATTTGATGATGTCTAAGAAATAAGCCTGTTGTACTGGGTTATTTTTGACAGTAACATCGTCAGGGATGAAGGTTGGTAGATTTACTTGATCTGGATGTATTTCTATACTAACTTTAAAGACAGTGTGACCTAAATTGATTTCGTCGCCTGTTCGTAAGTCATACTCTGGAAACTGTAATTTTACAGCTTCTTCAGCCGTTTGATTTCGTTGGCGTTGTCCAATATTTTTACCGTTAATGTAAGTGCCATTTTTACTACCAAAGTCCCGCACCCGAATATCAGGAGGATTAATATCTAGTAGACAGTGATAGCGAGAGATGCCCCGATGATTTTCATCATCTGGTAACTGGGGATTGCAATCTGGACTTCTACCGATTATGCAGCTACTGCGGCAATCAAAAATATATTGCTGTCCTAATAATTGTCCTTGAATAACGGTAAGGATGATTTTAGCTGGCATCTGAACAATAAAAAATTAATGTCCAAGATCATAACTTACCTGTATCAGATATCACAGTGGTGAACCACCGATCTCCCGCAAACTTTCTGATAGAGGATTAAATTGCTTTGGCAACACTACAGTCATGCCTTCCTCTGATTTTTCTTTATCTATCCTGACGCCAATTGCGGAAACTCTGGGGATACTAGCGCCAAACTTTGTATAATGAACCGTCCAAAGTTTCATTGATTTATAACTTGATTTATAAGTTGTAAATATATTCGTGTAAACTCACTCCTAACCCTTCCCTGCAAGTAAGGGTAGGAAAATTTTTTCTCTTTCTCGTAGCGGAGTTAGAAGGTGAGGTTCGTACTTGAAGTCTTCTACTGCTGTTTTAACAGCATGTACTTATTTTTTCCAATACTCAGAATGGGTATACTGCCTCTATGGCTACAGAAAATGTTATGGATATTTTATTTTATAACTGGCAACACACACTCCAACCCTTTGGCGTTGACCAGGTAGCGGCTGAGAAAGCCTTTAATCTCTTGGTTGAAGCTTACTCTACCCCTGGCCGCTATTACCATACACTGAAACACATCGATCGCGTTCTCAGCACAATTGAGATTTTGCAAGGCTACACCAATAACCTAGCTGCTGTTCAACTAGCTGCCTGGTTTCACGATGTAGTGTATGACGCTGAAGCCAAAGATAACGAAGAACGAAGTGCAGACTATGCTTTTGAGTTGCTGAGTAATTTGGGTATTCCAGAAAGTATCATAACTACTGTCACCCGTCTGATTCTGAACACTAAAAACCACCAAGCTGCGGTAAATGACTATGATAGCCAAGTCCTAGTTGATGCAGATTTAGCGATTTTGGCTACTAACCAAGTTGATTATGAAGAATACGCCCATGCTATTCGTCAGGAATATAGCTGGGTGGAAGAGGCAGAGTATATTACAGGTCGTCAACAGGTTTTAGAACGATTTTTACAGCGATCGCGTATTTATTTTACGCCTTTAATGTCAGAGTTTGCCGAACCATCTGCTCGTGGCAATATCCAGGCAGAAATTCAATCTTTATCGCCTGGTTAGTTTTACCAAAACAAGGTCTTGGGAACCAGGACTCCCCATCGGAGAAGCGAATGTAAGACCAATAAAACAAGGAGTTCTGAAGGCTATCTCCGATGAATTGGGAGACCTAACACCATACCGCAAGCGCGGTATGGTGTCTGGTGATTTACCGTCTGCCACCACCACGATGAGGTATTTCAGACACTTCAGTATTTTCTAGCTTTCTTTTTGGTGCAAACATTTCTTGATGTTGTTGCTGTTGAATTTTTTGCTGTGCAAATTTTACACGGGTGCGAACTCCCACATCGGCATCAGTATCAAGTATTTGCTGAAGTTGATTTGTAATCCGCGCTGCTTGCTCTGGTAAAGTGACTGCTATAGCGATCGCTAGTGTTTCTAAACTCGTCACTGCTGCGTAGCGCACTATCCACTCTGGATCTTGAGAAATTAGTAATAATGCCTCTAATACCTGAGTCTGAACAGATTCCCCTTTCTCAGCAGGTAGTTGCTGCCAGCGCAAAGTGCCTAATCCCCTAGCAGCTGCCCGCCGCACGCTTAAGGAAAAATCGTTTTTTGCTGCCTCTAACAAGGTATCCAGCGCCCGGACATCACCAATTCCCGCTAAGGCGCGAATAGCCCAGGCTCTCGCACTGTAGTTGTAGTCATCAATTAGTTCCAATAGTGATGGTACTGCGACTTCGCCGATCGCAATTAGTCCATCTACTGCCGCCACTGCTGCCCCTGGATTGTTGTAGCCCAAAGCTGCAATCAGTGTGGGAACAGATTCCTCAATACCAGCTGCCGCTAACTCCTGAACTGCGTCTAATAAGCGATCCGAGGAGTCTGCTTCTTCCACAGCACGAATTAATATTTGGGCAAGGTCACTGTTATTCATAATAATTTGCCATCAGTCATTAGGGATCTGCCAATTGTAGCTTAAGTCCTCCGTAGTTGACATCAGGCATAAACCCCCTAGCCCTTATTTGGCAGTTAGGTTACGGGTTTATGTGTGATGAACAGTTAATTTAAGCGTATTAATAACAACTAATGCCTGGGAAATTATAACTACAAAAGCGAGTCCATCAAATTTATCACTTTAATCGCACCATCCGACAAAGTGCTTGTTGCTGTGTGGTTAACTTGATGTTCTAGTAATCCTTTAAGAGAAATTAGCTTTAGACTATTTTCGGCAAGAGTTTCAGCGATCGCATCTGCTGCGGGTAGATAGCCAATCGCTCCCAAGTCTGCTAACACTGCTCGACGCAATTGCAATTTATCTCCTGCCAAAGCTTTGACTAACCGTTCTCCATAAACTGGTTCTTGGGTTAATTGATACATCGCTCGTGCGGCAGCATATTGCACCAATTCGATTGGATGCTCTAAAAATGGTTTTACCAAAGGGATGCACTCAGTCGCCCCCAATGTTCCCAAGGCTTCTAAAATGGCTTCGTAGGGTTGAGATAAATCAGGCTGCTTTGAGATTAGCTGCTCTCCCTGCAAACCTACTTGTAATAACTCAATCAGGGCGGGAATACAAACCGGATCGCCCAGCATTTCTAAGGATTGTGCCGCTGCTTCCCGGACATAAAAATCTGAGCAGTTTAAACACGCAATTAAAGGTGAGACTGCCTGGCGATCGCCTAGTTTTCCTAAAGCCCTAGCTGCGTTACGTCGCAGAGGATATCCGCCTTCTGGTGTTCTGTCGGCTTCATCCTCTAACGCTTTAATTAATCCTGTAACCGCAGCTGCTTCACAGATCCGAAACCTACCCAACCACCAGGCAGCATAAAAGCGCAGACCTAAATCTGCACTCTCAAGATTAGCGATCGCTTGCTCTACTGTTAAAGATTCATCATCGCCAGAGTTACCTGTCGGTGATAAATCTTCAAATTTCTGCGGACTAGAATTCATTATCAAGAAGGAGGATCGCTTTGTTCGCTATTTGTTTTAGGTTCAGCGTTCAATGGCTGAATGCTGACTATTTTGCCACCCAAGCGAGTAATCCGCTGCATTTCCTGATTCATCCGGTTCTCAGGTACTGTGAAAAACACAGTAGCACTAGAACGAATCGGATAGTTGGTTTTTTCAGTTTCTTCGCTTTGGCGCAAACCCACTACTTCATAGCGAAAGTAGCGACTACTCGTACTACTAATTGCTCCAACCATAAAATTAATTCCCAATTCTAGATCGTCATTAGTCGTTTGCCCTTAATAATGACTATTGACTAATGACTATTGACACTAAAGGGGTTTCACACTTGCTATTTTACCACCTTGTTTTACCACTCTCTGGAAGTAACTAGATAGTTCTTCATAAGGTATAACCACCGCTTGATTGACGCGGCGTGTGCTGGGATACCCAGCTCCAAAAACACCTGCTACTTCAATCCGGTAAAGTCTGCCTTCTTTACCAAAGGTTCCCGCACCACCAAAAGTGCTGTTGGGGGTAACGCCTTTTTCAGAAGCAACGTATGAAAAACCGGAGGAAGCACCGGAGGGAGGAACAACGACGGATGCACTGTTCCGGCCTAGTTCGCTAGCAAGACGGGTGTCTTTGCCTTTGAGTTGGGAGGTATCGCTACTGGCATAGCCGCGATAAAGTTGAAATATCCGGGTAAATCCCACAGTTTTTTGTCCTGTTTGGGTTTCAAAGCCGCGATAGTAAGGCACTATATTTTCACCAAAGTTAGATTGATACTCTGGCGAATCAATATAAGAATCGATATCGGCTTCATATCCCTTGGTTTGATACAAGTCCAAGTGATAGACGACATCAGACTCATCATAAGGGGCACGACCCAACAAATGTTTGTAGTTCAGTTCGATGACGCGAGTTTGGAAGTTGTCGTAGAAAAACTTGGTTTTGTACAGTTCCGATTTAGCTAGCTGACGCACAAACTCTTGTACTGTAATTTTGCCATCGCGGAGGATAGATTCAGCACTTATCAGGCGGTCTGATGCCAATATGTAGTTGTTGCCCAAAACTTGACGATAGACGGCAGCAATTACTCTTTCGATGTCTTCTTTGGTTGCATTCGGACGCAATTCCACAGGAGACTGATCGCTAAAAGGTTCTGTTCCCAGACGGGAAGCTGCTGTTGTAATAGCCATTGGTAATTTTCCTTTTGTAATTAGTAGTTGGAAAAATTAGGAGTTAGGAGTTAAGAGTTAGAAGTTAAGGTAGGGGTATAGTTAGGAATTTAAAACTCATAACTTCTAACTCCTCACTCCTCACTCCTCACTCCTCACTCCTAACTCCTCACTTAATTCCCGATTCCCTATTTATACGGCTGTAATGCTAATAACCTTACTGCCCTTGCGATTCAACTGCTGCAATTTACTAGAAAGTTGCTCGTAAGGTACGATCAATTCCGCAGTACCGCGCCTTACTACAGCTGAGTTTGGGGAAGCTGCTTGTAGCACTCTGATCCGGTATGTTTCGCCGCGATCGCCTCTAGAAAGACCTGCTAAGGCTCCGGCAGAGACTGGATAAATGGGTGAAGCTAGATTCTTAGCCACTTCCCAAGTTAGCCGTCCTTGTTTTTGTCCTTGAGCGCGATCGCTATTGGCATAACCCCGATACAGTTGGAACAGTCGGCTATAGCCAACATTTTTCTGTCCTACTTGACTTTTAAAGCCTCTGTAGTAGGGCACAATATTTTCGCCAAAACTCTCTTGATATTCTAATGAGTCAATGTAGGAATTAATCTCAGCTTCGTAACCTTGTGAATTGTAAAGCTCAACATGGTACGAAATCTCTGACTCATCTTCTGGGGCACGCCCCAATAAATGCTTATAATTCAACTCTATAAACCGAGTTTGGGAGTTGGAGTAGAAAAACTTATCCCGATAGAGTTCTGATTGAGCAATGGCTAGCACAAATCCCCTAACGGTGATTGCACCTTGCTGCAACAGTGATTCTGCACTCTCTAGACGGTCTCCTTCTAGTAGATATGCATTACCCAAAACCTGACGGTAAGCCGCCCGGATAACCACTGCCACATCGGCTTCTGTTCTATCAGGGCGTAGTTCTACTGGTGCTGAATTTTCAAACGCTCCAATCCCTAATCTTGCTGCTTGTCCCGAAGCTGCCATTTTTTACCTCCTCAGTTTTAACTGCAAAACTGAAAACTTTTTAGAAAATTTTTTCTAGTTTTTTAACAGTCTTTTTGAAATTGACACTCACCTTACTTTAAGTAAGATGATTTTTAAGACATAGCTGCCTTAATATCCTGTTTACAACAGGTTCCCAGGCTCACCTTATCGGTTTGGCAGTCTGTCATCGGGGAGAAACCTCTAGACGTTACTCTGCCAGACACTGCGCGTAGCTTGCTTCTCTGTGGGGACACTCCGCGAATACGTAGCGTCTCCTAAGAGAAGGTAGAAGATTGCGCTCGCTGCCTCACCACATCTGCCACAAGGGCGTAGTGATATCTCCTTACGTTATTTCGGGCGTATACTTTCCCCAGTCCGAGGGTAGGTGTTTAAATCTTGTACTGACAAAAATATTGTGCCAATTGACGGTAGCTTAAAAGAGGCACTAGATTGCGAACTTTCCCAAACTTGTAGCAAGTACCGTGCTACGTCGGCAGCTTTCATCCCTGTTCTAAAGCAAAAAATACAGAACTACGTTCCTCTTTCTCCAGGGTTTTCAGCTAGCTTTTCTTAAAAAACTGCCCGGAGAGGTAAACAACTCATAAAACTTACTTGTCATAAGAGCTGATTTCCTCTCCGGGCTAAAGAAACACTCTAGCTTAGAGTATTGATAACGTAGTCGATGTATGAATTTGCTTCAACACCTGGATCGCCGCTGAGACCGTGGTTAGCTTTGATGTACTTGAGAGCTTCAATGTACCAGCTAGGAGACAGATCAAAAGTCCGGTTGATTTCAGCCAAGCCAGAAATCAAGAAATCATCCAAGGGACCTGTGCCACCAACAACTAAAGCGTATGTGATAATCCGCAAGTAGTAGCCGATATCACGTACACACTTGCCTTTGCCGCGTGCATCAGCCGCGAAGTTAGGGCCTTGTTGTTGAGTGGTGTAAGGGTACTTGTTATACACCGCTTGAGCTGCACCTTCGCTCAACCGTTGAGCATTGGCGCTCAATGCTTTTGCTGCTTGTAAGCTAGCTGGTGCTTGGCGGAAGCGACCAAAAGCAACTTGAATTTCGGTGCTGCTGAGGTAGCGTCCTTGAGAATCAGCCGATGCAATTGCTTCAGTTAGAGGTGTTTTTGTCATTTTGGTATTTCCCTTTTACAAACGTTATGGTTGAAATTTTGTTTTGTCCTATAGACAGGACAATTATTTAGTCAACATCAGCAATGCTTACTTGGCTTAAGCCACAGCAGCAGCAGCACGATCGAAATAGCTAGCTATTTCAGATGACAAAGCACTGCAATCGCCTCTGGTGATATTGTTTGTATCGTTGACAATTGCCAAAGAAGCTTGTTTCAGCTTTTGAATACCAACAGCAACTGAAGCTCCTGGAGTTCCCAATGCCAAGTAGGTTTCCCGCAATCCATTGAGGGCACGATCGTCTAGCACGCTAGAATCGCCAGCAAAGATAGCGTAGGTGATATAGCGAAGAATGATGTCCAAGTCTCTGATACAAGCAGCTGCACGACGGCTGGTGTAAGCATTACCACCGGGAGTGATCAATTGGGGTTGTTCTGCCCACAAATCACGAGCCGCAGCAGCAACAAGAGCTGACGCATTGCTGGTAATACGGTTAACAGCATCTGTACGCTTGTTACCATCTTTGACTAGTTCGCTCAAAGCATCCAATTGTGCATCGGAGAGATATTCGCCGCGTGTATCAGCTTGGGAAACTACTTTTGCAAATGCATCTAAAACCATTGCGTTAAATCTCCTAATTTGCTTGGTTAAGAATAACTGGACTCAAAACTGAATGGTTCAGTTGATTTTTGATGTCAGCACTGCCTGACGAATGTACGAAAGGTTTAAAACAGACATCCAAGAAATAAGTTTACGATCTCCAGGCTTTCAGATTAAAACTTTTGTTAAAAAACTTCAAACTTCTATGAACGACTGGAAAACCTGATTAAGATGTTGTTTTTTACTTCCAAGTTCTCTTTATACAATGCTGCCGTATCATAATTTATTACAAATTATTATTATGTTTGTGAAAAATAGTTACATAACTTCATATTTTTGTCTCTGTTTAGTTTATGAGCCGAGCGCTGCTATTGTGGGAGGGCAATAGGTGTTGTAGTTACTGTCACTTTGTAGTTAGGTCTTAGATGTCTTATGTAAAATTACTTAATTTATTTTGGAGAAAGGCAATAACACGCTTGAATGCTTGGGAATCTTGGTAAAGAAAGCTATGACCGCCCTTAAAGAACTCTAAATACGAACCTGGTATCTGTTTTTGCATTGCCTCAAGATTGGCAGGAGGAGATATACCATCGCGATCGCCGCCGCAGATATAGACAGGAATTTGCAGTTGAGAAAGTCGATTATATGTATCATGAGCAGCACGAGCCTCAAGCTGGCGACGACGCCCAACTTCACGACTTGGTTCGTCTATATTCGCTTGAGAAACTGCTAGTGTCAGCTTCACTAATTCCTGAAATTGTGTAGTTCGGCTAGAGAGCCAAGCTTCCTCTTGCCAACGGGTATCAGCAATTGTGATTTGCCGATGAGCTAGTTCTTCAGCAGCAAGGTTCGCGAGTTCATGTAGTGGATATGACGACCCACCAGCACCGCCACTACTAGTACAGGCCAAAACAAGACGTTTAACGCGGTGTGGATAGCGCAGTGCCAACTCTTGGGCTACCATACCCCCAAAGGAAATTCCGATGACATGAGCGTTCTCCCACCCGACTGCATTTAACAAAGAGTCTGCATCGGCGGCGTAATCTGCTATGGTGTAAGGAATATCAGGTTTTGAGGTTTGACCCAGACCGCGCTGATCGTAAGCTAAGATTTCAAAGTGTGGGGCTAGCGGTGAGTCAAAAATAGTCGGCGATCGCTGCAAATCTACTCCAGTACCACTGATACTAAGCAGACGTTGACCAGTGCCATGAATCTCATAATACATTTGCAGGTCACGAACAGATACAAACGGCATAAGTATTTTTCCTGACAAATTTCGGCGAATTTGGCTCAACGAGCGATCGCAATATCTCTAAATAAGCATTTTCCTTGAAATATCGTATATCGTATGTTGTTATACACATTCCAGTGCAATCAGAATCCTTAAAGGGTGCGCAAGTATAGCACCCTTTAATATGTAGTATTAACCCTACTCAACGCTGAATTCTGATTGCTGATTACTGAGTAAATTAAGAATTACTCAGTAATTGTGTACTTAGTAAAAGCCTCACCCCTTGCGATGCCCTAAGCTTGCCGAAGGGTAAGCAGTCTTTTAACTCAGCACTCAGCACTCTTCATTACTTCTTAATTCCTACCAAACACACTGCCAAGGGCACGCGCCATATTTTGCGGCTGCATTGCATCCATTGCGGCGGTAGGTTCGTAGCCACAATGAACCATACAATCGGCACACTTAGGATTACCACTCTTCTGGCCGTATTGACTCCAGTCAGTCTGGGCGAGTAATTCCTTAAAGGTAGAGTAATAACCTTCGTTCAGCAGATAGCAAGGTTTTTGCCAACCGAGAACGCTATAACTAGGGCTACCCCAAGGCGTGCATTCGTAGTCCTTATCACCAGTGAGAAAATCTAGGAACAAGGGATTGTGATTGAAGTTCCAGTTTTTTTCACCACTTTTGTAAGGAGCCAGAATTTCTCGGAAGAGGGCGCGGGTTTGTTCGCGGTGGAGAAAATGATCTTGATCGGGTGCCCACTCGTAACTGTAGCCGGGAGAAATCATCATCCCGTCAGTATTTAGCGTTTCCAGAAAGTTAAAGAACTCTTGCATATCTTTAGGTTCAGTACCTTCAAAGATAGTGGTGTTAGTTGTAACACGAAAGCCTTGAGCTTTAGCGGCGCGAATGGCTTTGACAGCAATATCAAAAACACCTTTACGATCTACGCATTGATCGTGCAACTCCCGCATTCCATCTAAATGCACGCTGAAAGTGAGGTACGGAGAAGGTTGAAACTTATCCAGGCTCTTTTCTAATAACAAACCATTGGTACACAAGTAAATATATTTCTTGCGCTCAATTAATCCCTGGACAATCTCATCAATCTGGGGGTGCAGCAGAGGTTCTCCACCAGGAATTGAGACAACTGGTGCGCCACACTCTTCCACAGCGGCGAAACACTGTTCTGGGGTGAGATTTTGCTTTAATATTTCCTTTGGATGTTGGATTTTACCACAACCAGTACAAGCGAGATTACACCGAAAAAGAGGTTCCAACATCAACACTAAGGGGAAGCGTTTGCGTCCTTTCAAACGCTGAGTAACAAGATACTTCCCAATATCCATAGCTTGTTGTAGATTAACTGCCATTGTTGCGATCGCTCCTCTTTTAAAGATAAATACACCACAGGAAAATATACGTAGGGGCGCAAGGCCTTGCGCCCCCACTGTCTATTGCATCCACACGTAAATCGCTATATTTTTCATTTGACATATCCCTGAGCAACAAACCAATCCACAGCATCTTTGAGTGCGGCGTTCAGCGAAGATTGGGGTAGATCCAATTCTCGTACAGCCTTTGAAGCATTGTAATACATAGGTTGTTTCGCCATCCGAACGCCATCTAATGGTACTGAGGGCGATTTTCCTAATGGTGCGAGAATCTTTTCATCAACCCAGGCAACACTTAGGGGCAACCAAGCGGGTACTGTTTGTTGAGGTGCGCTCAGACCTGTGATATCGGCGAGTTGTTCGAGTAGTTGCTTGAGACTGAGGTTTTGATGACCTAAGATATAGCGATCGCCAGATTTACCCCGCTGCAAAGCCAGTAAATGCCCCCATGCCACATCCCGCACATCGATAAAATTTAGACCAGTATCCAAGTAAAAGGGCATTTGCCGTCGCAAAAACCGTAAAATTATATCACCCGTCGGCGTAGGTTTGATATCCAACGAGCCAATCGGACTGCTGGGATTGACAATAACTACCTCCTGACCTGTAGCAACGGCTTGCATAGCTTCTTGTTCAGCCAGAAACTTAGACTTTTTGTAATCACCCACCAACTTTTCTAAGGGACTCTGATGTGTTTCATCCACAACTTCCCCTAACGATCCTACCCCAATCGCTGCCACTGAACTTGTGTAGACAGTGCGTTCAATGTTAGCCTTGCGAGCTGCTGCCAATACATTGCGCGTACCCAGAACATTGTGACGGTGGAGTAATTCACGGTCTGTTTGCCAGAGGGAATAATGAGCTGCTACATGAAATAGGTATTGACAACCTTCCATCTGTTGCCAGAGATTTGGATCGTTCAAATCGCCTTTGACAATTTCAACCTCTAAACCGCGTAGATTCTCCAAATTGCTGGTTGAGCGTACCAGTGCTTTGACGGCATATCCTTCTTGTAGGAGCAACCGTACCAAATGAGCGCCAATAAAACCCGTACCGCCCGTGATAAAAACTTGCATCAACTTCCTCCCTGCTCCCCTGCTCCCCGGTCACTGAGCGAAGCCGAAGTGCTGCTCCCCCTCTTCTTAAACCGGGGAAACCAATCATCCAAAATGGTGTAAACTACCGGCACAACGATCAAACTGAGGATAGTTGAAGTTACTAGTCCACCTGCGATCGCTACAGCCATCGGCGATCGCAATTCGGAACCAGCACCCAAACCTAAAGCGATCGGCAGCATCCCTAAAATAGTGGAGGCCGTGGTCATCATAATTGGTCTGAGGCGCACTAGTCCGGTGTTGAGAATCGCCTCTGTACGGTCTAAGCCAGTGTTGCGTAACTGATTGATGTAATCTACAAGCAAAATCGCATTTTTATTTGCCAGCCCCAGCAAAAAGACGAAACCGATCAATGAGATCATACCAAAGTCGCTCTTGGTAATTAGTAGCGCCAACATCGCCCCCACTAATGCTAAAGGCAAAGAGACACCAATAACTAAAGGGTCTACCCAGCTTTTGAATAGTAAAATTAGTACCACAACAATACACAAAGCAGATAGAGCTAAAGTACTGCCGAAACTGCTAAAAACCTTATTTTGATTAGCAGAGTCTCCTCCTAAATTTAAAGAAACATTAGAGGGTAACACCGCGTTTGCTTCAGCTACCACTTTGTCAGTGGCATCACCCAAAGACAGATCCTTGCCAAGATTAGCACTGATGTAGGCCACCCGCTGATTATTCAAACGCTCGATCTGAAAAACTGTGCCCTGTGGATTCGTTTCACCTGTAACTGTGACATCAGCGAATCCCGGTAGCCTTTGAATCCTTTCTTTAATGGCTTTGACTGCTTTGCTCAAAGCTTGGAGATTATCACCTTGTAATGCTATTTGCAGGGGTTTTTGACCGCCAGAATCGACAAATTGAATATCTTCAATACTAGTAGTTACCCCAGAAAGAACAGGTAAGGAGGAGCGCAACTGATCCTGTAGTTCGCCTGTTGTGATTGTGCGATCGCCCTTTAACTTTACATATAGTATCCCTTTATTCGGCTCACCTTCACGAGAACCAACAGTAGTAAATACCGTTTCAACTGCCGGTGATTTTCTGACTACATTTTCTAATTTCTTCGCAACCTCTAGAGAATCGTTCAAGGGATTGGGAATTTGAGACTGGAGACTAGGATTTCTCCCCTGCTCCCCTGCTCCCCTGCCCCTCTGCCCCTCTGCTCCACTAGGAATACTCGGCAAAGGAGCCGTATAAGCAATATTAAATTCGCCGCGATCGAGTTTAGGAATAAACCCTTTGGGAATTAGTGGAATCAGTGCTATACCTGCGATGAAACTGAGTGCAGCTAACCCGATAACTATCTTCCGATGATTCAAAGACCAACTCAGCAAATTTCTGTAAGATTGGGTAAACGCTACCCAGATTTTTGCTTCTCGACGCGGGGAAAGTGAGGATTTAGGTTTGAGCCAGTAGATAGCCAGAACTGGAGATAAAGTCCGAGCAACTAGCATAGAAGCGAGCATCGCCGCGGATACAGTGATGCCGAAAGGCTTGAAAAATTGACCGATTACCCCACCCATCAAACCTATAGGTAGAAAAACTGCTACTGCTGTTAAAGTGGCAGCGGTAACTGTCAACCCAATCTCATTTGTAGCTAAAAGCGCTGCTTGGCGAGGAGTTTCCCCATCGTCAACGTGTCGCATGATGTTTTCCACATCCACGATCGCATCATCAACAATGCTACCAATCACCAAAGCTAAAGCCAGCAGGGTGATCGTTTCCAGGTTGAAGCCGAAAATCGCCATGACGATAAATGTCGCCAGCAAAGATGTAGGAATCGCCAAGGCAGAAATGAGAGTTGCCCGCCAATTCCATAAAAAAGGAAAAATTACCACTATTGACAACAAGACTGCTTCCAGCAAAGCATCAATTGTTGACTGGGTGGCTTGGCGGATGTATTCTGCTTGAGTGGCAGCTAAGGTGAGTTTGACATCCTTGAGGGTTGAGCGTAGCCTTTGAACTTCTTTCTCAACATGACTCACGACTTCCAAAGTATTAGCACTACCGCGTTTGATTACCTGAAATGCGAGTGCATCTTGACCGTTAAACCGGACTAATGTTGCCCCACCTTGGGGGATCGTTGCACTCGTATTCGCGGGATTTACCGGAGGAGTTGCCGTAGCAGCGCCTAGTAGTGAGACTTTGAGAACTCCTGGTAATTTAGCGATCGCACTGACAATCTCATCTTGCGCCAACTTCGTCAAATCTTTGAGATTTCGTGTAGGACTCTCTATGGCATAACTAATGGCGGCTGACTCGTTTAGATTCAGGGGAATAATTTTAGAAGTCGCTCCTTGAGGCAAAGTTAGCTGCTTCAGGGCAGTTTCAACCTTTTTGGTTGATGTTTCTAAATTCGTCCCAACGGCAAAAGAAAGGGCTACAGCTGTTTGACTAGGATAGGTTGATGAGCGGATATTCTCCAGTCCTTCTAGGGATCGGAGGCGTTCTTCTAGGGGTTTGGTGAGCTTCGCTTCTGTATCCAGGGCTGTTGTCAGGGGAGCTGTAGCATTTACAACCACCACTGGAAAGGTAATATCTGGAAACAAGGCATACTTAAGGGAACTGAAAGCTAGAACACCAGCTACCGTTACGGCAATCCAAAAACTCACCGTCAGCCACGAAAATTGAATCGCCAATTTGGAAATATTGAAGAGTTCTCGTGCGGATTTGGAGTTATGAAGCTTTACCATCTTGGAAAATTATCGTGTGGATGACACAATTATTTAGTCATGCTACAGCAATCATCTTCGGTTTGCTAATTTTGGTTACTACTAAACGACAATATTACTTATTGTCACTTAGATATGACCCAATCTTTAATGCGCGCCACGCCTATCTACTCTAAACATTAATTAACCGTTAAAACTTAAAACTATCGAGACTAGTGCCTAATTTTTTGCCCATCAACACAATTCTGGTACCTCAAGGAGCAGAATATAAAGCTGTGTGTCGCGGATTAAGCGGCATTACTGCCTCCATCCCAACAATAGTAGCCATACCTGTTGGGATGAAGCCTTTACTCAAATACCTGCAACAAGCACAATTGCTGACTCCAAAATCCAGAGTGCTAATTATGGGTATATGTGGCAGCTTGAGCGATCGCTATACAGTTGGCGATCTTGTGCTGTATCAAAATTGTATTTATCAGGGGAAGCAGCAAGAATGCGATCGCACTTTTACAGCACAATTGCACTCTTCTGTATCAGAAAAAGTATCTTTGGTCAAGTCACTGACAAGCGATCGCGTGATTTGGTCGGCTGCCGAAAAACGCCATTTGGGTAAGACTTTGGCGGCTGATGTTGTTGATATGGAAGGATTTACCGCTTTAGAATTTTTCAATGCGGCTGGGGTGTCTGTGGCAATGCTGCGAGTAGTTAGCGACGATTGTCAGCATAATATCCCCGATCTCACACCAGCAATTAACTCTGATGGCTCTCTAAACCCTTTTCCGTTAGCGATCGCCATGCTTCGACAACCTTTTGCCGCTACTCGGTTGATTCGAGGTTCATTAACAGCATTAAAGGTATTAGAACAAGTTACAAATCGGCTCTTTTCTGGCAATAGGCTGGAATAATTCGTTGCAGAATTGATGGCACACAGTTATTTGAGTTGAGCATTCAGCGAACTAGAAACAGCCTGTATTTTACGTTGCTGACCGCTTTGGGGACGCTTCAAATCTGCGCCATGCCCCCATCGACGAAGAGTTCGATGCCGTTGACAAAGCTGCTGTCATCGGATGCAAGGAAGACAACAGCTTTAGCAATCTCGTCTGGTGTACCCACCCGCCCAAGGGGGATATTGTCAGCCTGACTTGCTATAAATTCCTGCACCTGCTCCTCAGTTAGTCCCAGAAGATTGTAGCCAGGAGTAGGCACGACACCAGGGCTGATGGCATTGACACGAATTTTGCGCTCTTTGAGGTCGAGTGTCCAGTTGCGTGCAAACGAGCGCACGGCGGCTTTGGTGGCGCTGTAAACGCTGAACGCTGGGGTGCCCTTGATAGAAGTAATCGAAGCATTGAGGACAATTGAAGCTCCCTCGGACAATAAAGGCAATGCCTTCTGCACGGTGAAAAGCAGACCTTTGACGTTGGTGTTGAACGTTTTGTCAAAGTGTTCCTCAGTGATCGATCCGAGCGGCGCAAGTTCCCCACCTCCAGCATTGGCGAAAATGATATCAAGGCGACCTTTCTCTTGCTCAATCGTGGTGTAAAGGCGATCGAGGTCTGCAAGAAGAGAGACATCGCTCTGAACGCCAGTGACGTTTTTACCGATCTCTTTGACGGCGGCATCAAGTTCATGCTGACGACGACCTGTGATGAAGACATACGCACCTTCGGCGACGAATCGCTTGGCTGTAGCAAGACCGATGCCGCTGGTACCACCTGTAATGAGCGCGACTTTTTCTAAGAGCTTTTGTGACATAAGATGTTTTCTTGAATAAGGTTTAGTGATTGCGAGTCTAATTACATATTGTTCAAGCTGTAAAGCCACCATCGATAAAATGGCTTGCATCAGGTACTTTACTGGGCATAATAGTTACCAATCAATATTTATTTACCAATCGATACAAAAAGTATCTCTTGATTAAGTCTTGGTGTCAAGGAAGTTTTATACTTATAGGTATGAAAGCGGAAAAATCTAATTAAGTCGCAAGGACTTCCTCGCGCTTTCGATATTGACGAAGCCTTAGAGCAAGCTTTGCACATGTTTTGGCGCAAGGACTATCTGGGAGCATCCCTTATGGAGCTAACTGAGGCGAACCCGTTCTAGGAGGCTCCGCCTCCAGTAGCTTGACAAGAGGCAAAGCCTCTTTTAAATATATTCCCTACCTGGAGGCTGGGAACAAGACTACACAAGCCTTTGGGCTTTTATTAATGCCATTCCCGTCTGAGTCTCTATGCTAAGTAGTTAGACATAATTAAATATAAAATAAACTCCTAGTTTGTAGTGAGCGATTTATCGCTCAGAGCAAAGATTTATCAGGACTAAAGTCCTTACTACAAACTTTAAATATATTTATGCCTAGATACTTCCCTTTGCTAATAAGGAAACCTTATTCTGCTTCTTTAATTTACTAAAACCTTGGTTCAGGGTCTTTCTAGTTCGCATCTTTCGATTGTATTTATAACACTAATTGCATTGGCGAATCGAATGCAAAATACTATCCATAAAACAAAAAAATCAATTAGTTCTTATTTTTATATGCCAGAAGCAATGAAAAGATGATGTTTATGATTAGCTCAATAAAGTTAATTTAAATAAAATTTAGCGGATCTTTTAAAAAATTGTATTGTAAACCTTTTGTCTACAGCTTCATATTAAATTTATATAACTACTGACAGTATAACAATCAATGAAATTATGATTATTAAATTGTTTGTAAAATAAGTTTTACAGAAACTTTATCGTAATCCATATTAAGTAGGAGTCTAGATTGGGAAGCATAATATATAACCTTGTCAGGGTTGGGTTCCATCAGAGCTAATTCTACCGGAATGTGAATTCAAAATACTTTTTTGTCAGAATAGCTCGGAACTAATTTACCAACTATTGAACAGAATTTATGAAGCTCAATCACAAGCTCAATCTCTACTCGTTCTTAGCTAGTTTTCCATTACTCAAAAAAAGTTACACCGCTAAAATCATGTTGGTGGCATTTTTGGGTACTCACATACCACTTCTAAGCTTACTCTTGAGTTTCGTTATCTCAAACTCCTATTCCTTGGAGATGGCGATTCGAGTTATGCTTATTGCTCTGTTGGCTACCTTAGCGGGTACAGCCGCTACTCTCTACGCAATACACCACCTCCTCAAACCGGTTATTTTGACATCTGCGGCATTGCAAAATTATTTAAACACCAAAACTTTACCTGAATTGCCCACAGAATTTACTGATGAAGTCGGTACATTGATGGCAGATACCTCACAAACTCTTCACAAATTAGATGAGTTAATTCACTACATCAGTAATTATGACGATCTAACTGGATTGCCCAATCGCGATTTATTCCGCGATCGCCTCCATCAGACTCTATCTCAATCTGAAAATAACCAGCGCTTTCTAGCGGTCTTTTTACTAGCTATTGATGATTTCACTGCTATGAGTCATGGTTTGAAGCATGAAACAACAAATTTGTTGTTAAGAGCAGTTGGTCAGAGGTTATCACTCTGTATGACACAAACAGATATTCTTGCCCATTTGAGTGGAGATGAATTTGCTATTGCCCGCATAGACATTATTTCTTTTGAAAGTGTGATTAAGCTATCTCAGATGCTGTTAAGTACCCTGAGCAAGCCCTTTTCTATAGAGGGTAATTTGATTCATATCACCGCCAGCATCGGTATCACAATTAATGGAATAAATGAGTGTAATAGCGTAGATCAACTTTTGCAAGAGGCTCATATCGCACTATACCAGGCGAAGCAGCAAGGGCGTAGCAAATACCAATTCTATTCGCCGGAGATTAATGCTCAGTTACAGGAGCGAATAACTTTAGAAAATGAATTACGTGGAGCGCTTGAGCGCAATGAAATGCTGCTTTATTATCAACCTCTGATTGATTTACACAGCGGACAAATTACAGCTATGGAAGCGTTGGTTCGCTGGCAGCATCCTACATTAGGTTTGGTTTCTCCAGTAAAGTTTATTCCCATTGCTGAAGCCAATGGTTTGATCCTACCAATTGGTGAATGGGTTTTGCGAACTGCTTGTGCCCAAAACCGTGCTTGGCAGCTTGCAGGATTTAACCCAATTCGGATGTCTGTAAATCTGTCAGCCCGACAGTTTGAACTACCGAATCTGGTTGAGATCGTCAGTCAAATTCTTGAGGAAACTGGACTTCAAGTATCTTACCTGGAATTGGAAGTGACAGAAAGCTTCTTGATGGCTGATATAGAGCGATCGGTTAAAAGCTTAAAACAATTACGAGAACTGGGTATATGCTTGGCTCTAGATGACTTCGGTACTGGTTATTCCTCCCTTAACTACTTGAAGCGCTTTCCTGTGAATATGCTCAAGATCGATCGCTCATTTGTACAAGATGTCACGTCCAATCCTGATAGTGCTGCCGTCACAAATGCGATTATTGCCTTGGCAAAAAGCCTGCGGTTGAACATCACGGCAGAGGGTGTGGAAACCCAAGAACAGCTTGACTACCTGAAAATGCTGGGATGTGATGAAGGTCAGGGTTATTACTTCAGTTGTCCTGTGCCCGCCGATCTAATTACCCCGATGTTGCAAAAAATTTCTCAGCAGATGGAGAAAATTTCAGCATAAGTGGATGCCTAAGCCAGAAAATACACCCCTGATAACGTTTCATTTGAATTTTGCTAGAAATGGTTATCAGGGGGCAGGTTAAGGAGGCAGTAATGCTGAAGGAATCCCCATAAATAAATTTAGACTTACGCCGTGAGCCTCAGCCGAACATAGATTTAACAAGGACGCTGTATTTCTTGCGCCTACTTAATAAAATACATATTTTTTTGTTTTTCATAAATAAATTTAGTTGCTCTCAGACCATTTTGCCTCAAGAGAAAAATCTTTTCTAAAACCTCCTGCCTCACTTCTCTATGTTCGCGCAGCGTGTCGCAGACAGAGGCTGCGCCAACGACTACGCTTAGTGACCAGACCACCTGCCTGGTTGTTGAGCGGCTTGCCTTGAGCGTTCGCGTAGCGTCTTGTAGAGAAGTCGAAAGGAGTCGAAACACTGCCTCCTGCCTTTCTCCGGTGACATCAAAAGAGAAATCCTGGATTAATGAGGCCAATCAAAGGTTATTTATTTTGAAACTGTGGAAAGCTTTGCAACCATGTGAGCGCGAGATGAAACTTCAAGCTTGCGAAACATCCTTTTTAAAGCTTGCTTGACAGAGTTTTCAGTAATCCAAAGTTCAGCACTAATTTCTGCATTGGTTTGTCCTTGAGCCACCAAGGAAGCAATTTGCATTTCACGAGGCGTCAAACGCTTTGTCTGTAATAGTGGTTGTTGCAATTGCGCCATTGCCACCCAAGTAGAAATGTGCAGACAAACCGCACTCAAATCTGTAAGATTTTGTGAATCAAATGCAGGCATTCCTTGCTGACGTGTCAAACCTACCACACCCACTAACTCACCATTGCTGACAATTGGCCCTGCCATAACGTGCCAGTGATCGGCACGAGGACAAATCAACTTCCATGTTTTAGGTTCTACTACCAAAGCTTCATGAACAGGGGCATGGCGTTCTAGCAAGTAGCGTGCAACTGGATTGTGTTGAGGTGATAATGCAGTTTGCAGTGCTTTTTGAATTTTGCTGTCAACTAAAGAAATTTGGGCAAAGAAAAACAGCCCGCATCGTGTAGCTGAAAAATACTCACTCATTTCTGCGGATATGTGCGATCGCAAAGTCTGTTCATCTTGAGCTTGAGCAATTCCATGAAATAGAGCTTGTAAGGCAACCATGATTTGCAAAGTGTACTCGTTCGAGGTCTAGGCGCAGTATCGCAACCAGACCTATCTTAGCTTTAGTCACACCAAGTCAAATCCTTTGTTTGGTTTTTTGGATTACTTTACATGACTGTAAATTCTGGCATTGATGACACACAGATATCCGGGCGCTGGATTCAAATAAGTTTTTTGATCGCAGCAGTGCTTTTCAATCTCTGTTTAATAATTCAAATATTCAGTGTTGGATTGGCTTACTTTTACAACTCTGATTGGTGGAACCTACATATTTGGCTCGTGCGAGGATATGGCGGACTCTCACTAATTTTGTTGATATGGGTGTTTTTGATTCCCTTTCCTCGAAGAGTCCGAAACCTTACAGCAGGTATGCCAGTGCTGCTGGGACTGCAATTTATCACAATTCATTTACACACTTCTTTTCCTCTAGCAGTGTTCCATCCACTTATCGGCTTTTCCTTATTCTCTGTTTCCACAACCCTAGTGCATCGGACATCGCACATCGTATTTCCCAACCACAACCAAGACTAAATCGTTGAGAAAACACAACTTTCAATTCTTTTCGCGCTATTACAGGAGAAATACAAGTGTCTCAATACGCCGATCCATCTGTTCTCGTTGATACCCATTGGCTTGCAAATCATCTTAACGATCCAAACATCCGCATTATTGAAGTGGATGTGAGTCCAGAGCCGTACAAAAATGCTCACATACCTGGTGCTGTCTTCTGGAACATCTTTACAGACTTACTCTTGCCCGATTTGAAGATGAATTTGGATGCGATCGCTTTTGAAAAGCTGATGGCACGTTCAGGCATTACCAATGACACCACAGTGATTGCTTATGGCAGTTATCCGGGAACAGGAGCTTGGATTTTCTGGTTGTTGAAAGTCTTTGGACATGAGAATGTACGAGTTCTCAATGGCGGCTACCAAAAATGGAAATCAGAAGGTCATCCACTAGCAACTGAATTATCTACATTTGCTTCTACTGATTACCGTGCCAGAGGTATTGATGCTCATCTGCGAGTATTACATAATGAAGTTCAGGCATCGATAGGCCGAAACAATCGCGTGTTGTTGGATGTCCGAACACTGCAAGAATACTCTGGTGAATGGTTTTTCGATCGGCCACCACAAGAAGATCAACTCACTGGACATATTCCAGGTGCAGTGCATCTGGAGCATATCTTAACTCTCAATGAGGATGGAACTTTTAAATCATTCAATGAATTGAAAAATCTTTATGACACTAAGGGCATTACGGCTGATAAGGAAGTGTTTCCCTACTGTGCCATCGGTGGGCGTTCTGGATATACCTGGTTTGTCTTGAAGTATTTATTGGGCTATCCGAATGTTCGGAATTATGATGGCTCTTGGAATGAGTGGAGTCGCTTGCCTGATGTCGCCATCGAGAGGTAGTGAGCAGACAGGATCACAGGGGCGCAAGGCGAATGGCACGCTTGATAACGGCAAACCCCTTATATATCAGGCTTTTGGGTGTGGGGTGTCGGGTGTTGGGTGTAGTGAGGAGAAAATTTATTTCTATCCCCACTCATATAAAATTTTCTTGATTTTTCCCTACACCCAACACCCTACCCCCAACAAGATAGCCCAGACGAGCTTTCAGCTTTACAAGCGTGCCATTCGGCGCAAGGCCTTGCGCCCCTACCGCGTGGTCTATTTACCTGAAAATAGCTGTAAGCGTGGGTTTCTTATGCCTCCTGAATTGAGATGTTTCCAATATTCCCAATAACCGCACTTTTACAGACGGACACCACTACCGCCATCAAGATTAAAATCTCTTAACCTTTCGTTACACTAGAGACATCGAGAAGGACGAAAGCAAACCTCTCGAAGCTGAAATCAAAGGTGAACGACATGAATGGCACAATTCGCGTTGGTAATCTCTTCGGAATTCCCTTCTATATCCATCCGTCATGGTTTTTAGTTCTGGGTTTAGTCACTTGGAGCTATAGCAGTGGACTGGCGGCGCAATTTCCCCAATTGTCTGCGGGATTAGCTTTGCTACTAGGATTGATGACAGCGCTGATGTTATTTGCCTCTGTCGTCGCCCATGAATTAGGCCACAGTTTTGTTGCTATTCGTCAGGGAATTGATGTCAAATCCATCACGCTGTTTATATTTGGCGGTTTGGCGAGCTTAGAAAAAGAGTCGAAAACCCCAGGTGAGGCATTCTGGGTTGCGATCGCTGGGCCAATGGTAAGCTTACTACTATGCGGTATCGTTACAGCGATTGGTGTTACTACTGCTGCATCAGGGCCGTTAGCTGCAATTCTTGGTGTTCTAGCTTCTGTTAACTTAGCATTAGCCCTATTTAACCTGATTCCTGGCTTGCCCTTAGATGGTGGAAATATACTCAAAGCCATAGTTTGGAAAATTACAGGCAATCCTTATAAAGGTGTGACCTTTGCTAGTCGAGTTGGGCAAATCTTTGGTTGGGTAGCAATTCTTTCAGGTGTACTTCCCCTACTATTATTTGGCAGCGCCGGTAACTTCTGGAATTTGTTAGTTGGCTTCTTCTTGTTGCAAAATGCTGGTAATTCGGCTCAATTTGCCAGAGTGCAAGAAAAACTCACAGGTTTGACTGCTGAAGATGCTGTAACTCATGATAGCCCGATTGTATCTAGTAATCTTACCCTGAGAGAGTTTGCCGATGAGCGAGTTATAAGTGGGCAAAACTGGCATCGGTTCTTAGTGACTGATGATGATGGACAATTAGTAGGTGCGATCGCAGTTGATAATTTAAGAACCATCCCTACAGCACTGTGGTCAGAAACTCAAGTTAAAGAAGTCATGCGACCAATTACCGAATCTACCACAGTCCAATCAGATCAGCCTCTGCTGGAAGTCATGCAGTTACTCGAACAACAAAAGCTATCTGTGCTTCCCGTAATTCGTGAGAATGGCGTCCTAGTTGGAATCTTAGAAAAAGCTGCAATTATCCAGCTACTTCAAAACCGAACCCAACCTAACCCTGCATAAAGACGCAATTCATCGCGTCTATCAAAAATACGGTAAACCCTTGTAGAGACGCGACAAATCGTGTCTCTACATTTTTATCACCCAAATTTTTGATTGTGTGAAAAAACTCCGTACAATTGAAAGAGCCTTCTTGACCGTTGCCTCTTATCTATCCCTGTAAATAAGTTCAAAAATCAAATCGGATTGTTATGTAGCACTCCTATTTAATTTTTGAACAAAACTCAGTATATATTTATTTTCTATTTCCTATTCCCTGTATTTCTTTTCCAAGAATTTTTACGAGATATCAGGTATATCCCTAGCAAAGATATACCCAGCACTGTTGCAGGTTCGGGTATAGTTTTGATTTTGGCATAAATAGCTGTTGTAGTTGTAGCTTCTTCAAGAGCCTTAATACTTATCTGGCGACCGTCTAGATTAAAACCGATTAACTCAAGAATATATTTATTACTTCCAAAGATGAAACTGCGATTACTCAAATTTGTGTCTAAAAATACTAAGTCTGCACTCTTCTCAGGATCTTTTGGGTCGTTAAGTGTATTTACTAAACGCAAGTTGAAATCAAAAACTTGGCTGGTTCCCACAGGAGGGCTGAAAGATACATTGAGATTTAAAGGTACAAATCCAACGCCTGTATCGGTGCCTATCTTTCCATTAAAGTAAGTTAAATCAGCTATTTTGAATACAGAGTTAATGTCCGCAGAAAATGAAGTTCCATTAGAGGTTAGTTTATTTGGAAGTCCTGGCGGCAAATTAGCTTGACCCCAAGTAAATGTGTTACTTCCCACACCTGTATATATGGGATTAGTATCGCTGATTCCTGGAGTAGGATTTCCCCAAGTCGCACTAGAGATGCCAGAAAAAGTTAGAGCTTGTGCTTGACCAGAGAAACTAAATCCTGTGGTCGAACTCACAAAAAAACTAGATATAGCAGTAGCCAAAACAAAATTGAGTTTCATAATTCTAGGTTTTAATTATCATTCTGGGGCTTCTTTCAAATAGGTCTTCAGTGTACCTTAGTAAATTTACGCAAAATATGCCAATGTCTTATTGTTTTTTTTATAAAAAATTTATGTGTATTTCAAAATAATTTAATGAATAATTTATATTTATTAAGTTAAAATTATGAATTGTTAAAATATATTTCACTAGTTTGTAATTAGTTAAACGGTAAACCTCTTGCATAAACTTCCCTAACACGCTAAATCCAGCAGAAGTGCAGACTTTGATGTAAGTCAAAGGCGGAGTAGGGTTCTTTTTTTGATTTATACAATAAGTCTAGTAATTACGTAGGCGTAGCCCGTCGTAAACATCGCTACCTTACTTGACTTCCCAATAAATTGTCAAGCTGATATGAAGTTACAGTTTTTTGACATTCCTCGCGCTATGGAGAGCAATGGGATTCATAATTTTGACAAAATCTCTGGCAACAACTGGCTAGGAACTTTAGATAAAGCCAGATTTTGTCCCTGTATCCCTAACTCATTATGAAAAGTACGAATAGTTTTCACTACATAAGCAAAGGTTGTTTGATAAGCCTCTGGTTGTTTACTTAATCCGTTTAAGGCTTGCAAATGGTTATCTAATGCTACTTCTAAGTGTTGAGAGCGTGTCGCTTTGTCGCCATTAAAAGACTTATCTATTACTAGCTGATAATGTGCTAGTCCCAGGTTATTGTGAGAGGCAAGCAAATCAAAACTTAAAGAAGTACCGCTAAGTGAGTGAGCCAAAGCTATAGCTTCTTCGTAAGCGCTGATACATAGTTGCAGATACTTTTGCCGTGCCTCTTTAGTAGTCTCAGATAGGTTTGCTAGATGCCAGTAGGCAGTACCCAGATTATTTTGTGTAGCGGCGCAGGCACTGGGAACATTAGCTGGAGTGCGATACTTGAGAGCTTCGCTATAAACATTTATGGCTAACTGGAGATTTTGGGCAGGTTGTTCGTATTGTGCCAGATTCCAAAACGCAGTACCGATATTGTTTTGAATCATGCCATACTTCAGCGGTTCCTCTTCCGGGTTGTAGTGTGCAAGCGCTTCATTGTAAGCTGCGATCGCTTTCTTTAAATGCACAATCGGTTGGTTGTATTGCCCTAAATGCCAGTAAGCAGTACCCAAATTATTTTGGCAAGCCGCATATTTTAATGAATCCATATCGGCTGTACGATAACTGAGTGCTTCACTGTAAGCGAAAATTGCTTGCTGCCAATTTTCCGATGGGTGAGAGAAACGAGCTAAATCACCATAGGCTGTCCCCAAATTATTTTGTACGCGAGCGTAAGTTTCCGAATGTGTCTGGGGTGAAATTATCTTTAACGCCAACTGATAAAATTCTATTGCCTGCTCTATATAAGTTTGTCCCTCTTCAGAATTGGGTGGTGTACGGTATAGCATCCAGTAGAGTGTACCCAAATCATTCAAGATATCTGGGAGTTGGGGTGAGCTTTCGTCATAGCTAATTGCCTCCTGATAGGCAATAATTGCCACCATCAGGTTTTCTAAAGTTGCGTCTCCTTGCTCAATGCGAAGACGGTATAAAGTACCCAAGCGATGATAAGCCTCTGCCAGTATCTCTTCTGAAGCTTGCTTTTCGTGTAATTCTTCAATCTCTAATAAAATCTGCTGTGGTTGTAAGGAATCCTCTGTATTTTGAGCAGGGTTTGTATTAATTGTTGCTATTACTAGCTCCGTTAACTCACTGCTAATATAAGATAAAGATGACAGCGATTGATTATTACTTCCACTACCAGACCGATTCGTAGATTCCTGTTGTTGTGGCGTAGCCTTCAATAAATCTGGTGTTGATGGTGAAACTTCCTCAGTTTTTTGTCCGCGATTCCCTTGTATCTCTACTGGGAAATCAGAATTATTCTCAAACTTGAACTCAGTGGCTGCGGTTCTGAGTTCTGCTTGGTTAGCTGATTCATCTAGAATCGACTGCTCAATATTCCCTAAATCCAAGCTTCCTGAACGTGAAAAACGTTCTGGATAGGCCAAATTCTGAGTTGCTGGCGTGGGTTCTCCAGCAAACACAAATACACCAGTACGACAACGCCAAAACTGTGGTGCTGATTGCTTGATAGCCGATAACCAAGGACGTGGTATCCACAACAGCAAGTTAGATTCCAGGAATCGGCTGGATTCTTGTGTAGAGAAATATTGTTCGCTTAAGCGCAGATAGTGCAAAAATAAACGCTGTGTTGCAACTGGTTGCTTAGTGAGATGCTCCACGCCGACAATCTGAAATGCTGGTACTGGAAAAGGTCTTCCAGGAGTATCTTTTGATGCCCCAACAACTGGCGGTGGGTAATTAGTCAACCATTGATTAATCTGGATTATGGGGTTTGGATCGTTTAAATTCAAACGCAACGTGACTAATCGCGGATAAGCTGGAGTGCTATTTTCCTGAGCATTTGATGATTGATATAGCACCTGTCCAACAGGATAAGCCAATGTAGAATGCAAACGAGTTGCTACCTGATTTCGCAAGTATAAATCATCACATACTGCTAAAAGAATTTGTCGTCGTAAGCCAAGACTTAAGGCAAGTTTCAGGCGGTGGTATACTTGCCGATTCCAAGTAGAATTATTGTTGGGTGCAGTATCATTCACGCTCATAGCGGCTAAAAAGCCAAAACGTAGTACATATCACCTTTCTGGGTGCATTCAAGTGGGCTAAAGTCATAATAAAAATGATTTTTAATAAGTAGATGTTGTGCTGCTCGGGATATATTGAGCCTTCAATTATAGTAGGAACAATAAAGTATAATTATATACTTTCATTCCTAGTTCAATTTTAACAAAAAATAAAAAAGCAGGCCCCTCTTAAAATTGGAACCTGAAAAACTATACAAAAGATGAAGTTTTCTTAAAATGTTTTACGATCAGCTGCTCTTAGAAACAAAGAAGGCGACTAGAATCAAGCCGGCAACCAAAGCTGTACCGGCAATTCCTAGTATGATATAAGTTCGCTTTTGCCCTTCCGTGGGAGGTTCTGCTTGATAAACCTTTGGTTCCCGGGCAAAATTATTCAGAAGACCGCCTTCTTCATTGGTATAGGGCATGAATGAATTCCTTTATCTTTATCGTTAATTTAATGTTACATAAATGCTAAATCTGGTCTTAAACTGCTAGATAAATCGTTACATTTTGGATTGGGGACAAGAGGCAGAGGGGAAAGACTTACTGCTACTTCTCCCCTGCTCCCCTGCTCCCCTGCTCCCCTGCTCCCCAGTCCCCATTCTCTAACTAGTAATCGTCCCAGTTAGAGGTGAACTAGGACTGGCGTAATCTTTAATAGGCATTCTGCCAGCAATGTATGCTAGACGACCGGCGACTGCTGCTAAATTCATCGCACGAGCCATTGCTGCTGGGTTTGGAGAAAGAGCGATCGCACTATTAATCAACAAAGCATCTGCTCCCAATTCCATTGCCTGGGCGGCTTCTGAGGGTGAACCAATACCAGCATCTACCACCACTGGCACACCTGCATTTTCGATGATTATTTGGATATTGGCAGTTGTTTTTAGTCCTTGTCCAGAACCAATTGGTGATGCCAAAGGCATGACTGTAGCACAGCCTACTTCTTCTAAACGCTTGGCTAACATCGGGTCAGCATTGATATAGGGCAATACTGCAAAGCCTTCTTTAACTAGTTGTTCTGCTGCTTGCAGCGTCTCAATCGGATCTGGGAGTAAATACTTAAGGTCGGGTATTACTTCTAACTTTATAAAGTTATTATCTTCCTGCCCCAACAATTTCGCCATTTCTCGCCCTAAACGCGCCACTCGAATCGCCTCTTCAGCAGTTTGACAACCTGCGGTATTGGGTAACATCCAGATTTTCGTCCAATCCAAGGCTTCAGCTAAACCTTCATGTCCCGGAGCCTTGGTTTGTACCCGTCGTACTGCTACGGTGACAATCTGGCAATCGCTGGCGGCGACGCTTTGCTGCATTTCCTCAATACTGCGATACTTACCAGTTCCCGTCATCAAGCGGGATTGGAAGGTTTTGCCAGCGATAATTAGTGGGGAATCGGTAGAGACGCGATTAATCGCGTCTGTGGGGAGTGGGGATATAGCAGAGTGATGTCCGTTAGAGAAATTGGCAGAGTGAGTCAGCATTAGGGTGGAGGTAGATGACTTGGACTGGAAGCGCGAATAGTGAAAATCAGCAAGTAGGGGGTCAGACTTTTGTTCTAAGATTAAATCGGCAATCAAAGCGGCGGTTACGGGCGCAAGTAAAATTCCGTTGCGGTAATGACCCGTAGCTAAGGTTAAATTTTGACAGTGGCTAATGCCCAAAATGGGTAATTCGTCAGGGGTGGTTGGGCGAAATCCCCACCAAAATTCCTGGATGGGATAATGCTTTAATTGGGGATACAGGCGGATGGCAGCTTGTAGTAATTTTTGAATACCTTCTGGAGTATTGTTGGGCATAAAGCCAACGTCTTCACTGGTTGCGCCAATAACCAGGCGATCGCGTCTTGGTACGATATAAATATCCTGCCCAAACAAAACCCGCTTCAAGGGCAATTCCGGCGAAACTTCTGGTATCCGCACACTCAGCATTTGTCCTTTTCTAGGTAGCACGGGTAGCGGTAACAATTCATTCGACCAAGCACCTGAAGCTAAAACATAGTGCGCGGCACGAATTATTCCAGCATTGGTTTGCACCCCAACCACTTGTCCCTGCTGCTGTAAAAATCCTTCTACTGTAATGCCGTCTCTGAGTTCAACACCAACAGACTCAGCCGCCGTCCGCAATACGTGAGCTAGAGCTTTATTATCAACTTGTGCATCTTCAGGATACCACCAGCCGCCAACTACCTCTGCTCCCAATCCTGGCTGATATTGATGAATTGCCTCTTTGTTTAACCAATAAGCCGGGGATGAGGGAGATGAGGAGGAAAGACTTTCCCCTCTGCTCCCCTGCTCCCCTGCTCCCCTGCCCCCCTGCCCCCCTGCCTCTTCAAAGACGGGTGCAAGGATACCACAGGCACGGTAGCCAGTATTTAAGCCGGTTAGTTCTTCTAATTTGCGCGTCCAGTCGGGATATAAGGCACGCGATCGCCAACACAAGGAACGCATTGCCTCATTAGCGATGTTTTCCGCATCTGGTGCCAACATCCCGGCGGCGGCGTGGGTAGCAGCAGCCTGGAAGTCACGACAAAGCACGGTGACGTTTGTCCCGCGCAATTTTAGTTCAATGGCGATCGCTAAACCAATAACGCCGCCACCAATAATCACAGTCTCACTAATCATTAGTCATTAGTCATTAGTCATCTGTCATTTATCATTAGTACATAACTAATAACTCATAACTCATAACTTATAACTTATAACTTGTAACTAAAGACGGGTCTGAAGACGGATCTGATCGTTACCACAAGGCGCGAATTGGTTCGTTACTTTGATTTGTATCGCTAGATGGTGTGCTTGTTTCTGAAGAATTTGTATTACCGTCTGTTGTACTGTCAGTTGAGTCATCGCCAGAATTCTGGGCAACGTTACTCCTGTTGTCAGGTCTTGGGGCTACAATACCACGCCTGTTTTCGTTTGTTTGAGTTGTTTGATTTCCTTCTGTTGCAGTTTCTTCATTATTGCTGCCACCACTGCCATTAACATTGATATTAGCTGGCAGGACTTCTGATTTCTTGTCACTGGGAGCATTAGCAGTTTGTACGCCCATCGGAAAGTTGATGCCCAGTAATGTACCAAGCAGAATGGCTAAACCGCCAGCCATTAAAATTAAAGGTGTCCATCTACCCATCTTGTCTTAACTCCTTTTTAACCTTTTGGTGTCCACACTATTCGAGAACCTTGTCCCCAAAATCCATCAAACTTTGTCACTTTCACATCGCCTAAAACCTGAGTTTGACAGGCTAAACGTAAGTCTGTTGTAGGAGAATCGGGAGGAAGCGAACGCCGCGCTCGATCGCGCCAGTTCGCTGCTGAGACTTTGCCCTCTACCTTAACCGCGCAGGTACCGCAACTGCCAATGCCCCGACAGTTTATTACCTTAGCACCGTCATTGTAGAGGTCAATACCATTTTGCAGCAAAATCTTGCGCAGATTGCTTCCATGCTCGCAATCAATTGTTTTACCTTCAGCTATTACTTTAGGCATTTTTAAATTGCCAAACTGGCTTTTTGTTGTATATTGACACATTGCCTCGAAAGTTGTCTCGTCGGTCCCAGTTTTATGACCACAAATTCCTCACCTCAACTTTGGCTCTATGACACTACATTACGGGATGGCACTCAGCGCGAGGGGCTATCTGTATCGATAGAAGATAAGTTACGCATTGCCCGTAGACTCGATCAACTGGGTATTCCCTTTATTGAAGGTGGTTGGCCTGGTGCCAATCCCAAGGATGTACAATTTTTCTGGCAACTTCAAGAAGATCCGCTCAAACAAGCTGAAATTGTTGCTTTTTGCTCAACTCGACGCCCCAATTCCACTGCCGCCACCGAACCGATGCTACAGGATATTTTGGCTGCGGGAACTCGCTGGGTAACGATTTTTGGCAAGTCTTGGGATTTACACGTAACAACCGGACTCAAGACGACATTAGAAGAAAATTTGGCGATGATTCGCGACACAATTGAGTACCTCCGTTCTCAAGGTCGTCGCATTATCTACGATGCCGAACATTGGTTTGATGGCTATAAGCACAATCGAGATTATGCTTTACAGACATTAGAGGCTGCGATCGCCTCTGGTGCTGAATGGCTAGTCCTCTGTGATACCAATGGTGGCACTTTACCTCATGAAATTAGCCAAATTGTTCAAGATGTCATTAGTCATTTGTCATTAGTGAGCCAGTGCGTTGCGGAGGTTCCCTCCGTTGAAGCAACTGGCGTCATTTGTCAAGAACCAATGACCAAGGACATAGACGCGCCAGCGGCTTCCCGCAGGGTAGGACAAAGGACAATCCCGCAAATTGGAATTCATACTCATAACGATTCGGAAATGGCGGTTGCTAACGCAATAGCCGCCGTGATGGCAGGGGCAAAGATGGTACAGGGCACAATTAATGGTTATGGTGAACGTTGCGGTAATGCTAACCTCTGTTCGTTAATTCCCAATTTACAACTGAAGGCGGGTTACAGTTGTATCACAGAAGACCAGCTCACACAACTTACAGAAGCTAGTCGTTTTGTGAGTGAGGTTGTCAACCTGGCGCCAGATGAACACGCTCCCTTTGTGGGACGTTCGGCTTTTGCCCACAAGGGCGGTATTCATGTATCAGCGGTGGAACGTAATCCTCTGACTTACGAACACATTCAGCCGGAACAAGTCGGGAATCGTCGCCGCATTGTGATTTCGGAACAGTCTGGACTGAGCAATGTTTTAGCCAAAGCCCGCAGTTTTGGGATTGAATTGGATCAACAAAAAGCAGAGGCTAGGGAAATTCTCCAGCGCCTCAAAGATTTGGAGAGTGAAGGATTTCAATTTGAAGCAGCAGAGGCCAGTTTTGTACTGTTGATGCACGAAGCTTTAGGAGATCGCCAGAAGTTTTTTGAAGTCAAAGGTTTTCAAGTCCACTGTGACTTGATTGAGGGGAAAGAAACTAGCAATGCCTTAGCTACAGTCAAAGTCGCTGTTGACGGGAAAAATATTTTGGAGGCGGCGGAAGGTAACGGGCCCGTTGCAGCTTTGGATGCAGCTTTACGCAAGGCTTTGGTGAACTTTTATCCTCAGATTGCAACCTTTGATTTGACAGATTATAAAGTGCGAATTCTCAACGGACATACGGGCACTGCGGCAAAAACCCGTGTGTTGGTAGAATCAGGCAATGGTCGTCAGCGCTGGACAACGGTAGGGGTTTCCACCAATATTTTGGCGGCTTCCTATCAAGCAGTGGTAGAAGGTTTGGAATACGGTTTGTTGTTACATTCCCAAGCAGAAGCAGCGGTGAAAGCTTCTAGTTGACAAAAGGGATATGTAGTGTAGGAAAAGTTTGCGTTTTTGGATAAAAAGGGGAAGCGATCGCACTTTAGCGATCGCTTCTCACGATTTATTCAAAATTTTGCGCTTATATGGCGAAAAAAGCGGTTGTGAAAAGTAGCTCTACCAATTGCGCCATCCACCTTTGGGTGCAACTTCATTATTAGTAGACTTCAGACCGTGACTGTGCAACAGAGTTTGATATTCAGTGCTGCTTGCCCAACGGTCAATTTCTCGCGCCCGCAGTACTGGCACTGGATGGGTTAATTGGGCTGTACGGGCAGCTTTGACCATTTCACCCAGTTCTGTCTTGCTGATATCATCGTAAGCGCGGGCTTGGGCAACAAAGGCATCGAGATTCAGTTGGGGCGCTAAGGTAGGAGAACCACCAGCCAACTTCATCAACACGGACATGACCACTTTCGGGTCTTGAGTTGCTAGTAATGCGGCGCGATCGCAGGTAAACTCAGCACAACGTACCCATTCCAAAAGTTGCGCCTGTATGGCTTGAGCAACGATTGTACCGACATTGGGCACAATCGCCGCAGCTAATATTAGTAAATTTACAGGAGTCAAGTAAACGCTATGGTCACACTTGAGATGCCCCAACTCATGGGCGATTACTGCCTGTATTTCCTCTGGTGTAAGAATATCAATCAGGGAAGTATGTAGCACAACAAAAGGCTGCTTACCCCGTACAGCAAAAGTATAGGCATTGGGAGCCGGATGTTGCCGGACGTACAACTGGGGAGGATCTATATCCAGGATTTTACAGGCATCTAACAACAGCTTGTATAAATCGGGTAGTTGCTTTTCACCCACCAAAATGCTAGAGGCAATATTTTCCACATAGAAAACCTGCTCTGCCATTGGCCCAAGCCAATTTCGCACCAACATATCTATGCCTGGTATCTGCTTGAGCGCTCTGGTAGCTTCCAGGTCTAATGGATGACGAAATGAGTCAGCTTTTAAACCAATTAGCGGGGTTTTGAAGAAGGACATAGTGCAACAAGCTATAAAAAAATACAACTATGGAATCTGGCTGGATAGATAAACAGCCTCCCACAGTTAGTATAACGATTTCAGTTGGGGGTTTCCTTTATGCTACGAATGGTTTGGTGTAGACTTACTTTGCGATGGGCTACATCCCGAAGTTCGCGTTGGCGCAGTTTACTGTAGGTAATCGCCAATGGTCATGATCCCCAGCAACAGCAGCATAGGCTGACTTTTCTAAGAACCACTTGACATCACAACACAGTTGCGTGCAATATCAAGCAGTTTAAAGCTGACTGTTTGCTAGTTTTGATGCTTTTGCAATCTATGTCTAATAATCAAGTGTCTAACCGTCTTAACCAAAATGTTGAAAGAATTATGCAGAGGTGGGAGGAGCGGGCGCGTGATGAAGTCGGTGCATCAATGCATCAGGACTCTCTTCTGCTACAAAATTCCCTACCTGAGTATCTAAACCAATTGGTGGATGAATTGTCAACGAAGATTGAAAGGACACCAGCCAGAATAAAAACCGATAAGCTAGAAAGCACTCGGATTGGGAAAAAGCATGGACATGAGCGGGCAGGTTTTGCCGACTACTCAATGACTCAACTCATTTTTGAGTACCACATTCTCCGTCAGGTCATATTTGAAATTTTAGAAGAAGAAGCGGCTTTAGAGGTAAGGGAACGAGATATTATTATCGATTCCATCGAGCAAGCTGTTAATGATGCAGCGACTCAATTTTCCCAGACGTTGCGAGATATTCAAGAGTTATTTATGGTGACACTGACTCACGATCTCAGAGGCCCACTCAATGTTATAAAAATGGGTATTCACCTGACTCTACGTCGACTTGAACAAGGAGACACCCATGCGAATATCGCAGCGAAAATGCTAAAAGCAGTCGAGCGTTTGAATTCGATGATTCAAAATCTGCTCGATGCTAGTCAGCTGCGGGCAGGGCAGAGCTTAAAGTTTGAATTTGAAGAATGCAGTTTAGACAGCCTTGTTCAGGACGTAGTAGAAGATTTGAACTTTGCTTATGGAGAGCGGTTTGTTGTAGTTTGTGATACTGCTATCAGGAGCAATTGCAGCCGTAAAGAGATACAACGGGTAATTGAAAACTTAGCTATTAACGCCGTGAAGTATGGTGCTCCTGATACGCCAATTACACTCACGCTTGAGCAAATTGAAACGCAGATCAGCCTCACTATCCACAATGAGGGTAATCCGATCTCTTCAGACGCTCAATCAATCTTATTTCAACAATTTCGTCGAACCATCTCTGCTGGGGATCAAACAGGATGGGGATTAGGATTATTTTTAGCAAAGAGTATTATTGAGGCACATCAGGGGACGATTGAAGTTGAAAGTGCCCAGGGCAAGGGGACAAGCTTTATCGTTAAGTTGCCTAAACTTCCCTATTAGAAGTACAAGTATCATCAGATACTGTTGGCGCTCATTTCACCCCTTTGCTGCATACGCCTACTGAGCAAGCCCTCTCCTTTAGTGTCCGTTGCAGTTAATCTTGATTGGACACACTAATGTCACGCTCGGAGAATTGAATGCGCTTTGATTTTTTTACTTTAACTTTATGTGTTCTCGCACTAGCGACAACAAGTGGGTACGCCGCTCAGTCTCGCAAGATCCCAGCACTGGTGATGACCAGTCCGAATTCAGCTGAGGCCAACTACGAAGATAAATGCAGCAACGGCAACAATCTTGACAATGTAAATCGCGATAAGTTTCTTAAACTTATGCTTGCTAATAAAAAATCAAAGCTTTCTCTTCTGAAAGTAGCTCTCCTCAATGAAATTAAACAAAGTGGTGATGAACCACGAGGCGAGGGTGTCCATATTGGTGAATGGAATCAAACCTTCCATGACCGAAGTGGTTGTGGCACAAACACTAACAGTTACTCAGCATTTGTTGTCACCGTGACTGGTGGAAATGCAAACCATACGGTCGTGAAATCCTTGGTAACAATTGATGACGACGATAATGCAGGCAAAAGAACCCTTAAGATCCGCGACATCCGCCCAATCAACCTACGAAATGATGACTGAGCAAGCCACTTCTCCTCGCTTCCTAGTTCCAAGTCTCTGAAATTTAGAAGCTTCAAAGCCTTGTTTTACCGTGAGAAAACTAAGTACAGAATTTCATTCATTAATTTATAGCAAATTTATGAAAAGCAATACCGTGCATTGTTAATGCAATGGGCGGCCTTGTTAATGCGTCAGCTTGCATTGTTAATGCAATGGGCGGCCTTGTTAATACGTCAGCTTGCATTGTTAATGCAATGGGCGGCCTTGTTAATGCGTCAGCTTGTATTGTTAATGCAATGGGCGGCCTTGTTAATACGTCAGCTTGTATTGTTAATGCAATGGGCGGCCTTGTTAATGCGTCAGCTTGCATTAAAAACCCTACGCTTTTACGCAAAACTGTACTAAGCATGAAGCTAAAATTAGTGGCACGATCAAAGGAAATCGTCTTTTTCTGTTGTCACTATGAAGATATTGGTACTGAATGCCGGGTCGAGCAGCCAAAAGAGTTGCCTGTATAAAATTGCAGATGAAACTCTGCCCAGTCAAGCACCCCAACCCCTTTGGGAAGGGAAAATCAACTGGACTCAAGATCGGGGTGTGGCAGAAATTGAGGTGAAAACTGCTACGGGTGCAACGCTGCAAGAATCAATCTCTGGTAATTCTCCACAGGCACATCTCACCTATATGCTCAATACACTTAGTCATGGTGCAACCAAGGTAATCGATCGCTTGTCAGAAATCGATGTGGTGGGGCATCGGATAGTACATGGTGGAGAGGATTATCGAGATAGTGTGTTAATTACGCAGGATGTCAAAAAGGCGATCGCTGGTCTGTCTAATCTTGCTCCCGAACATAATCCAGCTGCTGTGGAAGGCATAGAAGCAATTGAAAACATCCTAAAAGATGTCACTCAAGTAGCAGTGTTTGATACCGGATTTCACGCCACTTTACCCGATGCAGCAGCAATCTATCCCGGCCCATATCAGTGGGTAGAGCAAGGTATTCGCCGCTATGGGTTTCATGGCATCAGTCACCAATACTGTTCTCAACGTGCTGTCCAAATTCTCGGTCAAGATGTTGCGTCTGAGCGGTTAATTATTTGCCACCTGGGTAATGGTTGCTCTTTAGCGGCGATTAAAAATGGTCGCAGTATTGATACCACTATGGGATTCACACCCGTAGAAGGATTGATGATGGGTAGTCGTTCTGGTTCAGTCGATCCGGGGATTCTGATTTATTTGTTGCGGCACTGCAATTACTCTGTAGAAAAGTTGGATGAGTTATTAAATAAAGCTTCTGGGTTAAAGGGAATTTCGGGTGTATCTAGTGATATGCGTGAAGTAAGAGAAGCGATGTCTACGACGGGCTACGCCTACGCTCAAGGTAATTCCCGCGCTCAACTGGCGTGGGATATCTACGTACATCGCTTGCGTTCTGGTATCGGCGCAATGCTTGCTAGTTTGGGCGGATTAGATGTTTTAGTATTCACAGCAGGTGTAGGCGAACACTCTGCGGAAATTCGCCAAGCCGCCTGTGAAGCCTTTGGATTTATCGGACTGAAAATAGACCTTGAGAAAAATCAACAGCAGCCAGTCGATAAAGATATTGCCACACCTGACTCAACAGTGAGAGTATTAGTCATACATACTCAAGAAGATTGGGCGATCGCTCAACATTGTTGGCAAATATTGACAAAGTAAAAATTATCAAAAAGCCAACCCCTTTTAGAAGTTGGCTAAATTGCAGCAGATTTCAAGTTAGTCAAGTACAGTATTTAGGTCTTAAAGCTAGACAGAGATTATTCTAATTCTTTTAGCGCACCGGGGCGTAGCCCATTCAGAATTTTGACTCCTAAATTTTGATTAATCACTTTCGGGAGAGAATATTCAAAGCTCAATTCTGAGTAAGGATTTTAGATTTTACTCTAGCGATAGTGAAAAAAAGAGAGTTAAATGGATTTTATTTAATTTAAATTTCTTAATAAGGGACGCATAACCAATTTAACAACTCGCCCCCATGTAAAGCTTAAAATGTACTCTACAAGTTTTGGGGTGATAAGTGAAAAAAGCGGTAAGAATAAGGCAGTAAGGTTACTAAAGCTAGTACTAGCGACAACACTAGGGATGAAACAAATCAGCGTCCATATCAACCTATTTATAAATTTAGAGTTTATGGAAGTACGACTTTGAAGTTGATTAACAACTATATAGCGAGTAATAGCAAATAATATAGTTAACCCTAACCAAGCAAATATTACTAGCATCCAATTCGCTGGATGGAGATTGTAAACTAGAAAACCAGCAGGAAAGAGAGAAGCTATCTCCCAAACTAGCAGATTTAATTTACTCCGAAGACAGCTTAGTATTTGTTCAATAAGCCAATAATGCACATAAACAATATTTAAACACTGAGGATTTTGGATAAAATCACTCCTAATTTTGTGAATTATGTCGCCATAAAATAAGATATTGCTTTGTAAAATAATATCTTGTTCTTTCCAAAAATATAAAGTTGATGTATCTTCTCTATAATAAGAATTAAAAGTAAGTCCATACTGTAATCTCGATTTTTTTTGTAATGATTTACTCCAGAATAATTTGATAAAATTTACAATAAAAGTATTGTCAAATATTTTAAAGTTTTTTTTAGTAACTACTAATTTAGTGTATAGCGTAGTGTTAATACTAAAGCAAATATTATCGCTAAAACAATTGTAGTACCAAAGATAAGCTAGTAATTTTGGTGGAATGTATAAAGAGCAGCCTATTTCTCGTGCTTCCTCAATTTGTTTTAAAACAGTCTTATTTAGATAAAAAGTATACTGTCCTGGTTCAACCTTAATTTCAAGTTCAATAGGAGTACCTTGAGGTATTTGTACAAAGAAAGAGAGTTGAACATCAGGTTCATTATCTGTGTGTGTTTTCTCAGCGTTCATTGTCGGGATAATTTGGCGATATTTTGTACAATACCAATCAGAAAATCTAGTGTTCCACGCCACTGTTTCTCTCCAGCAACTACCCCTTCATTATGTATTTTTAGGATTAAATCTCTATCTCCTTCAGGTAATTGAAATAGCTTTTTATGGTAACGACTGATAATATCTCCATCTAACTGCATAACAGTTTGAGCATAAATAATATCAATATCTACGGTGGTAATATTGCCACTATTAAGTGCCGCTTTTAGTTCAGACATTTTCCGCAAAGTACGAATAAATTTATCATTATTTAAAAGTTCTTCAATCTCTTTCCACCTTTGCTGCAAACTTTTTAGATTATTTTCTTCTCGATCTGCAACAGGAGTGGGAGCAGGCAATATTGGTCGAGCTAACTTTATGTATACCTCGTCAGTTGGAAGAATATTCGCTTTATGTTCCACCTGATATTTAAGACGGTCTTGATATTGGATTATTCTGGAGTCTGGCTCACTACTTTCATTACTTTTTTCCAGGAGAATATAAAAATATTCTCTTTCAAGTTGCGAAAAGAGACTTGTATAACGCTTGCGTAATTCTTGAGCTTGAGTTTTTTCTGGTTCTGGTAAATCGTCTGGATTCGGAATTCCTTTGACATCAAAGTAGTCTTTGTCATTTATTGAATAAATCTCTTCATACGCTTGCCAAGCATTAAACTTTGCGCCAGTAATTTGCTCTACAACCATTGTATTTATTTCTAAAGCTGTAATATCATCAACTAATTCATGTACAGATGAGACTACTTTCTCTAGCAAATCTTTGGCTTGTTCTTGAATTTTGTTAGGCATAATCATAATTCCCTTGATTTATTTAAAGCAAATTAACCTACAGGTTTGGATAACTTCCTATATCTGTAGGTATTTTAGGCTTACGAACTTATTAATTAATATCAATAATTACTGTGGACGAGATAGCGATTGTTGTGAAGTTTTACGAGATTTCATGATTTCTATAAAAAATCCATATAATTTCTGCAAGCTTTCTATATTTTTTTGCATAATTTCACGACTTTCTTTGATTTGAGTTAGATGAAATTCGCGAAGTTCCGTATATGGGCCGCTGCCAACAAATTGACTACCAACTTCATTAGTTATATCACCATCAATTAGATTGATTATAGTGTGAATTCGATTACCTGTTTGAGCAAGTTGTTGCCCTTGTAGTTCTTCTAAGTGAGTAGATGATTCTGGAACCCAAGTGGTAATTTCTAGCTCGATAACTTCAACTATTGCTGTTTGAATAGCATCAATAATTTCATCAATATTGAATCCTTCTCCTTTACTATTCAGCTTCTTAACTTTTATTTTAAATTCACTACTTGGTTTGATATATTGACTATTGCTTTCCAAAATTTCTATGGCTTGACCATTAGTTTCTGTGTTTTCATTAAGAGTATTATTCAACATGATGTTTTAGAGGTTACAGACAGATTTAAATATAAACAAGATACAACTATAGGTTATGTCAAAAGTTTTAAGGCTTTTACTAAAAAAAAGTAATTAAAGTCAAAACAACTTAATATTTTAAGAAATTTTTACTAAAAAAGTTATGATTTTCTAGAGCCAAATTTATCTTAGAAAAAGAATAATACCATTTTAGATTTTGGAAGAACTGCGTTCCAGTGAATCCAGCACTACCGTAGGGTTTCCCCATTGTCCTAAGTAGCGTGATTCTGAAATAATTATTTAATTAGCTTTTGGACGTTTCGTTCCAATCAGTATAAATTAGATATTGCTTTTATACATAGAACACCTAAATATATTTCAGAGTAAAGATAAAATTAAAGTATCAAAAAGCACTAAATAATAAAAGTGGTTTATTGAAGTCAACTTTTTTATCTTACTTAGCAAAGCTTAGACGCATAAGTAGACCTGACTTTTCTTATACCACTATGTATACAATGATATGACTGCGATCGTAAAGCCAAGGAAAATATGTTGTTATCTCGTCAATCTTTTGCTACACCTTTTGTAATTTCTATGTGTATTTTAGGAGTTGGCTTGATTCAATTCCCCCAATTGCAAAAACTAATAAATAGAAAACAATCTGCCTCTTTAGAAACTTTAAAAAAAGAAATAAAATCTGAAAATATCCGCCTGAATTTTCTGGAAAAAACACCTAGCTTTGGTTATGATAACTTCATCGCAGATTTGGTGTATCTCAATTTTCTCCAATACTTTGGAGATGATGAAATTCGGGATAAAACAGGTTATAGTTTAAGTCCAGAATATTTTGAAGTTATTCTAGAACGCGATCCGCGATTTTTAGCAGCGTATCGCAGTCTTTCGATTAGTACTTCATTGTATGCTGGTATGCCAGAACGTGCGATCGCACTATCAGAGAAAGGCTTAAAATCACTATCTCCCTCAGTTCCCGAAAAGTCTTATTATATATGGCGTTTTAAAGGAGTTGATGAGTTATTATTTTTAGGCAACGCTCAAGCTGCCCAACAATCTTTTGCAACAGCGGCAAACTGGGCGAGTAAATTTTCAGATTCAGAGAGTCAACTTATAGCTAATACTTCCCAAAAAACTGCTGAATTTCTGAGTCGAAACCCTAATAGTAAATATGCTCAAATTTCTACATGGTCAATGGTTTTAAATAATCATGCTGATGAAAGAACTCAAAAACGTGCAATTAAGGAAATCGAAGCTTTAGGAGGAAAAATAGTTACAACTCCTGAAGGAACTAATAAAATTATATTTCCACCTAAAGATTAAATTATTATTCATAATAAGTTGGTAAAAATGCAGTGGAAAATTCTATTTATACAATAAATTAAAAATTTATCATGGATGATTGAGTAAGGTAATACTGATGTCAATACAGTTGGCAGAATCTGACTTTCAAATATTAGGGTGTTTTACTGTTATTTCTCAGTTGCGCCCTCACCTGGAGCAGGCTAAGTTTGTAGAACAAGTTCGATATCAAATGAAGGAAGGATATCAACTTGCATTCTTAGAAGTAGAAAAGCAAGCTGTAGCGATCGCTGGATTTCGCATTTCTAATTGTTTAGCGTTGGGAAAGTTTTTATACATTGATGATTTAGTTGTTGATGAGTTGAAACGGTCACATAGCTATGGCCAACAGTTATTTCAGTGGCTAATTGAATATGCCAGAAATCATGATTGTAAACATCTGAGTCTGGATTCTGGTGTTCAGCGATTTGCAGCCCACAGGTTTTATCTCATGCAGCGTATGAACATTACAAGTCATCACTTTTCAATGGAATTGTAACGATAAGCAATTTGGTTGTGACAAATAATATTTTTTGGTATGACGGCAAATTAATTCACTCTCAAACCCTAGAATTAAACATTAACGATCCGGGTTTACTTTATGGAGCAACTGTTTTTACAACATTGCGGGTTTATGAGAACTCCCTAGATAGTAATTTAACTAATTGGCAAGCACATTGCGATCGCTTACTTTTCTCAATCCAAACTTTTGGCTGGCAGCAACCAGACTGGAACCGTCTACGTCAAGGTGCCCAAATTCTCCTCGCACACTTTCCCGTTCTCAGAATTACCCTCTTTCCCGATGGACGGGAATGGATAACTGGTAGATTTTTACCACAAAATTTGATAGAAAAACAAAAAACTGGTGTTTCGTGTGCAGTTGCGAGTCCTGAATTTTATCGCTCTCTCCCTTCTCATAAAACTGGAAATTATTTGAGTGCTTGGTTGGCAAAAACTAGCTCAGATGCTCAAGAAGCAATATTAGTCGATGCTCAAGGAAATTGGCTAGAAACCAGTACAGGCAACCTTTGGGGATGGTGCGATCGCAGTTGGTACACGCCGCCAATAAAGGCCGGAATTTTGCCGGGAATTGGGCGATCGCAACTTTTAAACTGGTTGCAAAACCACCAGCAGCCAGCACGAGAAGAAACTTGGAGTGCCGAGTTAGTCCAGACATTTGAAGCGATCGCCTACACTAATAGTGTGGTAGAAGTTATTCCCATTCATACAGTTCATCTGCCTTCAGGGTCGCTACAATGTAATCCCTACCATCAAAGTTTTCAGCTAATAAGGGAGCTTTTTTTAGCATGACAGCCACGCCAAATTTGTTATATCTTAAGATAAGTTAACATAAATCTTAATAATCACCTTTCCGAGCAGAGAAGCTAGGCGATTGCGCGAAAAATACCGGAGGATAGACCTTAGTGAATAAAAGATGGAGAAATGCAGGGCTGTACGCGCTGCTGTTTATTGTCGTAATTGCGCTGGGAACAGCATTTTTTGACAAACAACCCCAAAGCAGAGAGACATGGCGATACAGTCGCTTTATTCAAGAAGTTCAGCAAGGCAGAGTAGAAAAAGTCAGTTTGAGTGCAGACCGCTCTACAGCATTGGTTACACCCAAATATGACCCAGCGAAACGGATTGTTACCTTAGTCAACGATCCAGACTTAATCAATACTCTGACTTCTAAAGGCGTTGATATTTCTGTTTTGCCCCAAACCGACGAAGGATTTTGGTTTAAGGCACTGAGCAGCTTATTTTTCCCTGTATTGCTTTTGGTTGGCTTATTCTTCTTGCTACGTCGCGCTCAAAGTGGCCCAGGCAGCCAAGCGATGAACTTTGGCAAATCCAAAGCCAGAGTGCAAATGGAACCACAAACTCAGGTGACATTTGGCGATGTTGCTGGTATTGACCAAGCCAAGTTGGAATTAAACGAAGTCGTAGACTTTCTGAAAAACGCCGATCGCTTTACCGCCGTTGGTGCAAAAATTCCTAAAGGTGTGCTGTTAGTTGGCCCTCCTGGTACAGGTAAAACCCTCCTAGCTCGTGCCGTAGCTGGTGAAGCAGGTGTACCCTTCTTCTCAATCTCCGGTTCGGAATTTGTAGAAATGTTCGTCGGTGTGGGTGCATCCCGCGTCCGCGATTTATTTGAACAAGCTAAGACCAATGCTCCTTGTATCGTCTTCATCGATGAAATTGACGCCGTAGGTCGTCAACGGGGTGCAGGTTTAGGTGGTGGTAACGATGAGCGGGAACAAACCCTCAACCAGTTGCTCACAGAAATGGATGGTTTTGAAGGTAACACTGGCATCATCATTATTGCTGCTACCAACCGTCCCGATGTCCTAGATGCAGCCCTGTTACGTCCTGGTCGCTTTGACCGTCAAGTTGTGGTAGACCGTCCCGACTATGCCGGACGCAGCGAAATCCTCAAGGTACACGCCCGTGGCAAAACCTTGGCGAAAGATGTGGATTTGGATAAAATCGCCCGTCGTACCCCTGGATTTACTGGCGCAGATTTATCCAACCTGTTGAATGAAGCCGCTATTCTGGCAGCACGCCGGAATTTGACTGAAATTTCGATGGATGAAATCAACGACGCGATCGATCGCGTATTAGCTGGACCAGAGAAGAAAGACCGGGTAATGAGCGAAAAGCGCAAAACCTTGGTGGCTTATCACGAAGCTGGTCACGCTTTAGTTGGTGCTTTGATGCCCGACTATGACCCGGTACAAAAAATTAGCATCATCCCTCGCGGCCGCGCAGGTGGTTTAACTTGGTTTACCCCCAGCGAAGACCGGATGGACACTGGTTTATACAGCCGCGCTTATCTGGAAAATCAGATGGCTGTAGCTTTGGGTGGTCGGATTGCTGAAGAATTAATCTTTGGTGAAGAAGAAGTTACCACTGGTGCTTCTAATGACTTACAACAAGTAGCCCGTGTTGCTCGTCAAATGATTACTCGATTTGGGATGAGCGATCGCTTAGGCCCTGTTGCCCTTGGTCGTCAACAAGGTAACATGTTCCTCGGACGCGATATCATGTCAGAGCGTGATTTCTCTGAAGAAACCGCTGCTGCCATTGATGAAGAAGTCCGCAAACTTGTAGATGTAGCCTACACACGCGCTAAAGAAGTATTGGTGCGTAACCGCCACATTCTAGATGAGATAGCGCAAATGCTGGTTGATAAAGAAACAGTAGACGCTGAAGAGTTGCAAGAAATTCTATCGAATAACGATGTGACAACCGCAGCGTTTGCCTAATTTAATGAGGAGTTAGGAGTAGAGACACGATTAATCGCGTCTCTACAAGAGTTAGGAGTTAAGAACAATTCGTAACTTTTAAAAATTGGGGTAATTCTGGGATTTTCCAGAGTTACCCCAATTCTTTTATTTCTTGGCAAAAGCCCAGCCATGAAGACCGGGCTTTTAATCCGTAATGGGGTTATATTCCCCGGAGGTTCGTTATAGAGTTTCAGTATAAATCGCTAATCTGATGATAATGACTACCACGCGAGCATAATCAGTTCCGGAAAATTAGAAAAATTTTTTTAGATACACCAAAATCAAATTACTAACGCCGACAGAATTTGCCCGCTGGCACACAGGTTGCGCGAACTTGGTATATATGCTGATTCTCTCCCGTAAGAACTCGAAATCAGGGTAACTCGGAGATTTTACGAATTACCTTGATTGCGATCAATGCAAAATAATTTATACATTCTGTCGCGCACCCCTTATGGCATCAAATGGATAACTTTCTAAATCTCGATCGTACTAGCGCCAAAAGTGACTGGATACTAATCAGTTGGTTAACTTAAACTCTGGATGTTGGTTTCAAAAATAGCCATGCCACAAAGAATGTAGCCGCCGTAAATAGTTGCGTCAAATCCAAAGCAGATAGATAGCCATCTGCAAATGAAGCAATACTGCGATCGGTAATGCCAAATACCCAGGATGACAGGCCAAATAGCCAAATCCCATTCTTGAGATTTCCGACGAATTCTTTAGAGTCCGATCGTTTTTGATCTTTCATAATCTTCTGTTCCGTTGCTGAACAATCTGGTGATTGATGCTCAATACCTGCCATTAGGAATTTTTTCGGATTCCTGACGCTGAATTTACATTTACTATCTATTAACAATATTAATAAATATTTCACCTACTTGACATCCCTACCTCAAGGTACATCTCATAATGATGACATTCCTCTTTTGGTTGTGTTACCTCCGATAGACGGCAATACGTTGAGTTCTCAGCTTTACAGCGTCAGGTTTGAATACTGAAATCACATGATTTTTAAATAACCATATAAATATTTATTTATGCTTTGCATAAAATACTTCATAGGATAGATGCGCTGCCAAAATACTTTATATGTCAATTGTGTAGAGACTTCGTAGGGGCGCACAGCTAGCTATGCGCCCCTACAAGGAAATGAAATACTTATTTTGGAGTAGATTAATTCCTTCACCCTACTCAGCACTGAGTTCTGAGTAAATTAAGAAGTACTCATGTCTTTCAACTCAGCACTCAGCACTCAGCACTCAGTACTCTTCATCTCACCAACTGCGCGGCGGAATTAAAAAATTGACGACACAACCCCTTTGTGACTAAAACTGTTGTCAACAAGTTAGCAAAAGCAACCATAAACATAATCAAAATTTCGTAGGATACAGCATCCAGAGGTTTGACACCAGCTAATAACTGTCCGGTGGTAATTCCTGGTATTGCGACCATACCTATGAGTATCATTTGATTGAGAGTAGGAATCAATCCGGCTTTGATCGCGTCTTTGCGATACTGGCTAACTGCTTGCTCTGGAGTTGCACCTAAGCTTAAATGGGTTTCTATTTCGAGATGGCTGGAATTAATGGTGCTGACAAGGCGATCGCCTGCGATCGCAGCTGCATTGGTAGCATTACCTAAGACTATTCCTGCTAGGGGAATTATGTACTGTGGTTCGTACCATCTCTCTGGTTGAACGATTAAGAAGCTGATGTAAAACACTGTCACGGCGGTACTAATTAAAATTGCACCCCACACCAAAGGCAACAGATGAGGAATTTTTTGGCTGATGCGATTTCGTGCGACAATCGCCGTAATTGTCAGCATTATTGCTAATAGCGCCAAAACTGCCCAAGCATTGTCTAAAGCCAAGATGAAATCTAAAATGTATCCCAATACAAGAAGTTGTAAGATGGTTCTCCCAGTAGCAAGGGCTAAGTTCAGCTCTAATCCTAATTTTTCCCAGGCAGATAAACCAATGGCAATCGCCATCAATCCCACACCAATAGCTAAATCCACGAAATCCAGCTCGATCAGATCCTGCATGGGTTTTCTATCTCCTAATGTTTTCTTCTCCAAGCAGTCCACACAAAAGGAACTTTGATCCGATGTGTTGGATCTTGGTTGATATATATCACTTTCATCAATTCAAAATTCCAAATGGTACGACCTTAACATGGCAAACATTTAGTATGCCTACTATCTGTAAATTAAATGTGCAGTGGTTTCCCGCACCACAATTTAAGTAAAAACCCTAATAGATGCGTATCTTGGGCGATAGTCTTTTCGTAGCTCCTCTTTGATTAACAATTCAATCAGCAAAAATTGACTGTCGAAGTGCATCCTTTGTATCTCCCGATAAAATGAGAACTCATGATCCAAAGTGTAAATCCCATCCCTGTCTTTGATATCAAGCAGCAATACACCACCATTGAAGCAGAAGTAAGTGCAGCCGTCTTAGAGGTTTTAGCTTCTGGCCGCTATATTGGCGGCCCCTTAGTCGAAGGCTTTGAACAACAATTTGCCGCTTATAATACCGTTACTGAATGTGTGGCTTGTAATTCTGGTACTGATGCGCTCTACTTAGCGTTACGAGTCTTGGACATTGGTGCAGGCGATGAAGTGATTACAACGCCTTTTACCTTTATTGCGACATCTGAAGTGATTAGCGCCGTCGGTGCAAAGCCTGTTTTCGTTGATATTGACGCGACTACATTTAATTTAGATGTGGAGCAAGTCGCGGCGGCGATTACATCTAAAACTAAAGCGATTATCCCGGTTCACCTCTTTGGACAACCTGTGGATATGACATCATTAATGGCGATCGCTCAGTCTCACAATTTGTCAATAATTGAGGATTGCGCTCAGTCTACAGGCGCGATTTGGGCTGATGAAAAAGTAGGAAGTATTGGACATATTGGTTGCTTTAGTTTCTACCCTACCAAAAATCTTGGTGGTTGCGGCGATGGTGGAGCAATAACGACTAACGATCCAGCGATCGCTACTAAACTGCGAATACTAAGAGATCATGGTAGTAAGATTCGATATTTACACGAGGAAATAGGTGTAAATAGCCGCTTGGATGCTCTCCAAGCAGCTATTTTGCAGATTAAGCTACGTTATTTAGATATTTGGAACGATCGCCGCCGAGATATTGCCAACTATTACTATCAGTACCTTAGCCAAGTTCCGGGGATTGTCCCGCCCCAAGAATTACCTGGGGGTATTGGGGTATGGAATCAATACACTATTCGCATATCCGGCGAAGGGCGCAATGGTTCTAGTGCCAAATATCGAGATTGGGTGCGTAGTCAATTGCAAGAACAGGGCGTGAGTTCAATGATTTACTATCCCCACCCTTTACATTTGCAGCCAGTTTATCAAAGTCTGGGCTATGAAACTGGGGACTTACCAATAGCAGAGCAAGCTTGCCATGAGGTTATATCCTTGCCTATGTTCCCAGAACTGACACAACAGCAGCAAGACCAGGTGATTTATGCGTTGAAGGATTGTTTGGGGTGAGGAGAGCGGAGGAGCAGGGGAGCAGAGGGGCAAAGGGGCAGAGGGGCAGGGGAGACAAGGGGACAAAACTTAGAACTTGCAACAAGTCTTTTCTCTTGTCCCCAATTCTCCTTTTCCTCTTCTTAATGCCCCATGCCCACTCCCTACTTTTTACTTCTGAGTCAGCACTCTTGCAGTCGCTAAGGCTTCTACTAAGCCGCGTACTGCGGCAATCATGGCGACTTCGCTATTGAGTTGATTGATGGCGGAACCAACACCAACACCAGCAGCACCAGCCGCGATCGCTAATGGTGCGGTAACGTTAGAAATGCCGGAAGCACATAATACTGGCACTGAAACTACACGGGAAATCTCAAAAGCTGCTGCCAAGGTGGGAGCAGCTTTTTCAATTAATCCTAGAGTTCCGGGGTGAACTGGGTTACTGCTAGTACCGCCTTCGGTTTGGATAATATCGGCTCCAGCTTTTACCAGTTCTTCTGCTAGCTGTACTTGTCGATCTAGTTCCAGGATGTGGGGAACGGTGACAGATAGGGTGATTTCCGGGAGGAGAGCGCGAGTTTGCTGAGTCAGCGCTAGCACTTCTGGAGCCTCAAAGCGGCGTCCTTGAGCATAGAAGGAATCGAAATTCCCGATTTCAATTAAATCAGCACCAGCTGCCACTGCTTGCACAAATTTATCTGGCTCTACTGCTGAAACACAAATTGGTAAATTAGTCAAACTTCTAGCTAGTTGGACTAAAGCGGGATCGGCGGCAATATCGACAAAAGTAGCACCGCCAAATTCAGCAGCTTTGACAGTAGCAGCGACGCTAGCGGCATCGAAGTTATTTAAACCGCTGATCGCTTTGAGAACGCGGCGGTTAGTAAATGCACTTTGGAGTGTGGAATGCATCGTCATAGTTTGGCTTTTGAAGCTACGAAAATTAGGTATATTCTACCGTCCCTCATGTTGATGAGAGACTAAATCACTATGGTAGTTGCCAAATATTGATAATTTTATCCTTATCGCCACCGATCAAAGTTTTGCCATCTGTACTGAAAGCGATCGCATAAACTTCTAATCCCATCCATCTAAGTCTGTAGGGTCTTTTATCGCTATCCTAGTCAAACTCTGGAGGCCATAAATCTGCAATTGGTACTTCCCATCCTGGGAGCAGATCGGGAACTGTTAAAATATCGCCATCACGAAGTATTATTGCCTCTTGTCCAAAGTTGTAAACTTCAACAATCCGCTCATCTGGATTGAGCAAAATTCCTACCTTAGTTCCCAAACTCAGAAATTCTTGAATTTTGGCTCTCAAATCCTCTAAATTATCGCTAGGGGACTTCACCTCTACAGTCAAATCGGGAGCTAATTGAGCAAAAGACTTCGGGCTACGACGCAAGCGTTCGGCTAAAACAAATGAAGCGTCCGGTGCGCGCAAATCGGAATTAGGCAACCTGAAACCGGCGCTAGAGGCTGCTGTTCGTCCAAGTTTGCGCGGTCTAACCCAGTTATGTAACTGGGCAATCATCGCGGCTGCGACTTCATCTGATTCGTATCCTGATGGACTCATAACAATAATATTACCCTTGACTAGTTCCATGCGGAAGTCGGGATGCTGTTGCTGCATTTGTTCCAAGTCTTCAAGCGTTAAGGACATAAAACCTCTAATGATCGCACGCCTTGTATTTATATTATGGAGACAACAGACCTCTCCAGGTGCGATCGCCCCATAAATTCCCCTGACTTTTGACGCTATGTGAAAAAGGGAGATTGGTTTTGCTAAGTGAATTTTTCTAATTACTTTCTGCCTTTACGATCAAACTTTATTTCTTGCGACTATGACTTCAGATACCAAAACCATTTTTGCTATTTTGACTAATGAAGGGTCTACCATCGACTGGAACCAACTGCTTACCGAAATCCTGACCGCTTTTGACTGCTCTACAGGTAGCATCCATACCCTAGTAGATCGAGACAGCCAGTTATTGCACCTCAAGGCTTACAAGGGCATTCCAGAATTGCTTTTGCTTAAAATGACGATAATTCCCATTGGCAAAGGGATGGCTGGTGTCGCTGCTAAACGCAAGCGACCCGTACAGATTTGCAATCTGCAAACCGACCAATCAGGAGTGGCTAGACCCTCAGCAAAAGAAACGAAGGTAGAAGGTTCCATCGCAGTGCCGCTGATGCTGAATGGTCGATTGCATGGTACTTTGGGTATTGCCAAGCCAGTTTCCTACGAATTTACTGCCGAAGAGGAAGAGACACTGATGAAGATTGGAGAGGCTATTAGCCGGAAAATCGTCAGTTAAAATCAAACACTATTATTATTTTTCAAAATACTCCATTGCTATTTGTACTTTCTCAACTTGCCTGGGTGCTTGCATTTCGTTAAAAAGTGCGATCGCTTGCACAAAACTTTCCCTACTCTTAGCAATTTCACTCATTTTTTTATGAGTCAATGCCAACTGATAATAAGCCTCTGCTAAGTCTGATTTTGCACCGATTTTATCAAGAATTTCTATTGCTTCTGAATGATGAAAAATTGCTCTGTTAAATTCTCCTTGTTCTCGAAAAAGTTCAGCTAGAGAACTTATAGCTTTAGCTTTAATTTGGGTAAAATTGTTTTCTTCAGCATGAAATATAGCTCGTTGGCAAAACTCACAGGATTTTTTTATATTACCTAAATTCTTATAAGTTAAGCAGAGACTTACTAAACTATGCCCGATTCCCCATAAAGTTACTCTAGTTGATGATGACATAGCCGAAAAAGCTTGTTCAGCAAGATGAAAAGCATCTTGTTTACTACCAGAGGATGATTTTATCAAAGCTAAACAGCATTGAGAGTATGCCATGTAATCATCAAGATTTCTATTTTGTTCAGCAAGGCTACAAACAGCATTAAAACAATCTTCGGCAGCTTCTATTTCCCATAATTCCAGCTTGCAAAGTCCTGTATTGAACAAAATAGAGATTTTCGTTAGCTTTTCATCTAACTCTTCTAATATTTCTCCTGATTTCTCATAGCACTCTATAGCTTCTCTAATGCAACCGATAATTCGATATGTATACCCAAGGATAATATAAAGTTTAATTAGTCTTTTTTGGGATTTTACATCATCTATTATCCTTTTAATTACAGAAAAATTTTTCTGGAGCAGCCCCAGTTGGTAAAAGCAAGAACCCAAAGGCAGTCCTGTACCCCACTTATTACCTCTTCCTTGTAAAATTACATCGCCGGCTTGCTCAAAATCACTAATTTCTACATAGTGATAATAAGCTTCTAAAGCGGTCAAAGCATCTGTAATATTTTTGATTACTTCAACCTTTTGCGTCCAAAATTCTGCGGCTTTTCGGTTTACTAATTCCCATTCCTCACTGACTAACCTTAACCTAATAACCGCTTCATCACGAATTACTGGGTGCAGCCAATATTGGCCTTTTTTAGCTTCTATCAAAGACAAATCTTGCAGAGCCTTAATTACACTTCTACGTTTTGGTTCTAGTACATCCCAAAGCAAACATAAAACTCCTTCAATAGGTACTGAAGTAATATCTTGATAACGATAGCATCCTAAGCGACACAAGAGACGATAGGCTTCTAAATCATTTTCTTGGAGACGAGTAAATTGACTGGCGACTAAATCTTTTAACTCTCTTTCTATTAATAAATATGTACAGTTTTCCTGCCAATAGGCGTGTATGTCACCATAAAAATCTGTCAATATTGCTCCTCGGAGAATTTGCATTGCTTTGGCATTACCTCCATAAGCACTGCACATTTCACTGAGAATAGTAGAATCACAATTGATGTGGCGACGGCTAAAAAACTGTCGCCATGCTTCATCATCTAAACCTTCGAGTGGATAGAGATTAACCTCTACACTAGACTCGCGCAAACGCTCACGACTTGTTACTAAAGTAACTGAATGCACATCCGAATCTGCTAATACTCTCAATAGCTCAACATAAGGGCGACGATATTCTAGAAACTTGCCATTTTTATCGAGAGCAGTTTCTAGATTATCGATAAACACCCCAATTTTAGAAGTTTGCTCTCGGAGTTTGCGCCGTAGTCGTTCTAAGCTGATACCAAAGTCACATCCTGGTTCTTCGTTAAAGTATCGCCGCAGCCATTCCTCAACTACACTTTCCACTGGCGTGAGGTTTTGGATTTCTGTGGCCATCCACAGTTCCAGGATAAAATTAAACTTTTGAGTTTTAAAATATTTGCGTGCTAAGGTTGTTTTACCAACACCACCTTCACCCTGGATGAGGATAACTTTTGCTCCCCGACTGACAAGGGTGTGGAGTTCGGCTATTTGGCGATCGCGCCCTACAAAGTTAGAATCTAAATCTTGGGGTTTAGTGCTATTGCCCTCTAAATTGGGAATCTGGCTGATTTTTGGTAACTGTTGAGTTGTTCTAAATCGCTGAACCACGTCTTGGAAGGTAGATTTGGAGACTTTCACTCCCAGCACTTTTGATAGTAAATGCCAAAGTTCTGCGCCAACTGATTTTAAATGCGCTTCTGTATAACGAAGGCTGTTGGCAATATCTTGGTAAGTCCGCCTTTCATCCTCCCACAAATGACGCAAGATAATCCTTTGAGTTTTATCTAAGTGTTCTCCCGTCTTGAGAAAAACCAAGTTATCTACAAACTCTAAGGCCTCTTCTACACCCATTTGCTAACTTGATGTATCATTTGTAATTCATTATAACGATATTTTTACTACTTCTTCCTACTCGGCATACTACAAAATACTTTTTCCTACTCGGTAGGGAATTTACTTTATCCGACTGCAAAGCCTTTGGGGTTGTATTACTCTTGTAAGTAATACAGGCAAAGTTAAGTTAAGCGCCAATAAAAGGTGGTTGAGGAGAGATTTAGAGAGCGCTACTACTGCAAGCTTAGTAAATCACAGCTGTTACTGTGCCATATTAATTACTCATGAAAGTGGTGTCTACTAAACAGGCAGTGGGTATTAACTAACTAGATTCTGTGGAGCGTATTTACAACTAAGTATGTAAGTCTTTACTTTACAGGAGGTTCAATGATGTTAGACAAAGATTGTCATCATGATTGCAATCAAAATCAGTGCCCTTTTGCCCAAGATACACGTAATCCCAATAGATATGTCTGCCTCAAATGTGGTGTTGAACGAGAAATAAATAAGTATTCCTCTGGGTTTGGCTCATTTTTGCTCCTGTTGTTGGGCTTGTTTATTTCATTTCAACTATTAGTTAATTATGAAAAGCAAGACAATCTACAAAAGCAGCAACAGTCTTTAAATAATTCAACGAACAAGGCAATTATCCAATCATAAAACTAATACTTTTGATTCCCCACAGCCGATTTTTTAAGGAGGAAGGGGGAATCAAAAAGAATATCATTGCTCGAAAAATTAGCTACTTTCGTGAGTAAAACTATGGACGCAAATCAGGATACGCTTTTATTTCGCTTTGCCTCGAAATCCTTAAAATATTTTTTGTTGGTGCTATTCGGCATTGCGATCGCTTACGTTTTATCCAGTGGTTTGGGTATTTTACAAATCATACCCATACTGCTGTACCTTTTACAACAGTTTTTGCTTCCACTGGGAATTATCCTGTTGTGTTTGATGACAATAGCAGTCATTTTTGAATCCCTGCGTTAAAAATTGGAGGAGTTAGGAGTTAAGAGTTAGGCACTGCCTCTCTTTTCTCCCCCATCTCCCTCACTTTTCCCTAGCATCTAAAAACTTTAACTGATGGTATAAGCAGCTAATCTGCACTAAATCCACACCTACTGCTTGGGCTTTTCGTAATGGGTTGCCGAAAATTGCTTCTATCTCCAAAGGACGATGTTCGTCGTAGTCAATTTTCATGCTGGGGCGGTAAGGCGTCATTTTGACAGTATAATCGAGCATTGTTTGAATGAAGCGATCGCTAATAATCCGCCCATAACTTTTTGCCCCCGCCGCTACTTCATACATCAATTGTTCGACTAACTTGCGGGTGTACTCATACGCCATTAATTCATCAGTTCTAGCGTTGAGAATCACAGAAAGCCCATTGTATGGGATATTCCACACCAACTTTTTCCAGCGTGCTAGTAGTAAATCTTCGGCTAATTCAATTGAGATACCAGCGCTTTCAAAGTCATCAGCAATTTGCTGCATCCTCTCAGTTATCCCACTAGGCTGATAATTAGGGGTATATTCACTGAAGTTAATTTGCCCATAGTCTAGATGGTGTATATGCCCTGGCCCCACTTTGTTAGAACATAAAAAGCACAATCCACCGATAACAGTTACATTACCAACAATTTCAGCGACTTCCTCTTCTATACCAAGTCCATTCTGTAATACCAACACCACCCCATTATCTTTAACTACAGGTGGCAACATCTTTGGTAATAAATGGTTTTGCGTCGTCTTCAGTGCCACCACCACCACGTCGCATTGTGGCATTTTTTCTACGTCGTTGTAGGCATTGACTTCACCAAGGGTAAAGTCGCCGTCTTTGGACTCTACCACTAAACCATATTTGTTTACCTGTTCGTAATCACTCTTGAGCAAAAAGTGGACATCCAACCCAGCTTTTTGCAGCCTGGCGCCATAGAATCCACCTAATGCTCCAGTTCCCAGAATGGCATACGTGCGATCGGACATTTCTTTATATAACGGAATTTTCCTAGAAACATCATAAGGTGATGTCTGACGAGGGTACGCCTCTAGGTGTAGTTTATTCAACACCTGATTTTAAATTTATCAAAGAAGGCAGGAGGCAGAGGGCAGGAGACAGGAGGAAAACTGATCCTGCCGTGACCAAACGGGTCTTGGGTTTAAGACCCCCACCAAATTTTCAATTTGGTGGCTCTTTCTCAGGAGGGGTTTGAATCCTATAAGTGAAAAAACCTTCTGCCTCCTGCCTCCTGCCTTCTGCCTCCTTTAATTTGTTTAATAAAACTTAAAATAGGTTTATTATCCTTTAAAATCTTTTGCAGAGATTTAGGTAAGATATATGGCTGATATTGTTGATATTGCAGTTACGTCTGAGTCGTTTAAAACACTGGTGGCGGCTGTACAAGCTGCTGGTTTAGTAGAAACATTAAAAAGTCCTGGCCCGTTCACTGTCTTTGCACCAAATGACGATGCTTTTGCCAAGTTACCAGCGGGGACTATCCAAACTCTGTTACAAAATATTCCCCAGCTAACGCGGATTTTAAAGTATCATGTCGTTTCAGGAAAGCTGCTACAGGCTGATTTAGCACAACTCGGTACGGTTAATTCTGTGGAAGGTTCACCCATTAAAATTCATTCTTCTGATGGTTTTGAAGTTAAAAATGCCACAGTCTTAGCAGCAGATATCGAAGCTGATAATGGTGTGGTACACGTTATCGATACGGTAATTTTACCAGGTTAATTCAGCTAGGGTGGAAAATATCCACCCTACTTATTTAAAATCTTTATAATTAACTAACTATTGGTAGTATCAAAAGGCAACTCAATAGTTTAAATTATGTTATATTTGCAATGTGATTACTCACTCATAGCTTAATATATATTTCTTTATTTTAAAATAAATTAAATTCTTAAAAAGCCAACATCTATCCCAACAAAATTAATGCTCGATTTTAATACCTTAGCTGAGTTCTCTCGTGGCAACTGCATAAGTATTTGTGCATTTCTTGTACCCGCGAACTTGCTTGTCACAATTTTAACGATGAGTCTGGTGGCGTTACGCCGCCCATCGCATCAAGTGTGGCAATCTGCTGGAATCGCTAGCTTTTTCGCTTCTGTAATGATACTGCATGTATATACTTGGTTCCAGATTGGCGTGGTAATGGCTCCTACTTATATCTTGCTGTGGCTAGCAATCACCTGCTTAGTGACTAATTTTGCAGCAATTCTTTTTCAAAGACGCTACAGTAACAGTCCTAGTCTTTCCAACTGAAGTTTATAGGTGATATTTTAGACCTCTCCATTCATGCTCAAGGATGGCATATAGCCAAGAGTCTCGCCATTCTCCCTTAATCCAATGGTGTTCTCGCAAATACCCTTCCTGCTGCATTCCGATTTTTTGCATAACTCTTGCTGAGGCAATGTTTTCTGGGTGACAAGTGGCAAAGATGCGATGTAAGCCTAACTTCTGAAAACCAAATGATACAACTGCTTTTACAGCTTCAGTTGCATATCCTTGTCCCCAAAATTCCTTAGTGAAAGAGTATCCAATAGAGCCTATTTTGTTGTCAGCGTCCTGAATAGATATGCGACAGATACCAATTAATTGGTTTCGGGGTTTTAAAGTTACTGCCAAAGCAAAATGCTGACGGGGTTCTTCCGCTTGTAATGAAATCTCTCTTTGCAAAAAGTTTTTGGTATCTTCTTCGCTATTCGGGCCAAAAGTCAAGTAACGCACAACTTCAGCATCAGCAGCATATTGATGAACCTTTTGCCAATCTGATTCTACAAAGTCTCGCAGTCTAAGACGTTTGGTTTCTAGTGGTATCATTTGGGAAATTCTGCACGTAGTTGATTAACTACCCGATCTAGTCCTACAGAATGGGCGGCTTTGAACAATAAACGATCGCCTGCTTGCACAAATGTCTTCAACCTAGCCACCAATTCGGCATGAGTTGCAAAACACTCCGATGCAATACCCTCAGCACTAAGAGCGATCGCTTCGGCATCTTCTCCATCTACCAAAACCAACAAGCCGTCTAAATTCAACTTACGTACTGTTTCTCCCACCCGTTGGTGCAACTGCTGCGATCGCTCTCCCAATTCTTTCATTGCACCCAATACGGCAATTTTCCGCTTTCCAGGTGTATCTGCCAATAATTGCAAGGCTGCAATCATAGCTTCTGGTGCAGCATTATAAGTTTCATCTAAGATTACCACATCATTGGGTAAGGTAAATCGCTGCGATCGTCCTGTGGGCATATCCACCTCCACACCTGATTTGAGGGTTGCCCAATCGATCCCTAAAACCTTTGCCACCGCTAAAGCTGCCAAGAAATTAGTGGCATTATGACGACCAGCTAAAGGTAGAGGTAGTTGGATTCCTGCGACTTCCACAGTCTCGTTATCAATTAACTGCCCTTGAATATCTCCACCAGAAAAGCCGTAAGTCAAAACTTCTCCCTGCCAAACTTTCGCTGCTGTGGCCATTAATAAAGGATTGTCGTGGTTGAGAATTGCCACACTATCAGTAGGCATTTCGACTAACAACTCACATTTTGCCTCAGCGATCGCTTCTTCGGAACCCAGTAACTCAATATGCGCCGTCCCCACATTGGTAATTACTCCAATTGTTGGCCGCGCTATTTGCGTCAGTTCGGCAATTTGTCCCCTACCGCGCATCGCCATTTCAATCACAGCGTAGTCATTTTCAGCACCAAGTTCTAAAAGAGTTTTCGGAACACCGATTTCGTTGTTGTAATTTCCATAAGTTTTGTGAACTCGTCCGTTTGTTCCTAAAACTGCGGCGATCAATTCTTTGGTTGTAGTTTTACCCACCGAACCGGTGACACCAATTACAGGAATATTAAAGCGATCGCGCCACCATCGACCAATTTTTTGATATGCCTGGAGAGTGTCTTTTACTTGTAGTACAGGGAATCCCGGATTTTCGTATTCAAAATCTACGATTGCAGCTATTGCCCCCTTTGCGATCGCAGTTGGCACAAATTCATGTCCATCAAACTTATCGCCTCGGAAAGCGACAAATACTTCACCCGGCTTCAAGGTACGGCTATCTGTTTGGATACCGCTAGTTACTTGTGTTAAAGCAGTTTCAGATAAGTTTACAGAATGGGCCAAAATAACTTCAACCAGTTGGGTTAGGGTGGCAGAACAACGCATAAGCAATTGATAATTTAAAGTTCAAAATCATAAAAGCAAAAAATAGTGGCAAAGAAGCTTAACTTCCGTGCCACGCTTTATTTATAAGCTACTTATACAGTTTAATCAAGTAAGGACAATGGGCATAACAAGTTATGTTCGATCGCCCTATGCACGATTTTTAATCAAGATTACTTCCACAATTTGTATTGCTATCTCACTCGAAACCCCTAAAGCTTGATATAAATCATTTAAGAAGTTTTTTTCTTCTTCAGGTATAATACCTTCAGCTAGGACTAAATCGGTGGCTACTGCAAAGGCTGCTTCCCGCAACTCTTGAGATAGAGAATCTTTGGCTGCATTAAACAAAGCATTAAAGCCATCGCCTTGGAGAATGCCCAAAATTTTGTCAAACAGCCTGTTCATCATTTCATTGGGATAACTTTTGAAAAGTTTCATCCGAGACAGCACAGAAATGATAGAATTTGCTTGCTCAACAGAAAGATAACCGTCTGATGCAGTTGCCGTCAATATAATAACAGCAAAAGCTTCCGCTGGATTGAGTGCTGCTTGGGTTTGGCTATCTGTACCCAACACAGCGTCGAATAGACCCATTGTAGTAGCTCCTTGGTTAGAGTCCCAATAGCGTTACCGTACCTGTATGTTTGGTAGATTTACAGGTAGGACTATAACGCTATAAGACTTTCATCCTTTAGTGTTCCCAGGATTTATTCACGGCGAACACTTGTATCCAAAGGTTTTTGGCAGGAACTACATTGCCATCTGTAAACTTAGCGTTCTCCTGTCTTTTCTATTGTCTCAATTACCGCCAAACCTATACCAGAAGCTGCCATTAGCAGTACTACTGAGAGCAAATAGGCGTTGGTCAGCATTCGTAGGGCTTCATCGAAAAAAATATAGGTGGTCATTGCTTCACCTTTTTAAATTTGTGCTGCTTGTGCTTTTTATTTCTCCACACCCCGATAGGTGAATTTCGCTGAGAAACTGCTAGCAATTGCATCTTAACAAAACTTTAGCTCTTTCAGAACCCCGCTGAAAATTTTTCTTTCTGAAGATTCTATGAAGTTTATAAAAAAGGGAATGGGGCATGGGGCCCATACCAGTATCTTTGCCGATGGGTTTCGTGGTAAAAAAAGGATGAAAAATGCGCGATCGCACTGTTTCAGGTATCGCACAACCATCGTTGGCGATCGCAACCGCACCAACTACAATCCTTAATAAGGAAACACCAACAAAGCTTGCAACCAGTTTGTGAGAAATTTTCATAACTGTATGTCAGCTATAACCGCGTCAGTATTCAGTGTTCCCAAATCTTTGCAGAGAATTTAGCCTATTAACGTGAGTTCGACGGATAGAAAACGGCAAAAAGCTTGCTAGATATGAAACATGAGAAACTGGGCAGGTGTCGCGATGGCGCGAAGCGCCCGCCGGAGGCGATGCCTGCGGTGGTCACTGAGCGACTTGCCTTGACTTGTGCCGAGCGGAGCCGAGGTAGCGAAGTCGAAAGGAGCCGAAGTGCGGGCTACGCCTACGCTAAGATTAATCGAGAATGAGCAAAAAAGGCACAAAAAAACGCCGAGACTAAAAATATCTCAGAAAAATAAGGGTCAGGGCTTAGTCTACTATTGTATCTCGCCTCGATATCGTACAAATATTCTGTACTTTCATGATTGATAAAATTCTTTTACGCAAACGGGTCGTAATTGAGTCAGTCAATCACCATCTGAAAATATGTGTCAAATATAACACTCAAGGGCATCGTAGTGTGTTTAACTTTTTGGTCAATCTGATGGCTGGTTTGGCTGCTTACACTTAATTTACCCAAAAAACCGTCGATTGATATTTACCCAAATGATTTACCTGCACTACCTCCTGCCGTTTTCTAACCGTCGAACTCACGTTAATAAAGCTTCTGGGCTTATCCAAACCGTAAGCAGAGTATGAGACTTGAGGAGGTATCAATTACTCAATCCTCTTGAGCAATCAATGGTCAGTAGCCAAATTCATCAATCCTTTAAAGAAATCCGGCAGAAATATATGAAGTTTTGTAACACAATGCGTAATTATTACTAGCCAACCTGAAGTCATAATTATCGAAGTTCGCAAGAGCGTTAGAAACCTAATGCTTTCATGGCACTCTAGATTCTATATTCTTAATTCCTTCGTTGCCAAACTGTATTAATCAAATACGCCTTAATTTAGTACAGCGCAAAAGAATTTTACACATTTACCAGTCTGCAAGGAAAGTAAAAATTATGGAACCTCAAACTTCACAGCAAGCAGCCATTGATTCTGAATCACTGCAAAACTTACAAAAGGAAATCCAGCAAGAATTTATTAAAAACTTGAAGAAAGCTAATTTTGGGGAAATATTAGAAAAGTATGGTATTTCAGAAGAAAAAATACTAAAGTTTCAGTGCATTATTGACCTAAATAAAATTCAAGAAAACAGTAATAGTTCTGAGAAGCATAAATCTCAAGACTCTACAGAAAAAAGTCTGTTCCAGAGGCCTAATAAGATAGTGGAATTAGATTGGTGTCCCCCAGAAGGTTTCTGTAGTTCACCGTAATAGTATTATCAACTTAACTGGTGTTGTATCAATTTATGAAAAACCCAAATAATCCTACGATTGCAGAAATTACATTTTTTTCGTAATTGATTGTAGAAAATTATAATTTCATTATCTCTGATATGTGTTATGAGCAGTTAAATTGATCGGAATATTTTCAGTTAGTTATTGCTTTCTTTGTCCCCTTGACTACGAATTAGTAGAGGCACAAAAATCTTGTGTCTCTATCAAAATGTTGTTTGCAAATAATCTTAAGTATCTGGTAGTTTTTTAAAGGGATTAACATCTGAGTATGAGTAATTTTTGGGACTGGTGTCAAGGGCTAGGAGTTGTAATAGTAAGTTTAATAACTTTTTTTGCCAACTCTGCTACTGCCCAAATTACCCCGGATGGAACTCTACCTGAGAATTCTCGCATTGTACCACAAGGCAACATCACAATTATTGAAGGTGGAACTCTATCCCAAGATGGACACAATCTGTTCCATAGTTTTAAGGAGTTCTCTGTAATTAAGGATAGTACGGCTGACTTTCAATATTTTGGCAATGTTCAGAACATTATTAGTCGGGTAACGGGTAAGTCTTTCTCTAATATTGATGGCATCCTTAAAGTTAACGGCACAGCTAACCTCTTTTTAATTAATCCCAACGGAATTATTTTTGGTCCCAATGCTTCTTTACAAATCGGCGGTTCATTTGTGGCGAGTACGGCGAGTAGTCTGAACTTTACTGATGGGACAAAGTTTAGTGCTACAGATACTACCCAAACCTTACCACTGTTGACAGTAAGTGTTCCCACTGGTTTACAATTTGGAGCAACTGCGGCTCCCATCAGCAATCAATCCCAAGCCATAAATCCAGATGGCAAAACAACTAATATCTTTAAGCGACCTGTTGGTCTACAAGTCCAGCCAGGCAAAACCTTAGCATTGATAGGTGGTGAAATAACGCTGGATGGCGGAAATTTAACAGCGGCATCGGGACGAATTGAGCTAGGAAGTGTCGCTAACAATAGTCTGGTAAGTCTGAAACCAATAGACCAAGGCTGGAGTTTGGGATATGAAGATGTCCAGAATTTCCAAAATATCCGACTTATCCCCCGAACTGACGGTTCTAGAATTCCATCTCAGGTAGATGCTAGCGGCAATAGTGGGGGTAGTATCCAGGTACGAGCAAAGTCCGTAGAACTAATAGGTTATCGTATACGCATGATAAGTCAGACTACAGGTAACGGAGGTGGTAAAGATATAACTATTAATACTGATAAATTAATTGTTCAAGATGGCGCACAAGTAGCCACTTCTACAAGCGGCGAGGGCGTGGGGGGAAATTTGATTGTGAACGCCCTCGAGTCCGTAGAACTGATTGGTGGCTATTCCATACCAAATAATTTTGTGTCCAGTGGTTTATTTAGCGAAACTGTTGCTACCGGAGATGCGGGTGACATAACGATTAATACTAAAAAGTTGAATATTCAAGCTGGAGCACAGGTCTCAGCAGCATCTACTGGAGTACGTTTACCTCCCCAATATAACCAACTTCAACCAGCAACAGGAAACGCAGGTGATTTAACTATCAAAGCCTCTGAAGTCGAGCTAGTTGGAATGTCACCAACAAAGCTTCCCAGCAGTTTATGGGCTAGAACTCAAGGTTCAGGAAATGCGGGTAAAGTGACACTTGATACAGGAAAATTGATTATTCGAGATGGGGCTGCAATCAATCTGAGCAGTGAAATTCCAAAAAATAATGTAACTTACTTGGGGGATGCAAGTAAGTTAGGTTCAACAGGTGAACTCAATATAACCGCTCGCTCCATCCGACTCGACGAAGGAAAACTCACATCTAATAGTGAGTCAGGTCAGGGTGGTGATATTACACTCCAGGTGCAAGACATATTACTGATGCACCGCAACAGTCAAATATCCACTAATGCAGGGGGTGATAAAACAGGGGGTAATATCACCATCAAAGCACCAAATGGCTTCCTCGTCGCCACTCCTTTTGGAAATAACGATATCACCGCTAACGCCAACTTTGGCTCAGGTGGTAAAATCACAATCACCGCTAAGAACATCTTTGGTTTTGTGCCCCGCACCCGTGCAGAGGTAGAGAGGCTTGATCCAGTAGAAAAAGACCCAAATAATCTTTTAACAAATGACATCACGGCGTTTTCTCAGCAAAACCCTTCATTAAACGGTACAGTACAAATCAACTCACCGGATGCTGACCCCAGTAAAGGATTAGTGGAATTACCCGTAAATCTGGTTGATGCTTCCCAGCAAATCGCTGCTAGTTGTAGTTCTGGTGGAAAAATAGCACGAAATTCATTTATTACCACTGGACGTGGAGGACTAGTAGCCGATCCCACAGAGCCATTGATAGCTGATGATGCAGTTCTGGCAGATTGGATTGCGCTTCCTCCAGAGAATCAGAATGGTGCTGGCGGTATTCTGAAAAGAGGCGTTGTTCAGGCGCAGCGAAACACAGAAGAAAAATCACAGAAAGTTAATTCTGTCAATGAACCTACTCAAATTGTAGAAGCCCAAGGCTGGATTATAGATGCCAATGGGAACGTAGTTCTGGTTGCTCAAGTACCCACGGAAACGCCCCATAATTCCTCGCTCACCGCTACATCTTGCGCTGCTCATTAAAATTTGAGATATGGCGATATTTCGTAACTTTGCAGTCAAGCGCAATGCCTACTTCCTAACTCGTCTCCTGAATTTGCAAACGAACAGTGTGTTCAGTCGCACCACTAAGTTGCAATTCCATGATTTCACCACCCAGAGGTTCTAAGCAGGTGAGGAGCGATCGCAAGTTGGGTGTACTTGCGCCAGTATCTACATATAATCGATCTGCTAAATTACCGATCCGTTTCCAAGTCATGTACAATTTAGCGATCGTTTGTTCAATTTGCGATGCTTGATTTACCAAATCAGCAGCAATGCTCAAACAGCCGACTCTTTGCGCTTCTTCTAAAGCTGTTTCAATGTCAACATTTTCCTGCGTTAGCGCCTGAACTTGAGCCGCCCCTTTCAGATATTTCGCCAAGTTACGCGCTTCAGTAGTTACCTGTTTCAGGGTATCCACATCAGGATTGGCAGCTATTTCCTTTTGGATAAACTTTTGATGTGATTCTGGCAGTTTTTCCATTTCCTTCACCAGTGGGGCGATGTAGCGTGGGGGAAGGGTGTTATCTGCTGCTTTTTCTTTGACTGCTTCGGGTAATAAATCCGAGGACATGGCTGTCCATTCATCGCTAAGTTGGCGCACTTCTCGCCTAGTGATGCGATCGCCTTTTTGGGCAGCTTCACTCACCATCTGTTGCACTTCTGGGACTGCTTTGGAGGTTTCGACAAATGCCCGTTTACTGAAGTTGTTCACAGATCCGGGGTCAAGTTTACCGTCTTCAATCAGAGTATCGGCACTATTTGCCAGTTGAATCCAGGAGTATGCTTGACTTTTACTGATTTCCCGCTCTTTTAGCCATCGGAGAAAGCCAGTACCGCGTCCGTCACCACCCACTTTTTCTCTGTCGCGGATCGCCCGTAAAATTCGCCCCCGCCAGATTTCAGTTTGCAAATCAAAGCGATCGCATACCTGCCAAGCTATTTCTAGCTGCTGTTGAAAATCTGACTCTAGAATTTGTTCATCTTCTGGATCGGGCAGTTCAAAGCTGATATCGGCTGGCTGTAGTAAAGCAGCAGCAAGGTCGTTGATGGAGTCGGTATCTTGCACGATTGATGACTAACTAGTGGATGCGATCGGCTTATTATGCCACAATCTGTGGACTCTCACTTAAGGGGGAGTAAGGTATTTTGAGTTACAACAAATATAGTAGGAAGAGGTAAACCATCTTTGTAAAGTCTTTAATCAGTAAACCAAAAAGTTTTCCTAAAAGGTCGAACCACTAGTGATACAGGAGATATCATCAAGAAATGAGTACAGAGAAGCAAGTATTATGTAATACTAATTATATAAAAAATAGTTATCATAT